>CAYMQZ010000330.1:0-2777 GCA_964392705.1 uncultured Gemmatimonadota bacterium
GGAAGCCCCACCCGGCGTACCAGGTCCTGGAAGCGCGGGTCGTCGCGGAGCGGATCGAAGGTGGGAACCACGGTGACGTCGATCATGTCCGGGTCCCGTGCCTCGTACGCCTTTTCCAGCCATTCCAGCGCCCTGTCTTCGTCGCCCGCCAGCATGTAGAGCGCGGCGATGTCGACGCGCTTGTCGTAGCCGGGGCGGGCGGCGAGCGTCTCCGCTGCGCGTTTCATTGCCGCCGAATAGCCGCCTTGCGCGTAGCCCCGCTCCATGGCTTCGACGACCTCGCCCTCACCCAGCGCCCCGTAGAAGGCCTTTTTCGCGGCCAGAGACTCTTCCAGCATGCCCTTCTGAAAATACGCGGCATTGAGCCCGTTGTAGGCCTGCTGATTGTGAGGTGCGAGCCTGAGGATCTCCTGGAATCGCGCGATCGCATCGTCGTAACGGCCCACGATCATGAGACGGATGCCGTAGAGGTTCTGGTACAGGGGATTGAGCGGATCCAACTCCAGCGCGAGCTCGATGTGTGCCAGTCCCCGCCCGGGCCGCTTCGTGAAAAGCAGGAATTGGGAGTAAAAGGCCTGCGCGAGGGCATCGTTGGGATTGAGCTCGATGGCCCGGCGGTGTGCCGAGTCGGCGCCCTCCCAATCCCATTCCCGGGTTCGAATCCAAGCCAGCAACGTGTGGATCTCGGCGAGCGTGGAGTCCAACTGGAGGGCCCTTCGGGCGGCGGCTTTCACTCGCGCCATGGCCTCCTCGACGGGCGCGAGCCCGAAGGCTGCCCGGACGCCCCAGACTCGGGCGATGCCCGCGTGCGCCAGGGCGAAATCGGGATCCGCCTGGAGCGCCAGCTCGAAGTACTCGAGCGCTGCATCGAGATCTGCCGGGGATAGCCTCTCCAGGTGTAGGCGGCCCTTGAGGTACGACTCGTACGCCTGCGGGTCGACGGTGGGCGCCTTCGCGAGACGTGCCCGCTGCTGCGGGCCGAGCGCCAGCCGGATCTCCTCGGCGATCGCCCGGGTGAGGTCCCGGTGGAGCGCCACGACGTTCCGCAGGCTCCCGCCGAAGGACTCCCGCCACAGGTACTGCTCGGTCGTGCCGTCCACCAGTCGCGCCTCGATCGCCACGCTATCGCCGGTCCGGAACACCGAGCCCTCGATCACCGCGTCCACCTCCAGCGCGCGGGCGATCTCGCGCACCGGCGTATCGCCCTTCTGGTACGGCAAGACGGAAGTGCGGGCGATGACGGCCACCCCGGCCTGCTGGAGCTCGGAGATCAAGCGGTCATGCATCCCCTGGACGAAGTACTCCTGCTCCGGGTCGTCCATGAGGTTCGACAAGGGGAGCACCGCCAGCCGCTCGATAGCGCGTGCCGAGTCATCATCGGCGCCGCCGGCCAGGAGCCACCACCCTCCGCCGGCCAGGAGCGCCACCGCGGCCGCCGCGGCGAACAGGATGCCCCGGCGGGCGGGCTCGAGGGCCGCCTCGCCGGCTACCGACTCCGTCCGCCGCACGCCCTCCGGGCTCAGCTCGAACGCCCAGGCCAGGACGAGAGCGATCGGGAAGCCGAGCAGGGCGAGGACGACGACCAGGGTGACGGACCAGTCGGGGAGCGCCAGGCGGGGGAAGAAGAGGTCGGCCACCTGGACCACGACGAACGCCGTGGCGGCGTACACGATCGCCACGCGCCACACCCGGCGACGCTTCAACTCGGCCAGGAACGCGCGGAACGGGGACAACGGCTTCCGCTCAGCTCCTCAGGTTCATCCGACGAAGAAGGTCATCCAGGCGGGGGTCGTCTCGCAGGGGGTCGAAATCCGGCCTCACGTTCACCGACATCAGGTTCGGCTCGCGGGCCTCGTAGGCCCGCTCGAGCCACTCGAAGGCCCGGTCGGTATCGCCGGCGTACGTATACGCCTGCGCGAGATCCATGGGCGAGATGTAACCGCGACTCGAGTGCTCCTCGAGCCTCCCAGCCATCCGCTCCAGCGCTCCCTCGTACCCTCCTTCGGCGTGACCCCGTGCCGCGGCCTCATCGAGCCCCGGGACCCCGTACCGGCCGAGGTCTGCCTTCGCGTAAGCCAGCGCCTCGTCGTACATGCCCTTCTGATGGAAGGCCATCCACAGTCCCGAGATGGCCAGCGGGTGATCGGGAGCGGCCCGGAGCACTTCTCTGAACTGGGCGATCGCGGCGTCGTAGCGGCGCCTGCCGATCAGGTTGATCCCGTAGAAGCTTCGGAGGAAAGGGTTCAACGGATCCAGCTCCAGGGCGCGCTCCAACTGCGCGAGCGCGTCATCCCCACGGCCCGTTATACCCAGGATCCAGGCGTATCCGGCCCGCGCACGCGCGTGGTTCGGATTGAGATCTATGGCTCGCCGGTACGAGGCCTCCGCTCCCGCCCAGTCCCAATCCACGCCCTGTCGGACCCAGGCTCGGGCCAGATGTGCGTCGGCGAGCTTGCTGTCCAGCTCGATCGCCCTCGCCGCCGCGGCCTCGACCTTCGGTCCCGCCTCCCGGGGGTCGGTGAACCCCATCGTTTGGCGAGCCGACCAAACCAAGGCGATCCCGCTGTGGGCCGCCGCGTACTCCGGATCCTTCTGGAGCGCCAACTCGAAATACCGGAGCGCGTTTTGCAACCCCTGGTCGGCGGTGCTCGACGCGTGAAACAGACCCTTGAGGTAGGCCTCGTAGGCCTGGGGGTCGACGGTGGGCGCCTCGGCGAGCCGAGCCTGCTCCTGCGGGCCGAGCGCCGCGTGGATCTCCTCGGCGATGGCCCGGGTGA
>CAYMQZ010000331.1:0-2776 GCA_964392705.1 uncultured Gemmatimonadota bacterium
ACATCGAGGCCCTTCGTGGGTGACCCGTTTTCGAGGAGCTCGCAGACTACCTACACTCGCAGACTACCTACAGTGGTACGCCCGGAGAGGATCCGTTCCCGCGGTCCGCCGGCGGTCCGGCGTCGGGGGGGGCGGTCGCTCCGGGCGGCGTCCCGGCGAAAGTAGGGGGCGCGGGAGCGAAGTCAAGCGATGTCCGCGGGGGCGGGACCCCGGGAGCCTCGCGGCGTACATTGGGGCGAACCAGGCCCCGGCCGCGGCCGGAGGCCGGGGTCGAGGAGAGCGCGGACGCCGGGGTCGAGGCGACGGAGCGCGAGTTTCCCGCGGCGGAGCGTCGAGAGACGAAGGAACACCGGAGGCGGGAGGGAAGCGATGAGATTGCGCGGAATCGGCGAGGAGCCGGCTCGACGGAAGATTCGGGCGCGGGCGGGGAAAGCGCTCCGCACCTGGACGGCCCTGCTGGCGATCGCGTCGGCGGCCGTCGCCGCCGGCGTCCCGGCGGGCGACGCGGTCGGCCAGGAGCCCGCCGCGGCAGGGGCGACGCGGCCCGGTGACTTCTCCCTGGCGCGCATACACGCCTCCTCGGACTTCTCGCCGGAGACCTACGATGCGACCTGGCTGTCGGGAGAGGCGGCCTGGGCCCGCGTCGAGCCCGATTCGGCCGGCCGCTCCGAGCTGTGGAGGGTGGACGCCGACAGCGGCGAGCGCGAGCGCCTGATCGCCGCGGCCGAGCTGATCCCGGCCGGAGCGGAGGAGCCGATCGCGATCGAGGGCTTCGACTTCTCCGCCGACGGGCGCCGGGCGCTGATCTTCACGAACGCCCAGCAGGTGTGGAGGGCCCGCACGAAGGGCACCTACTACGTCTTCGACCTCGAGACGCGGAGCCTCACGCCGGTCAGCGAGGAGGAGGGCTGGCAGATGTTCGCCAAGTTCTCGCCCGACGGGACGAAGGTGGCGTTCGTGCGCGATCACGACATCTGGCTCGCCGACCTGACTACGGGCGCCGAGCGCGCGCTCACGACCGACGGCGACGAGACGATCATCAACGGCACCACCGACTGGGTCTACGAGGAGGAGCTGGGCCTCCGGGACGCGTTCCGCTGGAACCCCGACGGGACCCGGATCGCCTACTGGCGGCTGGACCAGAGCCCGATCCGCGAGTTCCACCTGATCGACGAGACCTCCCTGTATCCGGAGCTGATCCCCGTCCGCTACCCCAAGGCCGGTACCGAGAACTCGCGCGTCCGGGTGGGATCGCTGGAGCTGGCGACGGGGGAGACGACCTGGTTCGACCTCGGCCCCGAGGAGGACATCTACGTCCCGCGGATGGAGTGGGCCGTCTCCTCCGAGGAGGTCGTGATCCAGCGGCTGAACCGGCACCAGAACCGCCTGGAGCTGCTGCTGGGGGACGCGGGCACCGGCGAGACGCGCGTGATCCTGACCGAGACCGACGACGCCTGGGTCGACGTGATCGACGGTCCCTGGTGGATCGACGACGGCGAGCGCTTCCTCTGGCTGAGCGAGCGCGACGGGTTCAACCACCTCTACCTGTACGAGCGCGACGGGACGCTGGTGCGCCAGGTGACGGGCGGCTCGTGGGACGTGACCGAGCTGTACGGCGTCGATGAGGGGGAGGACCGGGTGTACCTGGCGGGCGCGTACGCGAGCCCGCGCACCCGCCAGGTCCTCTCGGTGCCGCTGAGGGGCGGCGAGCCCCTCGTCCTCCTCGGGGGACGCGGGGTGCACGGCGCTTCCTTCGGCCCGGAGTCCCGGTACTTCATCGACCGCCACTCGACGATCGACACGCCGCCCACGGCCCTGCTCTACCGGGTGTGGGGGGGCGGCGTGGAGACCGTGCGCGCCCTGGAGGAGAACGCCCCCCTGGTCGCGCGGCTCGACTCGGCGGGCGTGGGGACGATCGAGTTCCTGGAGGTCGAGGCCGCCGACGGGACGCCCCTGAACGCCTATGTGCTGAAGCCGCGCGACTTCGACCCCTCGCGCCGGTACGGCCTGCTCGTGTACGCGTACGGCGGACCCGGCTCCCAGACCGTGATCGACCGCTGGGGAGGCTCGCGCGCGCTGTGGCACCAGTACCTGGCGAAGCGGGGGATCCTGGTGGCCAGCGTCGACAACCGGGGGACCGGAGGGCGCGGCCGGGAGTTCAAGAAGCAGGTGTACCTGCGGCTGGGGCAGCTCGAGACGGCCGACCAGCTCGCGGCGATCTCGCAGCTCGCCGACCTCCCCTACGTGGACCCGGAGCGGATCGGGATCTGGGGCTGGAGCTACGGCGGCTACATGACGCTGAACGCCCTGCTCCACGGCGGTGACCGGCTGGTGGCCGGCGTCTCCGTGGCGCCCGTCACGCACTGGAAGCTCTACGACACGATCTACACGGAGCGCTACATGCGGACGCCCGAGGAGAACCCCGACGGCTACGAGGCCGGCTCCCCCCTGACCCACGCCGCGAAGCTGGAGTCGCCGCTCCTCCTGATCCACGGCACCGGCGACGACAATGTGCACTTCCAGAACACGCTGCTCATGGTGCACGAGCTGGAGCGCGCGAACCGGCACTTCGACCTGCGCATCTACCCCAACAAGCGCCACGGCATCGAGGGCCCCGAGTCACGCCTCAACCTGTACGAGATGGCGACGGGGTTCGTGCTGGAGCGGCTGGGCGAGGGAGCGACGGCGGTCTCGGCGGGCTCGCGGTAGACGCACTTCTTCACCGCCGTCCCCCCGCCAGCCTCCGCGCCTCCGGCCGCCCGCGCAGGCGCAGCAT
>CAYMQZ010000332.1:0-2755 GCA_964392705.1 uncultured Gemmatimonadota bacterium
CGGGGCCGGCTTCGGAAGAAGGTGCTTCCCGCCCTCGCCGAGCGGCACGGCTTCGACCCGAACGACCCCTGGTCGGAGCTGGACCCCGACCAGCGGGAGGCCGTGCTCCGGGGCGACCCGGAGCTCGACTGGGAGGGGGCGGTCGACTGGGTCCGGCGGCGCTACGAGGAGACGGACAGCGACAGCGTTCGGGAGGGCCTCTCGGACTACATGATGACCCTGCCGTGCAGCGAGTGCGGCGGCGCCCGCCTGCGGGCGGAGAGCCGCGCCGTCACGGTGGACGGCCGGCACCTGAGCGAGGTGGTCGAGCTGCCGGTCGAGCGGGCGGCGGCCGCCCTCGACGAGATGCGTGAGCGGGCCGCGGAGTCCGGAGGGGCCGAGGCCGAGATCCGCCTCCCCATCCTCAAGGAGATCGCCGAGCGGCTCCGCTTCATGAACCAGGTGGGGCTGGGCTACCTGACCCTGGGCCGCTCCGCCGACACGCTCTCCGGCGGCGAGGCGCAGCGGATCCGGCTCGCCACCCAGATCGGGAGCCGCCTGGTGGGGGTGCTCTACGTCCTGGACGAGCCCAGCATCGGCCTCCACCCGCGCGACAACCGGCGGCTCCTGGACACGCTGCGGGCCCTGCGCGACCTCGGGAACACGGTGCTGGTGGTGGAGCACGACGAGTTCACGATCCGCTCCGCCGACCACATCGTGGACATGGGGCCGGGCGCGGGCCGCCACGGCGGACGGGTGCTGGTCTCTGGCACTCTGCAAGAGCTGTTGCGCAATCCGCAGTCGCTCACCGCCGCCTACCTGCGGCGCGATCGCGAGATCCCGACCCCGGGGAGCCGCCGCGCGCCGGGCGCCGGCGACCTGGTCGTGCGCGGCGCGCGCGAGCACAACCTGAAGGACATCGACGTGCGCTTCCCCCTCGGTCTCTTCATCTGCGTCACGGGGGTCTCGGGATCCGGGAAGTCGACCCTGGTGGAGGAGATCCTCTACCGCCGCCTGGCCCGGGAGCTGTACCGGGCCAAGGGCAGCCCCGGGGAGCACCGCGCGGTCGAGGGGCTGGAGCGGATCGACAAGGTGATCGACGTGGACCAGAGCCCGATCGGCCGCACGCCCCGCTCGAACCCCGCGACCTACACGGGCGTCTTCACGCCGATCCGCCAGCTCTACGCCCGGCTCCCGGAGTCCCGCATCCGGGGCTACGACCAGGGGCGCTTCAGCTTCAACGTGAAGGGCGGCCGCTGCGAGGCCTGTCGCGGCGACGGCCTGGTGAAGATCGAGATGCACTTCCTGCCCGACGTCTACGTCCCGTGCGACATCTGTCGGGGCAGACGTTACAACAGGGAGACCTTGGAAGTCCTGTATAAAGGAAAGAGCATCGCCGACGTGCTCGAGATGACGGTCGAGGAGGCCCTCCGCTTCTTCGAGCCGGTCCCCCCGATCCGACGGCGCCTGAAAACTTTGCGGGATGTGGGACTCGGTTACATGACCCTCGGACAGTCCGCCACCACGCTCTCGGGCGGCGAGGCGCAGCGGGTGAAGCTCGCCACCGAGCTCGCCAAGCGCGCGACCGGCGACACGATGTATATTCTCGACGAGCCCACGACGGGCCTGCATTTCGAGGACGTTCGCATCCTCCTGCGGACCCTGCACCGTCTGGCGGACCGTGGAAATACGGTGGTCGTGATCGAACACCACATGGACGTCATCAAGACCGCGGATTGGGTCATCGACCTGGGTCCGGAGGGGGGGGAAGGAGGCGGCACGGTAGTTGCTCAAGGTCCCCCGGAGAGTATCGCGGCAGTGAAAACGAGCCATACCGGTCGGTTCTTGCGGGAATTCCTGCGAGGCGCCGGCGAGTCCGCCGCGACCGCTCCCGCCGATTGATGGTATTGGACGCGGTCGGGACGGTCTTGACGTGCGGACAGACTCGTGCGATACTCGGAGCGGCGCTTGGAATGCCGCCGCCGCGCGGGTTTTCGCCCGACGGGCCCCGGGCCCTCGGGTCACGCCGTACGACCTGCGGGGGCGCGGGAGGTGGAGGTGGACGGGAAGGCGACCAAATGACAGGCTTCGCCGCACTCTTAGCCCTTGACCTTGTCGCAAGGTCGGGGTATGATGCGCCCGTTTACGGCGTAGGGGCGCATTCCCCATATTGCGCGGGAGGGGAGCGACGGCCCAAGGGTCCGCAACGAGTCAATCACCACCGAAGGACTTCATCCCTGAGGAGGAGTGAATGAAGAAGGTTACGAGATTGCTGCTGGTAGCCAGCGTTGCGGCCATGGGGGTCGTCGGCTTCAGCGCCTGCGCGGACGACATCACCCAGGTCGAGACACCGCCGCCGCCGCCGCCGCCGCCGGAGGACGCCCAGTTCACGATCAAGTCGGTCGAGGACCTCGAGGGCAACAACGTCACCAGTCCCGTCTCCGGGAGCGTGGTCGTCGTGTTCAACGTGGAGGCCGGCGACCAGGAGGTCCAGGAGATCCAGCTGGTGGTCGACGGCGTGGCCCAGACCTGCCAGACGGTGGCGGGCGGCAGCGCCTCGATCTCGGGCGCCCAGGCCTCCGTGTCCGGGCAGGCGCAGCAGGAAGTCGAGTGCGTGCTCAACACGGCCGCCACGGTCGGCGAGTGCACCGGCGAGCAGCTCGAGGCGGCGTTCGACAACGTCGAGCACACGATCGGCGGCAACCTGGTCCTCGTGGGCGGCGAGACGGTCGTCGCGACCAACGAGGTCACGCTCGCCTTCGACAACGACAACTTC
>CAYMQZ010000333.1:0-2748 GCA_964392705.1 uncultured Gemmatimonadota bacterium
CGGCGAGGTCGTGAACCTCTGCTCCAACAACTACCTGGGGCTGTGCGACGAGCCGTCCGTCGAGGACGCGGTCCGGAAGGGCGTGGACACCTACGGCGCCGGGACCTCCTCGGTCCGCTTCATCTGCGGCACCTTCGACATCCACCGCGAGCTCGAGGACCGGATCGCCGACTTCCTCGAGCTGCCGGCGTCGGTCACCTACACCTCCTGCTGGAACGCGAACGAGGGCCTCTTCGCGCCCCTCCTGTCGGAGGAGGACGTGATCATCTCGGACGCACTGAACCACGCCTCGATCATCGACGGGATCCGGCTGTGCAAGGCGCAGCGGAAGATCTACGAGCACATGGACATGGGCTCGCTCGAGGAGGCGCTGGAGGAGAGCCGCGACGCGCGTCATCGGCTGGTCATCACCGACGGCGTGTTCTCCATGGAGGGGGAGATCGCCCCGCTTCCCGAGATCCGCGAGCTGTGCGACCGCCACGACGCGATCATGGCGATCGACGACTCCCACGCGACCGGGGTGCTGGGCGACACCGGACGCGGCACGCCCGAGCACTTCGGGATGCACGGCGAGGTGGACATCGTCACCTCCACCCTGGGGAAGGCGCTGGGCGGCATGGCCGGGGGCTTCACGGCCTCCAGCCGCGCCGTGGTCGACTACCTGGTCCAGAACTCCCGGACCCAGCTCTTCACGAACGCCGTCCCGCCCCACTCGGCCTGCGGCGCCCTGGCCGCGATCGACCACCTGGAGAACCACCCGGAGCTGGTCGCGAAGCTGCGGGACAACACCGCCTACTTCCGCGAGGAGTTGGTGGGAATGGGATACCGGCCGATCGAGGGAGACACCCCGATCGTGCCCGTGGTGGTGGGCGAGACGTCGGCCGCCATCTCGCTCTCGAACCAGCTCCTGGACGAGGGCGTCTTCGTGATCGGGTTCGGCTACCCGGTGGTGCCGAAGGGCGAGGCGCGCATCCGCTGCCAGGTCTCGGCCCGCCACGAGCGCCAGCACCTGGACCGGGCGCTGGAGGCGCTGAAGTCCGTCGGCGAGCGGCTGGGCGTGATCTGAGCGCGGGCGACGAGGCCTCACGGTGGGCCGGGGAGCACCGCGGACGTTCAGCGCCCGGGTGCCTCGGCGGTTCGGCCGTGGGTGGCCCGCGGCTCACCTCCCGGGCGCTTCGGCCCTCACCTGGCGGGCGCCGGGCTCGAGTGGCACCTCCGTCTCGGCCCCGCCGGGCCAGCGCACCCGAAGCGCCGTCGCCCCCTCGACACCGCCCAGGACCTGCACGGCCCCGTCCTGCGACCAGTACCCGGAGCCCGCGTGCACTTCGCGGGCGGGCCCGAGCCGGACCCGACCCTCCGTTCCGGCCGGGTAGACGAGCCGGACCGTGGCCCCGACGGCGTCCGGGTTTCCCGGCGGCCCCTCGAGCCGCACCCGCAGGCCCGGTCGCGCCCCGACGTTCCGGTAGAGCTTCGTGGCGGCCCCGTTCTGGGACACGGCGAGGTCCGTACGGCCGTCCGCGTCGAAGTCGGCGAAGGCGGCGCCCCGCGCGTCGCCGTAGACCTCGATCCCCGAGGCCTGGCCCGGAACGGCGGTGAGCCCCCCCGTCCCGTCGCCCAGGAGCAGGAGCCCCCGCCCCGCGTCGTAGCGCGGCTCCTCGGTCGGGGTTGGAAAGAAGTTCTGACTGAGGAAGACGTCCTCGCTCCCGTCGCCGTCGAAATCGGCCACGCCCGCGTAGAAGGCGGGGGCGAGCTGGGCCTCCGTCGGCAGCCGGACGGGCTCGAAGCGGTCGCCGCGGTTGAGGAAGAGCGCGTGCTCGTACGTCTCGGCATGTACCTGGAGGGCCTCCTCGGGGGGCTCGCCGATCAGCTCGCCGGCGGTGGCGGCCGCCCAGGCGGAGAAGCTGTCCAGCCCCCGGCCGCCGCCCCGGAGAGCGCGGACCAGCCGGAGCGGGTGCTCCAGCGGGTAGAGCGCCTCCCCCCGGCCGCGATCCTCGACCTGGGCTAGGAGGACGTCGACGGTGCGGTTCCCGTCGAAGTCGCCGTACAGCAGGCGGAGGGGACGGCCGGGCTCCGGGCGGTGCACGGTGTTCCGCCCCCAGGAAGTGGCCACGATGTCGGGCCGGCCGTCCCCGTTCAGGTCGCCGGTGGTGATCCCGTTCCAGCGGCCCGCGTGGCCTTCGAGCCCCCACTCCGCGCCGGCCTCGACGAAGCGTCCGGCGTCGTTCCGGAACAGCTCGATCGGCCCCCACTCCAGCGCCAACAGGAGGTCGGGATCGCCGTCCACGTCCACGTCCGAGAAGACGGCGGCCGACACCAGCCCGACGGACTCCAGCGCCGCCGCGTTCGCCTCATCCAGGACGAAGCGTCCCCCCTCGTTCCGGAAGAGTCGGGAGGTGGCGGGGGCCGGATAGACGCCGGGCACCGCGCGTCCGCCAACGAACAGATCCAGGTCGCCGTCGCCGTCGTAGTCCGCCAATGCCAGCGGGCCGGTGCTCGCCCGGAGACCCGGGATGACCTCCTCGGGCGCCTCGGGCACCGCGCCCCGACCGCGCGCCAGGGCCCGGCCGTCCAGCCGCACGACGGCGGGCACTGCCTCCGCCTCGGCGGGCGAGCCCGCCTCGTAGCTCGCCACGCCGACGAGCAGGGAGGCGCTCCCGCGCTCCGCTCGGCCGGCCGGCGAGCGATCCCTCGCCTCGGCCGCCGGCAGGCCCAGGACCGTCGTCCAGTCCTGGTCGGCCGGGGCAGCGC
>CAYMQZ010000334.1:0-2748 GCA_964392705.1 uncultured Gemmatimonadota bacterium
CGCACGGCGAGACCCCGATCGAGGCGGAGGTGGACCCGCTGGCGGGCCGGATCCTGGTCCCGGCGTGACGGGGCCTCCCGCCGACGGCGGCCCGGACCCGGCCGCCGGCTCCGATCCGGGCCGGGCCGCCGTCCCGGGCCTGAACGCCGACCCGGCCGTCGAGCTTCCCCACCGGGCCGACCTCTCGCCGGATACGCTGGAGACGATCGCCGGGGAGGTGGGCACGCCGGCCTACGTGTACGACGCCCGGGCCCTGGACGAGGGGGTCGAGCGCTGGACCCGCGTCGCCCCGCCCGATCGGGTGTGGTACGCCGTCAAGGCGAACGGGAACCTGACGGTCCTGCGGCGGCTGGCCGGCCACGGCCTCGGCTTCGAGGCCGCCACGGCGGGGGAGCTCGCGCGCGTCCGCGCGGCCGGCGTGGAGACCGCGCGCGCCATGCTGGGCGGGGTCCCCAAGCGGCCGGCCGAGGTGGCCGAGGCCGTGCGGGCCGGACTGGACCTGGTCGTCCTCCAGGCCGCCGAGGAGGTGGAGGCGGCGACCGGGTCGGCGGATCCGGCGCGGCCGGCGCCGGTGGGGGTCCGGATCCGGCCCGGGATCCGGGCCGGGGCGCATCCGGCGCTCGAGACCGGCGTTCCGGAGGCGAAGTTCGGCCTCGATCCGGAGCGCGCTCTGGAGGTCTGGCGTCGGCTTTCGGGGACCGCCGGCCTCGAGCCCCGGACCCTCTCGGTCCATCTGGGCTCCGGGGTGGACTCGCCCGAGCCCTACGGGCGGGCGCTGGACCTCCTGCTGGACCTCGCGGCGGAGGCGGGCCGCGCCGGCGTCCCGGTGCGGGAGGTGGACCTCGGCGGCGGCCTGGCCGTCGACTACCGGGGCTCCGCCGATCCCGATCCCGCCGCCCTCGTGGAAGCCGTGACGGCGCGACTTCGCTCGTTCGAGCAGAGCGCCGCGATCCCGGTCCCGGCGGTCCGCTGGGAGCCGGGGAGGTCCATCGTCGCGCGCATGGGCCTGCTCCTCACCCGCGTCCTCTACCGTCGCCGTCGGAACGGACGGCTGGCGGTCGTGTGCGACGCGGCCTTCACCGATTTCGCGCGTCCCGTCCTCTACGGAGCGTCGCACCGGGTGGAGCCGGTCGAGCCGCCGGCGGGCGGATCCCGCGGCCCGCCCACCTCGGAGCTGCTGGGCGCCACGTGCGAGTCCGGGGACGTGCTGGGACGCGACCTCCGCCTCGAGGGTGTCGCCCCCGGCGACCTTCTCGTGGTGCGGGACGCGGGCGCCTACGGCTTCGCGATGGCCTCGAGCTACAACGGCCGCCCGCGCCCGCCGGAGGTGCTCGTGGAAGGGGATTCGCGGCGCGTGATCCGGCGTCGGGAGCGGATCGAGGACCTGTGGCGCGGTGAGGAGGCCTGGAGCCTGTCCGAGTAACGCGGCTCGCCCCATTGCTCGGACCGGCTCCTAGGCGCGACCCGCCGCGGGGTCAGTAGATCAGGTGTTTCCGCCGCAGCCGCTCGAACCGCTCCCGTTCGAGCCGCCAGGCGCCCAGGATCGAGTCGAGCGGCGCGGCCGCCTCGATGGCCGCGCGCAGACGGTCCGTCCCGGCGAGCCGGTCGAAGTGCGCGACCCGCCACTCCCAGCGCGCGCCCGCCAGCTCCCGGGCCTCCAGCAGGGCGGTGACGGCCGTCGCCGTGGGGTCGTAGGCCTCGCGGTCGGTGACGGTCAGGCGAATCCCCCCGACCTCCTCGCCGTCGTACTTGCCGTCACCCGGCCGGCGGGGCGTGAAGCGGGTCGGCTCCACCCGGACGCCGCCCAGCCCTGCGGCCGAGAGACGCCTGCGGAGGCGCTCGGCCAGCGCCTCGCCGTCCAGCCAGGGGGCGCCCACGACCCGGAAGGGAGCGTCCGTGCCGCGTCCCACCGACAGGTTCGTGCCCTCGAACAGGCAGGTGCCCGGATAGTGGGTCGCGCTCTCGAGCGACGGCATGTTGGGCGAGGGCGCGATCCAGGGGAGCCCGGTCTCGTCGAACCACATGGGGCGCCGCCACCCGGCGGCGGGCACCACGTGAAGCTCGACGGCCACGCCGAACTCGGCGCGCAGCAGGCGGGCCAGCTCGCCGGGCGTCATCCCGTGCCGCATCGGGACCGGGTACATCCCGACGAAGGAGGCGAAGGCCGGGTCGAGGACGTTCCCCTGGACCCGCTCCCCGCCGATCGGGTTCGGCCGGTCCAGCACCACGAACGGGATCCCCGCCTCGCCGGCCGCCTCCATCGCCAGCGCCATGGTCCACACGTAGGTGTAGTAGCGCGCGCCGACGTCCTGGATGTCGTAGAGCAGGAGCTCCACGCCTTCCAGGGTGCGGGGGTGGGGCCGGCGGTCCTCGCCGTAGAGGGAGAAGACGGGGAGGCCGGTCCGCTCGTGGCGGCCCGAGGGGACGGGCCGGCCGGCTTCCTCGGCGCCCGCCAGCCCGTGCTCCGGGCCGTAGAGGGCGACGAGCTCCACCTCCGGGTGGTCGTGGAGGCGGTCCACGGTCGAGGCGACCGTGTCGGGTGCCCCGACCGGGGGCCAGGGGGTGACCCCCGTGTGGTTCGTCACCAGCCCGACCCGGCGACCGCGCACCAGGTGCAGGGAGTCGGAGAGTAGCACCGCGGCGCCGGGGCGGACACGGGGGGTCCCGGGCGTTCCCGCCGCGGCGCCGGGCTTCGCCGCTTCGCGCCCGTCCGCCGCGCTCTCCCCGCCCTCCGGGGCGCAGGCGGCG
>CAYMQZ010000335.1:0-2742 GCA_964392705.1 uncultured Gemmatimonadota bacterium
AGGGGTCGAGGTCCACGAGCAGCGTCGCGGGCGGCAGCAGCTCGAGCAGCGAGAGGCGCTCGGGCGAGCCGGGGTCGGCCTTTCCGGCACGCCCGTCCTCCGCGCCCTCGCCGCGCTTCGCCCCCTCCGCCCCCTCCGCGCGCAGATCGACGGGCAGCAGCTCGACGGCCTCCAGCCGCTCGACGGATCGCTGCGTGAGGAGGTCGAAGCGACGGAGCGAGGCGAGCTCGTCGCCCCACAGCTCGATCCGCAGGGGCCTGCCGTGCCCGTAGGGGAAGATGTCCACGATCCCGCCGCGGACGGCGTACTCGCCCAGCTCGCGCACCGTGTGGACCGATTCGAAGCCCATCGCCTCCAGTCGTTCCGACAGCTCGGCGAGGCGCACCTCGGCTCCGGTCTCGAGCGTGAGCCCGAAGGACCCGCCGCGGGCGGGGACCGGCGACCGCTCGGCGAGGGCCCGGGAAGTGGCCACCAGCAGAGGGGCGCTCCCGGAGAGGAGCGCGTCCAGCGCCTCGACCCGCTGACCGGAGATCTCGACGTGCGGATCCGCGTCCTCGTAGGGCAGGCTCTCGCGCTGCGGGAAGTAGCGGACCCGACCCTCGCCGGCGAGGAAGCGGGCGTCGGCGTAGAGCGCGTCGGCCTCGGCGGGTCTCCCGGCCACGAGGACGATCGGCGCCCGGCCCGGGCCGTCCGTGCCTTCCGCGAGGGCGGAGAGCGCCGCGGCGAGCGCCGCGGGAGCGGCCCCGGGGAGCGGGGCGACGGGCAGACGCACGTCGGCCCCGGCGAGCCGGTCCTCCAGCTCGCGCGCGCGCACCAGACTCTGTACGGCTTCGAGAATCAAGCTTCGGCGAACGGCGTTCGAGAACCTCGGGGAGGGGCTCGGCTCATCCGGCCCGCTCCCGCTCACGTCCCGGAGCGGCCAGGGCGACCTCGACGGCCGCCAGCGCCAGCGCCAGGCCCAGGAGCCAGGGCGAGATCGCCACGCCCCGGCGGTCCCGGTAGAGGGCGCGGCGCCACCCCTCCGGATCCGGACCGGCGATGTCTACCTCCAGTCCCGGGAACAGTTCCGGGAGGCGCGAGGCCTCCAGGGCCCGGAGGTCCGACTCGGCGGGCGGGACGCCGGCCGCGAGGTAGGCGGCCGGCCCACCCCCGGAGTCGCGCCCGCCCGGGGCCGTGCCGGCCGGGAATGGCTCGACGGGCGGGCCGGGCTCGCGGCCGAACAGGGCGTAGGCGCCGGCCCGCAGCGGCCGGAAGGGCGCGCCTCCCTCGACGGCGAGGGTCTCGCCGGCCGGCGTCCGGAGCGAGTCGACCCAGGGCGGCAGGGTCACGGCCTCGCCGGCCGCCACGGGCTCGACTACGGCCTCGCCGAGGCGAGCCCAGCGCAGGATCAGGGCCTCCACGAACGGAATCATGGCCGGAGAGGTGGGAACGGTCGTCGCCTCGGGGACGAGGGGGGAGAGGAGGAGCAGCCAGGTGCGGCCCTCCGCGCGGCGGCGAAGGAGCCAGGGCGCCCCGTCCTCGGTGGACAGGAGGACCTCTCCGGCGCTCTCCGGACCGCCCGCACCGGTACCGGAGCCGGCGAGGAGGTAGCGGCTGCGGATCCGCTCGCCCGCCAGTCCCGGCACCCCCGCTCCATCGGCGAGGCGGAGCTCCCCGGCCGCGCTGTCCGGGACGAGGCGCCAGCCCACCCCTGCTCGCTCCAGCGACTGGTTGAACGGTGGAAGCGCCACGGGGTCCGGCGGGGGGACGAGCACCGTGACGCCCGCCTCCGAGCGCTCCTCGGCGCCCGCCGGCGACCGCACGCCGCCCGCCTCCACGACCCGGACCCGTCCGGCAGGTCCGCCGCCGATCCGCCCCGCCGCTTCGCCGCCGATCCGTCCGGCCGCTTCGCCGCCGATCCGTCCGTCGGCCCGCAGCGTCTCCAGGGCCAGCGCGAGGAACCCGTCGGGCGGTCCGAGGTGATGGACGGTCGGGGGCGGGACGATGCGAAAAGCGAAATGGCGCGCGTCGTCGGCCCGCAGGCCGTCGGGCTCGATCGTGATCCGACCGCGGCCCGGTCCCGGCGGTAGCTCGGGCAACCGGAAGGCCGTCGCGGCGCCCCACGGGCCGGTGGCGGCGCCCACCGTCCGGCCGTTCACCTCCAGCCGCAGCGTGACCTCGCCCGTCCCGCCGGCCGCCCCGCCGGCCGTGCCGCCGGCCGTGTCGCCGGCCGTCCCGCCGGCCGTGCCGCCGGCCGTGCCGCCCCCTGTCCCGAACGCCGTCTCGCTGATCCCGGGGTAGACGCGCGCCTCGGCCACCAGGCTCTGGGCGAGGCCGGCCGGCCAGACGGGTCCCGACTCGAGGTCGACCGCGATGATCGCCCGGTTCGCGAGGTCGACCTCCGGCGGTCGATAGGCGAGCAGCCGGACCGTCACTCCGGCCGCCTCGCGGTCCGCCCGCGACGGGGTCTCGTCGACCCCCTCTTCGGACCCGCCGCCGACCGTGGTCGTGTCCCTCCGGAGGGCGGAGGCCTGGAGGTCGCCGAGCAGGATGACCTCGCGCCCGCGGTCCTCCGCCACGGGGAGCGCCGCGGCGGCCGCCCCGACGGCCGCGCGCATATCGGTCCCCCCGTCGCTGGGGGGAACCCGGCCCAGCGCTTCGGCTGCCTCGGAAGCCGGGAGTCCGGCCGCCAGGGGGCCGCCCACGGCCGGGAGCACCCAGAAGCGGTCGCCCGGGCCGGCGGCGGCCACGACCTGCCGCGCA
>CAYMQZ010000336.1:0-2710 GCA_964392705.1 uncultured Gemmatimonadota bacterium
CGTCTGCCGGATCGCCCGGGCCGTCGGTCACGGCTGGTCGGGCGCGGGGCTCGCTCCCGAGGCCGAACGCGGACCGCCGTCCATCTTCGACGCCGGTCCCCTCGAGCGCGGATCGACCCGCCCATCCGACCACCCACTCTCTTCCAGGATCCTCTGCTCGTAGCACTCCCGGATCCGCTCCTCGAGCGGCGAGAGCGCCCTCCACACGTTGGCTTGCATGTCGCACCCGTTCTGTGCGCTTCGGTCTTCCGTTCCGCCGAGACGCCCTCAGGTGGAAGCCCGGCGTCTCCGATTCCAGCCTGGACCGCTGGCGTCACTCTCCGCAGCGCAAGGTGCGTGCTCGCGGGCCCCGCGGTGCGGAGCCGCGGCCTGGTGGGACGCCGGTGCGAGGCGCCGGTCGGGTGGCACGCCTGATGCACGCTCGGGGGGTGGGGAGGGGACGAGCCCGTCGAAAGACGGAGAGTCGGCGGCACGACAGTTCGAGGACCCGATCGCAGCGGGGAGGACGAAGCCCATGACCACGAGCCAGGCTCACGAAGATGACGAGGGTCCGGAGGCCGGCGAGGCCCTGGACCGACTGATCCACGAAAGGATCCTGGGGTCCCGCACGGAGGTGGCGATGGGTCCTTACAGCACGGACTGGGACGCCGGCCAGGCGCTTCGCGAGCAATGCGCGGCTCACTCCATGACCAAGCTGGGGGACGCCTATCTCGCCCGCGTCGCCGTGCGGCGCGAGCGGTTCACGACCATGGGGGAGGCCAGGGGGGAGACGCCAGCCCTCGCCCTGTGCCGGGCGGCGCTCGTCTCGGTCGAGCGGGCGGAGCGGGCGCGCCGCGAGCTCGACCGGACCGCCTGACCGCCGGCTCTCGCGAGATCGCCGCTCGGCAGGACGCGCCGGCGGCGGGTCGAGGGCAGAAACGACGACGGCGCCGCCAACCCTTCGGCTGACGGCGCCGTCGCTCGCGGGAAGGGCCGGGAGCGTTAGATCCGTTTCGGCTCCCTTTTCAGGGTCGTCTCCGGCTCCCACTCCTCGACCTCGCGCTCGGCCTCGTCCCTGGCGATGCCGTAGCGCTCCTGGATCCGGCCGACGAGCTTCTCCCAATTCCCTTCGATCACGTCCACGTCGTCATCGGTGAGCTTGCCCCACCGCCTCTTGACCTCGCCCTTGAACTGCTTCCAGTTCCCCTCGATTCGATCCCTGTTCATCGTTTCCTCCCATGTTCGGTTGTCTTAGCGGTTCGCGCGCGCGAGCCGGACCGGCTCCACGAGTCGGAGGGTCAGCTCCGAGCCCTCGGGCAGCACGATCTCGGTCTCGGCCGTCGCGACGGCGACCACCGTGCCGCCCGCGCCGCCCAGAATCGCGCCGAGCAACGCCTCGTCGGCCAGGATCTCGCCCAGGATCGCACCGCCCACCGCGCTTCCGCCGATGATCGCGATGTTCTCCTTGCTGAACGTCCTCTTCCTCTCATCGACCTCGGCATCGACCACGTCGGCGTCGATCGAGACCTGCTGACCCTCGCTCAGGTGCAGGGTCCTCGGCTCGAGCGCGATCACCTCGCGCGTATCGCCCTCGACCTCGACCTCGCCGACTCGCGTCACGACGCCGGAGACGATCGCGCCCCGGGTCAACACGACCTCGGAGCCATCCGTCACGTCGCGCGCGAGGACGGCCCGCCAGGAGTCACCGGTTCGACTCGACTGGCTGCTCAGCGCGCCTTCCAGCTGCACGTTCAGCTCCGCGCCCTGGGGCAGGTCTCCCCGGGCGGTCCCCGTGGGCTCCTGCTGCCTCTCCGTGATCACGGAGGGTTCCGAGGGTTCCGACTCCTCCTCCTGGAACGTGCCGCATCCCAGGGTTCCGAGCGCGAACAGCGCCGCGATGCCTCCGACCGCCGCGGCCGGAGTCTTCCTTTGCGATAGCATGATCCTGCCTCCTGCCGAAAGATGAATGTCGTCTTTCACCGGCCGGATGGTCGCGGGATCGGGAGGGGCCTCCCGGACCCCGAGCCTTTCGGCCCGCATCCGGGAGATCCACTCACTGGCGTCCGCAGGGCACCCGGCGATCTGCATGTGAGAGGAAGCACGGAGCATGCCAGCGCGGCCGAAGGGATCGCGGCTTCAGGATCCGGGATCAGGGGAAGGGGCGGACCCGCCCGTTGGGGACATCCCTGGAAGGAGCGAGAGTCGCGGGCTGGCGCCGGCCCACCGCGCCCGCCGGCGCGAGCGTATCAGTGTCGCTCGCCGTGCACCGCCAGGCAGCCCGGATACCGACGAAGGGCGATCGCGATCGCCTCGCTCAAGGAGTCCGCCCACACGGAGGCGATCTCGTCTCGACGCTCCGACCTGCTCGCTCCCGGCCGAACGAGACGAACCGCGTAGAGCCGGCTCCCGTCGCGAACCCACCCGTCCCTCTCCCGGCCGTTCCCCGCCCCACGCGTCCGCTCCACGCCGCCTCCCTCCATCCGCCGCCCCCCTGCGAGCTCCTCCGCCGATCGCCGCTCCCCAATATAACCACGTCCCGGCCCGCTTGCCTCGGGTCCGGCCCGCCGACTCCGTCGCCGTCCTCGTCGCCGCAGTCAGCACCTCCGGCCGGCAGGGTCCTCCGATCTGGCAAGACCCTTGCACCAGTGCGAAGGACCCGGCCGGCGGGCGCCTCATGCGGGCGCTCGCGCGGGAAGCGAAGCACCAGTCGGATCACTTCATCATCCGAAAG
>CAYMQZ010000337.1:0-2702 GCA_964392705.1 uncultured Gemmatimonadota bacterium
CACGTAGACGCCCTCGATCTCCCGCCGCGGCCGGGGGCGCGCGCCCTCGGGCAGGACCTCGCTCGGCACCTCCTCCAGCGTCTCGGCCTCGACCAGCGTCAGCGCCGTGATCGGGATGGCCAGCGCCGCCGGCCGCACCGCGGTGACGACGTCGGCCGTGGCCGAGAGGTCCGGGCGCACGCCATCCGGCGGATCGTCCAGGGTGACCCTCACCTCGAAATCGATCGCCTGCTCGCTCCCGCTCGCCCCCGTCATCGCCCGGCTCTCTCGCGGCCGGATCGAGCTGTTCCCGATCTTGGTGACGCGCCCGCTGAACCTCCGGTTCGGGAACGCGTCGATCTCCACGACGGCCGAGTCGCCGTGCGCGATCTCGGGAATGTCCGTCTCGTCGACCTCGATCACCGCCTCCATCACGGAGAGGTCGGAGATCGTCATCAGCAGGGTGCCCGGCGTGCCGATCGTGCCCACCACGGCCGTCTCGCCCCTCTCGACGTTCAGGCGGGTCACGCGGCCGCTCATCGGCGCCCGGATGATCGTCTTCTCCAGCCGGTCCCGCGCCTGCTCCAGGGCGGCCTCGGCCTGCTCCACGCCGTGCTCGGCCGCCTCGAGGAGCGCCCGCCGCGTCTCGGCCTCCGTGCGTGCGAGCTCCACCTCCTGGTCGGTCACCAGCCCCTGCGTCCGCTCCCTGAGCGCCTCCAGCCGCTGCGCGTCCCGGTCCGTCTGGACGAACGCCGCCCGGGCCTGCGCCTCCCGCGCCCGCGCCTCGGACAGCGAGGCCCGGGCCTGCTGGACCGCCGCCTCGTACTGCGTGGGGTCGATGACGAGCAGGAGGTCGCCCTCGCGCACGTCCTCTCCCTCCTCCACCGGGAGCCGGACCACGCGCCCCGAGATGTCGGCGCTGATGTCCACGGCGCGCTTGGGCTCGATGTGGCCCGTGGCCGAGACGCGCGCCACGAGATCCCGGGGCCGCACCTCCTCCACCCGCACCTCCACGACGCTCCCCCGGTCCTCGCCCACCGCCAGGACGGCGAGCAGGCCGACGAGGAGGACGATCCCGGTCCCGATCACCGCCTTGCGCGTTGTCGTCATGGGGTCGCTTCGCTCGAGGACGCGGGGCCCGCGGCGCCCGGCCCGGCGGCGCGGGCTCCGGCGCCCGGCCCGCTCGAAAGAACACGCCGGCGTCGCCCGCCGTTGTACCGGACCGCGCTGTTGTACCGGACGCGGCCCGAAATCTCCGGGAGCGTACCGTGCCGGGAGGGTCCCGTTCCCCGCACGCCGGCGCCTACGCCCCGACCATCCCCGGAACGGAGGCCGCGATCGCCTTCAGGATCACGTACGTGGCGACCAGCAGCGCCGCCGCGGCTCCCGCCCCGCGGCGGGGATAGAGCCGGCTCACCCCGATCCCCAGCACGACGGCGGTCCAGAGGCCGAACACGTTGATGCCGTGCAGGAAGCGGTAGGCCCAGCTTCCGGACTCGAGCCCGGGAACCAGGAGATGGAGCGCCAGGGCGACCCCGATCTCGCCACCGGCGACCATCAGGCCGAGGGTCGCCAGGCCGCCGAGCGTGAGCACGATGAGGGCGTGGACCGAGACGCTCATGAGCTGGCGGAAGGTGGCCTCGCCCGCCAGGAAGACGTTGTAGACGACCAGGAGGTAGGCGGCGACGAGTACGGCCCACAGCGGCGTGAAGAGGATCGCCCCGACGATCGCGAAGGTCCGGATGAAGCCGACGCTCCCCTGCAGGGCTTCCGGATCGGCGTCGGCGGGGAGCTGGCTCTCGGCCATCTGGCGAAGCAGCTCGTCGGGGAGGAGCAGGTTCCCGACGACGTTCACCGCCACCAGGAGGAGCAGCGCGTCCAGCCAGGCGGGACGCTGGCGCAGCCGCTCGAACAGCTCCCCGGGCGAGAAGAACAGGAGGCCGACCCTCGCGACCAGGTTCGGGGCCTCCGCCGCGTCGGAGCTCCGCGCTGCGCCGTCCCTCTCCACGTCCCCTCCCTCCTGTCGGATCGCGCGGGAACCGCGGGCGCCGGACGCTCCCGGCCGAACCGGCGGTCGAGGGCGTCGCGGCCGGCGGGCTTACGGCTGCCGGACCGCCATCCGGCCGTCGGGAAAGGCGACGCGCAGGACGCGGCCTTCGTCGTCCAGCCAGACCGTCGCCGGGCCGGCACCTTCCACGCGGACCTCGTAGCGGCGCGCCCCCGCCTGGCGGTCCCCCAGCTCGACCGATTCACGCGTCCCGCCGGAGACCGTGGCCGTCGACTGCTCGTGGCGGGACGGCACGATGACGGTCACGCGGCTTCCGGCCGGGTCGGACGGCAGGTGCCGGAAGAGAAGATAGTAATGATGGGCCACGCCGCGTTCCAGCACCGCCACCGGGCCGCGCGTCAGGAACTCCTTCCAGCGCTCCCCGTCGACGGAGACGACGTGCAGCCGCAGCCGGTCCCCCTCCCAGGTGCCGTCGACCCGGGTCACGGCTCCGCCCGTGGCCCGCATGCCGTAGGCGTTCGGCCGGAAGGAGGCGCTCGTCAGGAGCTGCAGCTCGGAGGTGCTGGGCACGGAGCCGCCCTCCCGATGGACGATCCGTCCCACGGCCTTCACGGCGCTCCCCTCGCGACGGATGGCGAAGCTCTCCGTGGCCACGACACGATCGTCGGTCCGGACCTCGAAGGCGCCGGAGTCCAGCTCCTGGACGGCCTGGGCG
>CAYMQZ010000338.1:0-2697 GCA_964392705.1 uncultured Gemmatimonadota bacterium
TCGGCAGCTACGCGTTCAACCCGTTCGCCCTGCTCTCGCTGGGGACGGGGTCGCTGTCCATTCTCCTCGGTGCCGCGACGCTGATCCGGGAGCGGGGCTCGAAGACGGCCTGGTCGTTCTGCGGGCTGTGCCTCACGGTCTGGTTCTGGCTCGCCACCTTCTCGCTCATGTATCTGGCGACCGACCTGGCGGTCGCGTACTGGTGGACCAAGGTCAGCTATCTGGGCGTTCCGTTGATCGCGCCCGCCACCTACGACTTCGCCACGCGGGTGCTCGACATCCGCGCGCGCCGCCGCTGGCTCGTGGAGTCGAGCTGGGCCCTGTTCGCGGGTTTCGTCTTCACCTTCGCGGCGACCGACATCTTCTTCGGCTCGCTCCACGTCTACGCGTGGGGCTTCTATCCGGCGCTGAATCCCGTGGCCCTGGCCTTCGTGGCGCCGTTCGTCGGCCTGATCGGGCTCTCCCTCTGGGAGTTCTGGCGAAGCCACCGCGATGCGGAGACGGAAACGGAACGGCTCAGGGCGCGGGCCTTTCTGGTCGGGTTCGGCACGGCGGCCCTCGCGCTCCTCGACTACCTGCCCGGTTTCGGGATCAATGTGTACCCGGTAGGCTTCCTGCCCGTCCTGGCCTTCCTCGCGATCGCGGCCATGGCGATCTGGAGATATCGCCTCGCCGACCTGACGCCCGCCTTCATCGCCGAGCGCCTCGTCCGCACGATGCCGGACATGCTGCTGGTCTGCGACGCCAAGGAGCGCATCCACCTGGGCAACCCGGCCCTCTCGCGGGTCCTCCAGTACGAGATCGAGAGCCTCCAGGGAAGGCCGTTGCACACGCTGGCCGACGACGATGAGAGTCGGGACACGATCCACGGGCTGCTCCGGGAACCGGTGACGTTCGATCGTCAGCTCAAGCTGCGGGCCAGGGACGGGGGCTCGGTCGAGGTGAGCGTGTCGGCGTCGGAGCTACGGGACGACCGCGACCAGCGCGTCGGCAGCATGATCATCGCGCGGGACATCCGCGAGAGGAAGCGCCTGCAGCGAGAGCTGGTTCGTCGCGCGCTGTTCGATCACCTGACCGGCCTTCCGAATCGCGCGCTGCTGCTGAACCGCACCGACGGAGCCCTGGCTCAGGGGCGGCGTCGGGGCACGCAGTTCGCGCTGGCGTGCCTCGACGTCGACGACCTCGACGGGGTCGCCGCCTCGCTGGGCCTGGAGGCCGCGGACGGCCTGCTGACGGCCGTCGCCCGACGCCTGGCGGCGGCCGTCCGGGAGTCGGATACGGTCGCCCGCCTGGAAGGCGCCGAGTTCGGCCTTCTGCTGCGAAACGCGTCCACGCCCGAGGATGCGGTACGGGCGGTCGGACGGATCCAGGAAGCGCTCTCGGCGCCGTTCGAGCTGGAAGGTCAGAGAGTGTTCGTCGGCGCCAGCTTCGGCATCGCCGTCACGCACGCGGGCTACGGGGAGGCGGCCGAGCTGCTCCGGGACGCCCGGACGGCCCTGCACCGCGCCAGGGAGCGCGGCCGGCGCCAGGTCGAGGTCTTCGATCGAGACCTGCGCTCCCAGGTCAGCCAGCGCCTGGCCCTGGAATCGGAGCTCCGCGGCGCCCTGGCCGAGGAGGAGTTCCGGCTGCTCTACCAGCCCATCGTCTCCCTGGAGGACGGCCGGGTCCGGGCCTGGGAGGCTCTCCTGCGGTGGCAGCATCCCGAGCATGGTCTGCTCGGCCCGGACCGCTTCCTCGAGACGGCCGAAAGGACCGGACTCGTCGTGCACATCGGAGCGTGGACGCTGCGGACGGCCTGCCGACAGCTTCGGAACTGGTCGGAAAGGGGGGACGATGGGTCCCTCCAGCCGGCCGTGCACGTGAACCTCTCGGCCCGCGAGTTCGCCCAGGCGGAGCTGGCCGACACCATCCGCAAGGTGCTGGAGGAGACGGGGACGCCCGGCGAGAGGCTCGTTCTGGAGCTCACCGAGACGACGCTCATGGAGCGGGCCGAGCACGCCCTGCGGACGATGAAGATCCTCCGCGCCCTGGGCGTGCGCTTCGCCATCGACGATTTCGGCACCGGTTACTCCTCGCTCGCCTACCTGCACCGCTTTCCGGTCGACATCGTCAAGATCGACCGCTCGTTCGTGAGCGGGGAGGGCGGCCGCGGCGACCTCGAGATCAGTCGGGCCATCGTCAACCTCGGGCACGGCATGGGCCTGGAGGTCATCGCCGAGGGCATCGAGACCGAAGAGCAGGTCAGGCTGCTGCGGAACCTGGGCTGCCGTTATGGGCAGGGCTATCACCTGGCGTCTCCCGCGGAGCCCGCCGGCGCACGGGCGCCTCGCCCGGCGAATCGAGAGCGCGTGCGACACGACCCGTAAGCGTTCTGCCGGCCCGCCCGGGCGACGCCCCGCCGCGACGGGCACCCTACCGCGGCTCCGCGTTCGTGGTATCTTCCGCCGTTCCCTGGCCCGAGACACGTCCCCGACCCCCATCTTCGAGCTGAATGGCAGCCAGCCCCAGACCGCCGAGATCGTTCGACCGCTCGATCGTCGAGGGGCCGATCGTCGGCGCCGTGTGGAAGCTGGCCTGGCCGACCATGCTCCAGAACGTGGTCGGCGGGCTCCAGGGCATCGTGGACCACGTCATGGTCGGCCACTTCGTCGGCTACACCGGAAACGCCGCGATCGGGGTCTCGTGGCAGATCTTCCT
>CAYMQZ010000339.1:0-2695 GCA_964392705.1 uncultured Gemmatimonadota bacterium
CGCCGCCGTCACGCCGGCGGTGCCCAGGAGGTTCAGCACCAACGCCTCCGGGCCGGCCGTCCGGCTGCCGAGGGGCGTCCGATCGCCCGCGGCCTCCGGAGCCGCGCGCGGGGTCGACGCGTCCTCACCGCCCCCCGTCCTCCCGGATCAGCGATTCGAAGGCCCGCGCCGGATGCTCCCCCTCCTCGGGCGGCCGGTACTCGTTGGAGTGCTTGACCATCACGTTCGTGGAACGGAAGACTCCGTCCTCCTCGAGCCGACCCTCGACCACCACCCCCATCCCGTCGCGGAACATGGCCGGCGGCGCGCCCGTCGAATGGACCGTCACCTCCCCCTCGCCGTCGGTGAGGATGAAGCCCAGGTGCCGGGTCTCCGGGTCCCACTCCACCGTCTCGGGCTTCACCTGTCCCCCGAGCCGGACGGCCGCGCCGTAGGCTTCGGCGCCCTTCGCCTCGAGCTCGCTCGGCGTGAGGAAGAAGACGACGTTCTCGCGCAGGCCGCCCGCCACGAGCAGGAGGATCGCCCCGACGATGGCGGCCAGGCCGAGGCCCATCCACAGCCGCCGGCGTCCGCGACGCCCATCGCCGTCGGCCACCCCGCGGGGCCCCTCGCCGCCCGGCCCCCCGCGGCGCCCGTCGCCGCCTTCGCTCGCCCGGATCACGAGGCCGCCTCCGACGCCCGTCTCACCGGACCGCCCCGGAGACGTCGTCGCCGCGCGCATGCCGGGAGATCGAGTCCAGGGCGCGCCGCGCGCCGCGCGCGCGGCGCTCGAGCCGCCAGACGTACCAGGCCAGGGCGGCCCAGGTCACGGCGTAGCCGGCGATCAGGAACGGCGCTCCATCCATCGTACGAGGTCCCGGTTCGTGTGGTCGCGCCGGGCCTTCGGGGCCGACCGACGGCGGCTCCCGGCGCGATCTCCCTCAGGCGCGCCGCGCGGCGGCCTCTTCCAGGCGCCGCTCCGCCACGGCCAGGCGGTATCGGCGCGTCAGGAGATATGCGTATACCAGCGTGAAGGCGAAGAGATTCACCAGGAACGCCGTCAGGATCGTCCAGTGGACCGACTCCGGCGTGGAGGGGGGCTGGTGGATGCTTCGCCACATGGTGACGGACAGGTAGACGATCGGGACGTTCACGAAGCCGACGATCCCGATGATCGCCGCCCAGCGCGCCCGCTGTGCGGGATCCTCGGCGAAGGAGCGCACGATCAGGTAGCCCACGTAGATGACCAGCATGATCGCGGTCGTCGTGAGCCGTGGATCCCAGGTCCACCAGATGCCCCAGGTCGGCTTCCCCCAGATCGACCCCTGGACCAGGGTGAGTGCCGTGAACAGCACGCCGATCTCCGCGGCCGCGGCGGCCAGCAGGTCCCAGCGCTCCTTCCGCTGGACCAGGTACAGTAGGCTCATCAGGAAGACGATGAAGAAGGACAGCATGGCCAGCCAGGCCGAGGGGACGTGCACGTACAGGAGCCGCTGCACCTCGCCCTGGAGCCGGTCCGCCGGCACCACGAACAGGCCGATGACGCTGCCCACGACCAGCGAGCCCAGCGCCGCCAGGCCCAGGACCCGCGGCCGGCGGGGGCGCGGGTCGGCGTCGGTCATCCTCTCATTCCTCCAGCACGACGGGGAAGATCCAGGTGCAGACGACGAAGAATATGATGTCGAAGGCGAAGAGGACGCGAATCCAGCCCGCCAGGCGGCCGAGCGGATCCCCCAGCAGGACGAGGCTCGTGGCGTTGACCGCCGCGAGCAGCACCGGGACCAGCGCCGGGAAGAGGAGCAAGGGGAGCATCACCTCGCGGGCGCGCAGGTGCACGGTGAGCGCGGCGTAGAACGTGCCGACCACGGAGAACCCGAAGGTGCCGAGCAGGGCGATGCCCGCGAGCTCCGGGGCGTGCGGCCACAGATCCAGTTGGAAGAGGATCGCGGCCGCGGGGAAGAGGAGCGCCTCGACGACCAGCAGCACGACCAGGTTGCCGAGCAGCTTGCCCAGGTAGATCGCCCGCACCTCCCCGGGGTAGCCGCGCAGGCCGCGCAGGCCGCCGCTCATCTCCTCGCTCTGGAAGGTCCGGCCCAGCGACAGCGTCCCGGTGAAGACGATGCCGACCCAGAGGAGCCCTCCGGCCACCCGCCCGAGCAGCTCGGGATCCGGACCGATCGCGAAGCTGAAGATGATCAGCAGGAGGGCGGCGAAGAACGCCATCGCGTTCACCGCCTGCTTCGTACGCACCTCGATCAGGAGGTCCTTCCAGAGGATCGCCCAGGTGCGGAGCAGGAGCTCCATCAGGTCGCGCCTCCAAGCCCCTCCATCCCGCGTCGGCGGAGCTCCGGGTCGACCCGTTCGGGCGGCCCGTCGGCGGTCACCCGTCCGGAGACGAGCAGCACGATGCGATCGGCCCGGGCCAGGGCCCGGCTCCCCCGGTGGGAGGCGAAGATCACGGTCACGCCGTCCGACCTCGCCCGGGCGATCACCCCGTCCACGATTTCCGCCCCGTCCGCGTCCAGGCCGGCGTACGGCTCGTCCATCAGCAGCAGCTCGACGCGCCGAAGCAGGAGCCGGGCCAGCTCGAGCCGCTTGCGCATCCCGTCGGAGTAGGCGCGGACCCGGAGTTCGGCGGCGTCCGCCAGGCCGACCCCCTCGAGGGCCCGGAGGATCTTCTCCGGCTCCGGCTTCCGCCCGCTCATCAGCGCCGCGA
>CAYMQZ010000340.1:0-2691 GCA_964392705.1 uncultured Gemmatimonadota bacterium
GCCTCGAACACGTCACGGCCGGCCAGGTCGATGGCCGCCGCCTGCTGGAACGGGAGCTCGATGTTCGCCTTGTCCGCGCTGATCAGCGCCTTGACCACCCGGTCCACGTTCCCGCCGGCCAGGTAGTGCGCCTCCAGGTCCGCGACCTTGAGATGGAGCCCGGCCTTGGTGGCCCAGATCAGCGGCCGGACCACTCCCGGCGGGCTCACCTTCCGGAGCCGCATCCCGATCAGGTAGCCGATCCCGATCCTCACCCCGGCCGAGATCGCCTCGATCCACAGCCGGAACGGGATCGCCCACACGAGGACGAGCAGCAGGAAGGCTCCGAGGAACAGGAGCAGGGTCGAGCCGATCGCGATCTGGTCCATTCTCTATCCTTCCCGAGTGTCGGGTCCTGCGGCCGGCGACCGAGCTAGGCCGGCTCGCCCGTAGGCGGGCGGGCGGCGCCGCGCTGTGTCAGCTCTTCCTCGGTGAGCTCCCGCACGACGTGCCGATAGCTCTCCGCCCGCACGACCTTGACCGCCGTGTTCTCCTCGATCCACGGGCCTTCCGTCACGACATCGATTCGCTCCTCGCCCACCCGCACCGTCCCCGATGGGCGGAGGTCGGTGAGGGCGATGCCCACCTGCCCCACCAGCTCCGCTCGGTCCGGGGCCGAAAGGTAACCGGTGTCCCGGCTCGTGGCGTCCCTCAGGAAGATGCCCGTTAGCGACCGGCTGTGGGGCAGGTGGCGGATCAGCGCGAACGCCAGCAGGGCGAAGACGAGGATTGACAGCGACACGATGCCGGTGGCTTCCACCAGGTCCCCCCACGTCGGAAAGCGGCCCAGGAGGCTGAGCACGAGGCTCGCGAGGACCGCCAGGCCTCCCGCGATCCCGGCCACGCCGAAGCCCGGGATCACGAACACCTCCACCAGGATCAGGGCCAGACCGGCCCCCAGCAACAGCATCTCCTCCAGGCCGGCCAGGTTCACGAGCAGACGCGCCCCGAAGAAGGCGGCGAGGCAGAGCAACCCGACGCCACCCGCCAGCCCGAACGTCGGCGTCTTGATCTCGACCAGCAAACCCAGGAACCCGAGGCTCAGGAGCAGCGGCGCCACGGCCGGATGGGTGAGGAAGCGCACGAGGCCCTCGGCCCAGTTCGGCCGGGCCCGAACCGTCGTCGCCGCCGGGATCCCGACCCGCGCCAGGAGCGCCTCCCAGCCCTCGACGACACCCTCCGCCACCCCCAGCTCCACGGCCTCCTCGGTGGTGAGCGTGAGCAGCCTGCCGGCCTCCACGACACCCGGTACCTCGACCGACTCGTCCACCATGGCTTCGGCGATCCGCGGGTCGAACCCCCGCTCCTCGGCCAGCGCCCGGAACTCGGACCGCATCGCGCTGACCATCTTCTCGGAGGCCTTCTGTCCCTCGCCGGTCACCGGGGTCGCGGCGCCGATCGTCGAGCCCGGCCGCATGTAGAGGGCCTCGGCGGAGAGGGCGATCATCGCGCCGGCCGAGAGCGCCCGTCGGTTCACGTAGGCGTAGACGGGCAACCCCGCGTCCCGCACCGCGTCGATGATCTGCCACGCGGCGTCGACCCGTCCCCCCGGCGTGTCGAGGTCCAGGATCGCCGCCGCGGCGCCTCCCTCACGCGCCTCGCGCAGCGCCCGCTCCACGAACGGGGCCAGCCCCAGCTCGATCGTGCCGGTCACCGGGATGCGGACGACGTGGGACGCCCCCGCCTCCTGTGGCTGGGGAGCGCCGCCGACGGTCGGTGCCGAACCGGACTCCGCCAGCCGCACCGCCGGCCGGTCGGCCGGCGCCGGCGACCCCGAGACGGGCCCGATCCCCAGAGCCACGAGAATCGCGGCCACGAGGACCGCGGCGATCGGCAGGGCCCGCGAGGGTACGGCGAGGAAGCGGGCGAGCTCGTTCATGAGCGAAAAGTAGCCGCGGACACCCCGCTTTCCAAGCTCGGGGGAGCGGCGCGGACCGTCAGCCCGCCCCGGCCAGCTCCAGCAGGCGCTCGGCGAACGCCGGTCCCGCCGCCTCGTCCTCGTGCTTGAAGAAGACGTATGCCCGCTCCCACTCCTGCTGGCGGATCAGCTCCACCCAGGTCTCGATCTCGGCGTCCGCGTATGCTGTCTTCCGGAGCCGCAGGTAACCCCAGTTCGCCGTACGAAGGCGGTCGGGCGTCGGCTCCTCGTCGGTCTCGGCCGCGCAGAGGGCCGTCCCGTGCCCCTCGAGGCAGGCGTAGGTGTCGTCCGTGAACCACGAAGCGTGTCGGAACTCGAACGCGGCCCGGTCGGGAGCGGGGAGCGAGGCGAGGAACCGGTCCAGCCGCTCCACGTCGGCCTTGAAGTTGGGGGGGAGCTGGAACAGGATGGCGCCCGCCTGCTCGCCCAACCCCTCCGCGGCCGTCTGGATCAGGTAGCCCGTCTCGTCCTCCACATCGGAGAGCCGCTTGAAGTGCGTGATCTTCCGGGACGCCTTGAGCACGAACCGGAAGCCCGGGGGGACCTGCGCCGCCCAGCCCTCCAGCACGCTTCGGCGCGGCATGCGGTAGAAGGTGTTGTTGATCTCCACGGCCGGTAGCCGCCCGGCGTAGTGCTCCAGCATCCGGTCCTGCGGGAGATCCTCCGGGTAGAAGGATCCCCGCCATTCCTTGTAGGCGTAACCGCTGGTTCCCGCGTACAGCTTCATCGCTTTC
>CAYMQZ010000341.1:0-2687 GCA_964392705.1 uncultured Gemmatimonadota bacterium
CGAGGAGCTCCAGCCGCGGGTGCGGGCGGCGCAGGAGCGGCTGGAGGCGATCGTGAGGGAGCGCGGATGAGCGGGATCCGAGGCTTCCGGCCTGTGGGAGCGGGTCGAGAGCCAGCCGGCATCGCCGTTCGAGCTCGTACAGGCGACGACGCTCGTGCGCGGGCGCGGCCCGCGAAGCTCGCCCGGATGAGGGAGGCCGCATGGAACGGATGAAGGACCTCATCCACGAGATTCACCGCCGCTCGCTTTGGCAGGTGCTCGGCATCTACCTCGCGGGCTCGTGGCTGGCGCTCCAGGTCGTGGAGACCCTGGCCGACAGCATGAGCATGCCGCCGTGGGTCCCGCCCTTCGCGATCGTGCTCCTGGTAATCGGGCTGCCGGTGGTGCTGGCGACGGCGTTTGTCCAGGAGGGCGTCGGGGGCGGGCAGGCGCGCCGCGGGGTGGAGTCGGGGGGATCCGTCGAAGCCGCCCCCACCGGCCCGGTCGCCAGCGGCGCGGACGCCCCCGGCCCCTCTGCCCCGGGCGCGGACACCCCGAGCCCGGACGCCCCCGGTCCGGAGGAGATGCCGACCGGCGGACCGGAAACTCGCCGGAAGCGCGCGCATCACCGCGTGCTCACCTGGCGCAACGCTATTGCCGGCGGGGCGGCGGCCTTCGCCCTCCTCGCCTTGGTGCTCGGCGCCTGGCTCGTCTCGCGCGCGCTCGGGATAGGGCCCGCGGCCACGCTGGTGGCGAAGGGCGTGCTGGACGAGCAGGCGACGATCGTGCTCGCCGACTTCGAGTCGGAGGACGCGAACCTGAGCCGGGCGGCGACCGAGGCGTTCCGGATCGACCTCTCGCAGTCGCGCGTGGTGCGGCTCGCCGACCCGGGGTTCGTGCGCGAAGCACTGATCCGGATGGAGCGCGAAGGGGCGCGGACGCTGGACCTGGAGTTGGCACTCGAGCTCGCCGTGCGGGAGGGGCTGCCGGCGGTGCTCCACGGCGAGATCCACGAAGCCGGCGGCCGCTACGTCGTCTCGGCCGCGCTGATCGACTCGGAGGACGGGGCGGTCCTCGCCTCGCACCGCGAGACGGCGGCGGACTCGTCGCAGATCGTGCCGGCGATCGACGCGACCTCGAACCGCCTGCGCGAGCGAATCGGCGAGTCGCTCCCCGACCTCCGGGGGTCGGCCCCCCTGGCGCGCGTCACGACCTCCGACCTGGAGGCGCTCCGGCAGTACTCGCAGGGCGCGCGGCTGGCCGACATGGGAGAGGAGGAGCGGGCGGTCACCTTTCTCGAGCAGGCGATCGCCCGCGACTCTAGCTTCGCGATGGCCCACCGGAAGCTGGCAGTCGTGCTTCGGAACCGCTTCGAGCAGCGCTCGCGCGCGCACGGGGCGCTGGCTCGGGCGTTCGAGCTCCGCGACCGGCTGACGGAGCGCGAGCGCTACCTGACGGAGGCGTCGTACTATTACGAAGTCCGCAGAGACCTGACCCGGTCGGCCGCGGCGTACGAGAGCCTGCTGGAGCTGGACGCGAACGACGACTGGGCGCTCAACAACGTCGGGATCATCTACGGCAACGAGCAGCGGGACTACGCCCGCGCGGAGCCGATGTTCGAGCGCGCGATCGAGGTCGACTCGCTGAGCGCCCCGCCCTATTTCAACCTGGCCGTCATCCAGGGGGCGCAGGGAAGGCTGGAGGCCGTCGACTCGACGATCGCCCTGTGGGCGGGGCGTCTTCCGTCCGATCCGCGGCCGGCCGCCTTCGCCGCACAGCGTGCCTTCCAGGCCGGCGACTGGGAGGAGGCCGAGACCCGCGGGCTCGCGTTCCTCGAGGAGCACGGCTCGAACCCCGCGTTGGCGGCCGATGCCCGCCGCTTCCTGGCGAACACGTTGGCCACGCGTGGACGGCTGGCCGAGGCGGAGCGCTTCTGGCGGGAGGTCGAGGCCGATCAGCTGCGCCGCGGGCTCCCCGACGCGGCGCTGGACGCCGCGCTCGACCGGGCGTGGCTCGACCTGATGAGGCGGCAGCGCGAGGCGGCGCTGCGGGACTTCCGCCAGGCGCTCGACCGGTACTCGCTCGCCGATCTGGATCCGCTCGACCGCCCCTACCCGGGAATCATCCGCTTCCTCGTCCGGGCCGGCCGTCCCGCCGAAGCGCGCCGCTACCTGGCGGAGTGGGAGGCCGCCGAGGAGGGTGTCGAGACGCGGCCCGTGTACTGGGGGACGCGGGGAACGGTCGAAGCGGCCGGGGGCGAGCTCGAGGAGGCGGTCGCGTACGTCCGGCGCGGCGATACCGGCCCGTGCACCGTCTGCACGCCGATCGGGCTCGCCCGCGCGTACGACCGGGCGAGCGCCGCCGACTCGGCGATCGCCTACTACGAGATGTATCTCGAGACGGGAATGCTGTTCCGCGACGGCGTCGACGCCACGAACCGGGGACCGGCCCTGGAGCGTCTGGCCCAACTGTACGACGAGAAGGGCGATCTGGAGAACGCGGCGCTCTACTACGCGCGGTTCGTCGAGCTGTGGGCCGAGGCCGACGAGGAGTTGCAGCCCCGGGTGCGGGCGGCGCAGGAGCGGTTGGAAGAGATCGTGGCGGAGCGCGGATGAGACGGACGGAGGCCGCATGGCTCGCCTGAAGGAGCTGATCCACGAGGTCCACCGCCGCTCGCTGTGGCAGGTGGTGGGCATCTACCTGGCGGG
>CAYMQZ010000342.1:0-2684 GCA_964392705.1 uncultured Gemmatimonadota bacterium
GCCGGCCCCGACCACGATGACGTCGTGCTCGTGGGTGTCCACGGCTCCGCGCCTACAGAATCCGCGGGTCGGAGATCGCGCCCGTGGCCACGAGGCGGATGTAGAGATCCGCCACGCACACGAACACCAGGCTGGTCCAGGCCCAGAACATGTGGTGGCTGTTGAAGAAGCTCACGCCCTTCCAGGCACCGTGCCTGGCGGCTCCGAAGCGGGCGCAGGAGAAGCAGTTCACGTTCCCTCCGATCAGGTGCCGGAGCGAGTGGCAGCCGAACCAGTAGCCGGAGAGCAGGACCAGGTTGACCAGCAGCATCAGGCTGCCGACGCCGATCCCGAAGCCGTTCTCGAAGATGAACGCCTTCACGGTGTCGTAGGTCAGGAAGCCCCAGATCACGATGGAGGCGTACAGGAAGTAACGGTGGGCGTTCTGGAGGATGAACGGGAACGCGGTCTCGCCCTTGTAGCGATGACCCCGGTGCTCGCCCACGGCGCAGGCGGGCGGGTCCAGGAAGTAGGCCCGGTAGTACGCCTTCCGGTAATAGTAGCAGGTGGCACGGAATCCGAGGATCACCCACATGAAGAGGATCGCCGGAGAAAAGGGCCACCAGTCGATCCCCAGGAAGCGGATCTCCGCCGGGCACTGCGCCGCGATGCAGGGCGAGTAGAAGGGGGACAGGTAGGGCTCGACGAAGAAGTGGCTGCCCTGGAAGATGGCCCAGGTGGCGTAGGCGCCGCATATGCCGAGGCCCACGGCGATGGTGAGCGGGGCGACCCACCAGCGGTCCCGCCGGAGTGTCTGCGCGAAACCCGTCTCCCTCGTAGCCACGGAGCTTTCCATGTCGTGTCGCAGCAAAGTCGGAGTGGCCGGTTCACGGTGCCCCGCCGGGGCTCGCGACCGCGCGTGGATCGCGGCCGGGGGGGCGGATCGGAGGGGAGCGTACGGGCGCCCCGCCGGGGCGTCAAGCGGAGCGGCGCTCGCCGCCGCGGCCTCGGCCGGAGCCGGTCGTCAGGGGAGGCTCCGGCCTCCTGGTGCCCCGCGAGTGACCGACTCCGGGAGGGACTCAGATCCGGCGGAAGAGCAGGCCGGACGGGATCTTGGGCGCGAAGTAGGTGGTCTTCGGTGGCAGCCGGACGCCCTGCGCCGCGGCCGCTCTCACCGCCTCGGGCCGGACCGGGGCCAGCAAGAAGGCGGCGCCCTCCGGGCCGGCCGCCCGGACGGCGTCCTCGGGGCTGCGGTGATAGGCGAGCTCGCCGTCGCGTGACGCCTCCTGGGCGGTCCGGCCGAGCACTTCCCGCAGCACGAGGCGGTCGAAGACCGCGCTCCCGATCTCGGCCAGGGAACCCTCGATGCCGGCGGCCGCCAGGGCCGCGGCCCGGGGTACGAGAAGCGTGGGCTCGCCCGGGCCGAAGCAGGCCATGACGCCCCCCCCGGCGCGGGCGACGGCCGCCTCGGCTCGCGACGGCGCCTCCGCGCCCTGCAGCCGCCTCGGCTCGAAGGCGACCGACAGGGCCTCGAGCCAGCCGCCGCGGGGCGCCGGTCCCCGGAGGCTCCGATGGGTGGGGTCGATGCGGAGGCCCGGGTCGGCCTCGCTGGCCACGCAGACGAGCAGGCGGCGCGCGCGCTCGGAGTCGGGAAGCCGTCGGCGGACCGCGAGGGCGGTCTCGTATCGGTGGTGGCCGTCGGCGATCAGGAGCGGTCCTCGGGCCGCGAGCTCGCAGAGGCGTTCCGCGAGGACGTCTTCCGCGCGCCAGAGGGCGTGCGCCACGCCGTCCGGCGTCCGGGTCTCGAACAGGGGTGCGCCCCCCTGCGCGGTCTCTCCGAGCCTCGCCCGCAGCCTGCCGCCGGAATCCTCGGCGGACAGGAGGACGGCGGACAACTGGGCGCGGCACGCCAGGGTGAGCGCGAGTCGGTCCCGCTTCGGGCCGGCGTGGGTCTCCTCGTGAGGGAGCACCTCCCCGGCCTCGAACGGGAGGAGCTCGAGCGCGGCGAACAGGCTCCACCGGGAGAGCCGCTCGTCGCCCAGCGGGAAGTCCTGCCGGTAGGCGAAGACCGCCGGGGCGGGCTCCTCCCGCAGGACGCCGCGCTCCCGCCATTCGCGGAACAGCGCGGCCGCCCGCTCGTACCGCCGCGGGGCGGCGCCCTCGGGCAGCACGAGGTGAACCGCGTTGCGGGGGTTCCGCCGCAGCTCCGCGGCTTCCGACTCGCCGATCACGTCGTACGGTGGTGCCAGCAGCCCCGCCGGGTCGCCCGCCGAGGGGGCGTACCGGATCGCACGGAACGGATGGAGACGGGGCACGGCGGGTCTCTCCTGCCGCGGAGCCGGGCGGGACCTCAGACCGCCTGGATCGATTCCAGCGCCACCCGGCTCCCTCGCCGCATCGGTCGTCCTCGTCGCCTCCCGGAAGGCCTGCCTATACCCCGTCCTCGGGGAAGCTCTCGATCACTTCCTGCACCTTGTTCAGGAAGAAGGCGGCCATCGCGCCGTCGACGACCCGGTGGTCGTAGCTGAGGCCGAAGTAGGCCCGGTGGCGGATCGCGATCACGTCGTTGTCGAGGTCGTCCTGCGCCACGACCGGGCGCTTTTCGATCACCCCCGTGCCGAGAATCGCCACCTGGGGCTGGTTGATGATGGGGGTGCCGAACAGGTTCCCGAACACGCCGACGTTGGTGATCGTGAACGTGCCGC
>CAYMQZ010000343.1:0-2661 GCA_964392705.1 uncultured Gemmatimonadota bacterium
CGTCTGCCGGATCGCCCGGGCCGTCGGTCACGGCTGGTCGGGCGCGGGGCTCGCTAGGATCCTCTGCTCGTAGCACTCCCGGATCCGCTCCTCGAGCGGCGAGAGCGCCCTCCACACGTTGGCTTGCATGTCGCACCCGTTCTGTGCGCTTCGGTCTTCCGTTCCGCCGAGACGCCCTCAGGTGGAAGCCCGGCGTCTCCGATTCCAGCCTGGACCGCTGGCGTCACTCTCCGCAGCGCAAGGTGCGTGCTCGCGGGCCCCGCGGTGCGGAGCCGCGGCCTGGTGGGACGCCGGTGCGAGGCGCCGGTCGGGTGGCACGCCTGATGCACGCTCGGGGGGTGGGGAGGGGACGAGCCCGTCGAAAGACGGAGAGTCGGCGGCACGACAGTTCGAGGACCCGATCGCAGCGGGGAGGACGAAGCCCATGACCACGAGCCAGGCTCACGAAGATGACGAGGGTCCGGAGGCCGGCGAGGCCCTGGACCGACTGATCCACGAAAGGATCCTGGGGTCCCGCACGGAGGTGGCGATGGGTCCTTACAGCACGGACTGGGACGCCGGCCAGGCGCTTCGCGAGCAATGCGCGGCTCACTCCATGACCAAGCTGGGGGACGCCTATCTCGCCCGCGTCGCCGTGCGGCGCGAGCGGTTCACGACCATGGGGGAGGCCAGGGGGGAGACGCCAGCCCTCGCCCTGTGCCGGGCGGCGCTCGTCTCGGTCGAGCGGGCGGAGCGGGCGCGCCGCGAGTTCGACCGGTCCGCCTGACCGCCGGCTCTCGCGGTTCAGCCCCAGGCCGGACTCGACGCACACGACGAGATCGCCGTGAAGGTCGACGCGCCGGCGGCGGGCCGAGGGCAGGAACGACGACGGCGCCGCCAACCCTTCGGCTGACGGCGCCGTCGCTCGCGGGAAGGGCCGGGAGCGTTAGATCCGTTTCGGCTCCCTTTTCAGGGTCGTCTCCGGCTCCCACTCCTCGACCTCGCGCTCGGCCTCGTCCCTGGCGATGCCGTAGCGCTCCTGGATCCGGCCGACGAGCTTCTCCCAATTCCCTTCGATCACGTCCACGTCGTCATCGGTGAGCTTGCCCCACCGCCTCTTGACCTCGCCCTTGAACTGCTTCCAGTTCCCCTCGATTCGATCCCTGTTCATCGTTTCCTCCCATGTTCGGTTGTCTTAGCGGTTCGCGCGCGCGAGCCGGACCGGCTCCACGAGTCGGAGGGTCAGCTCCGAGCCCTCGGGCAGCACGATCTCGGTCTCGGCCGTCGCGACGGCGACCACCGTGCCGCCCGCGCCGCCCAGAATCGCGCCGAGCAACGCCTCGTCGGCCAGGATCTCGCCCAGGATCGCACCGCCCACCGCGCTTCCGCCGATGATCGCGATGTTCTCCTTGCTGAACGTCCTCTTCCTCTCATCGACCTCGGCATCGACCACGTCGGCGTCGATCGAGACCTGCTGACCCTCGCTCAGGTGCAGGGTCCTCGGCTCGAGCGCGATCACCTCGCGCGTATCGCCCTCGACCTCGACCTCGCCGACTCGCGTCACGACGCCGGAGACGATCGCGCCCCGGGTCAACACGACCTCGGAGCCATCCGTCACGTCGCGCGCGAGGACGGCCCGCCAGGAGTCACCGGTTCGACTCGACTGGCTGCTCAGCGCGCCTTCCAGCTGCACGTTCAGCTCCGCGCCCTGGGGCAGGTCTCCCCGGGCGGTCCCCGTGGGCTCCTGCTGCCTCTCCGTGATCACGGAGGGTTCCGAGGGTTCCGACTCCTCCTCCTGGAACGTGCCGCATCCCAGGGTTCCGAGCGCGAACAGCGCCGCGATGCCTCCGACCGCCGCGGCCGGAGTCTTCCTTTGCGATAGCATGATCCTGCCTCCTGCCGAAAGATGAATGTCGTCTTTCACCGGCCGGATGGTCGCGGGATCGGGAGGGGCCTCCCGGACCCCGAGCCTTTCGGCCCGCATCCGGGAGATCCACTCACTGGCGTCCGCAGGGCACCCGGCGATCTGCATGTCAGAGGAAGCACGGAGCATGCCAGCGCGGCCGAAGGGATCGCGGCTTCAGGGTCAGGGGAAGGGGCGGACCCGCCCGTTGGGGACATCCCTGAAAGGAGCGAGAGTCGCGGGCTGGCGCCGGCCTACCGCGCCCGCCGGCGCGAGCGTATCAGTGCCGCTCGCCGTGCACCGCCAGGCAGCCCGGATAGCGACGAAGGGCGATCGCGATCGCCTCGCTCAACGAGTCCGCCCACACGGAGGCGATCTCGTCTCGACGCTCCGACCTGCTCGCGCCCGGCCGAATGAGACGAACCGCGTAGAGCCAGCTCCCGTCGCGAGCCCACCCGTCCCTCTCCCGACCGTTCCCCGCCCCACGCGTCCGCTCCACGCCGCCCCCCTCCATCCACCGCCCGCCCGCGAGCTCCTCCACCGATCGCTACTCCCTAATATAACCACGTCCCGGCCCGCGGGCCTCGGGGTCCGGCCCGCCAACTCCGTCCGCCGTCGTCGTCGCCGCAGTCATCACCTCCGGCCGGCAGGGTCCTCCGATCTCGCAAGACCCTCTGGCAAGACCCTTGCACCATTGCGAAGGACCCGGCCGGCGGGCGCCACAGCGGGCGCTCGCGCGGGAAGCGAAGCACCAGTCGGATCACTTCATCATCCGAAAG
>CAYMQZ010000344.1:0-2656 GCA_964392705.1 uncultured Gemmatimonadota bacterium
CCACCGGCGGGGAGGCGAGGCGATGAAGTACCTGTGTCTCGTGTACGCGGAGGAGGAGAAGCTGGCGGCGCTGTCCGGGGACGAACGGGAGACGCTGCTCGGCGAGTTCGTGGTCTGCAACGAGGAACTGCGCAGGAGCGGTCACTTCGTGGCCGCCGAGCACCTGGGCCCGGTCGACTCCGCGACGACCGTGCGAGTCCGGGACGGCCGGCTGTCCGTGACGGACGGTCCGTTCGCCGAGACCCGGGAGCAGCTCGGCGGGTTCCTGCTGATCGACGCCCGGGACCTGAACGAGGCGATCCGGGTGGCATCCCGGCTCCCGCCCGCGCGGCTGGGGAGCGTCGAGGTCCGTCCGATCCGGGACCTCCGGCAGGAGTAGCGGCGACGCCCGCCCGCGCTCGTATGCCCGCTCCCGGGGAAGGGCCGGAGGAGACGCCCGCCGGTGCCCCCGCCGCCGAAACGGCGCGGGAGACCGTGGAGGCGGTCTACCGTGCCGAGTCGCGCCGCGTCCTGGCCACCCTGATCCGCCTGCTCGGCGACTTCGATCTGGCCGAGGAGGCGCTCCAGGACGCGTTCGCGGCGGCGCTCGAGACCTGGCCCCGGGACGGCGTGCCCGACAACCCGTCCGCGTGGCTGGTGTCGACGGGCCGCTTCCGCGCGATCGACCGCATCCGTCGGCGCTCCCGGTACGACGACAAGCTGGGCCAGCTGGCCCACGAGCTGGATGCCGTGAAGGGCGGTGCGGAGGCCCTCGCCGACGAGGTCGTCGCGGACGACGAGCTCCGGCTCATCTTCACCTGCTGTCACCCCGCCCTGCCGCCGAACGGCCAGGTGGCGATGACGCTGCGCGAGGTGTGCGGCCTCACGACCGAGGAGATCGCGCGCGCCTTCCTCACGGCGACGCCCACGGTGGCCCAACGGATCGTCCGTGCCAAGGCGAAGATCCGCGACGCGCGGATCCCGTACGAGCTTCCCACCCTGGCCGACCTTCCGAACCGCCTGGATGCGGTGCTCCGCGTGGTCTACCTGGTGTTCAACGAGGGATACTCCGCCACCGCCGGCGCCTCCCTCACCCGGCCGATCCTGTCGGGCGAAGCGATCCGTCTGGGCCGGCTGCTGGCCCGGCTGCTGCCGGAGCCGGAGGTGCTCGGACTGCTCGCCCTCATGCTGCTGCACGAGGCACGGCGCGCCGCCCGCGCCACGCCGGAGGGAGAGCTCGTGCTGCTGGAGGACCAGGACCGCGGCCTCTGGGACCGGGACCTGATCGCCGAGGGCTCGGCGCTGGTGGAGAGGGCGCTGTCCTCGCGCCGGTTCGGACCCTACACGCTCCAGGCGGCGATCGCCGGGGTGCACGCGAACGCCCCCGACGCCGAGGCGACGGACTGGAGCGAGATCGTGGCCCTCTACGACGTTCTGGCGTGGGCCGAACCGTCTCCCGTGGTCGAGCTGAACCGCGCGGTGGCGGTCGCCATGCGGGACGGCCCGGCGGCGGGCCTACTCCTCATCGACGAGATCCTGGAGCGCGGCGACCTCGAGGAGTACCACCTGGCGCACGCGGCGCGGGGGGAGCTGAGCCGCCGGCTGGGAGACAGGGAGGAGGCGCGCGCCTCCTTCGAGCGGGCGCTCGGGCTCGTCCGCCAGGAGCCGGAGCGGCGGTTCCTGGAGCGCCGACTGGCCGAGCTGCGCGACTGACCTCCCCGGGCGCTCGCTCCGAGTCCCACCGCATCCCGGACCCGACGACCGACAGGTCCCGCCGTCTTGCCGCGCCGCCTAGATTGACCACATGGAATCCGCGGAGCTCCACGGCATCCTGGCCTTCCTCCGCGCGGCGGAACGGCTCAAGGCGACCGACCGGAGCGCCTACACGTCGGACGGTCGGCCCGAGAGCGCGGCGGAGCATACCTGGAGGGTGTGCCTCATGGCGCTGGTGCTGGCGCCGGAGTTCCCCGAGGTCGACTTCGCGAGGCTCCTGCGGATCTGCCTGGTGCACGATCTGGGCGAGGCGGTGCGCGGCGACGTGCCGGCGCCGGAGCAGGCGAGGCGGCTGGCCGAGGATCCCGCGGCGCGCAAGGCGGAGGAGGAGCGGCGGGACCTGCTCGCGCTCCTCGATCCGCTTCCGGAACCGCGTCGGGCCGAGATCCTGGCCCTGTGGGACGAGTACGAGGCGGCCGAGACGCCGGAGGCGCGGCTGGCCAAGGCCCTGGACAAGCTGGAGACCATCCTACAGCACACCCAGGGCGACAACCCTCCGGACTTCGACTATCGGTTCAACCTGGAGTACGGGCGGCGCTACACGGCGGACCACCCGCTGATCGCCGAGCTGCGCCGCATTCTCGACCGGGAGACCGAGCGCCGGGCGGTCGAGTCGAGCCACGGGGAGCGCGGCACCTCGTGATCACGGCCGTGCCAGGTCCGCGCGATCAGCGCGATCATGACGCGGCCTCGCCGCCGAGCGCTCGTTCCAGCAGCGCCGCGAGCCGTCCCGCACCCGTCCGTTCCGGGTCCATCGACGGGTCGTAGATGGTGAGCTCCATGCCCAGCGCCCGCGGGTGGCGGGCCAGAGGCGCGAGCAGGTCGGCCAGCTCATCGAGTCCGAGCCCGCCGTCGAGCGGCGAGTCCACCGCCGGCATGACGCTCGGGTCGAGCACGTCGGCAT
>CAYMQZ010000345.1:0-2637 GCA_964392705.1 uncultured Gemmatimonadota bacterium
CAGTACTCGCTCGTGGTGGGAGCGCTGCTGATCAGCCTGTTCGTGGGGTGGTTCTGGGGGATCCGGAGCGCGGGCGAGGAGGTACGTGCGAACGACGGCAGGTTCCCGCTGGGGGGGACGTGGGCGTTCCTGATCCGCTTCCTGTGTCCGGCCGCGATCGTCCTGGTGCTGGCGGACCTGGTCACCTGACTCTCGGCGTCACATGACCGCCGTCGTCACATGACCGCCGTCTTCACCGGATCGCCCACCCGGGGCGACGTGACGGGCCCGTGGCGCCGGGCCGGCGGTTCGGGCGGGATCGCCCGCGGCCGGCCGCTACGCCCCGCTCAGATGAACCAGGCCTCCATCTCGGTGTCGACCTGCGCCTCCTTCTCCTTCGCCACCGCTCCGTTCTGGAGCTGGCTGGCCATGGCGATCGCGGCCACGCTGGCGGCCACGGCCAGGACCAGGTAATACGCCTTCATGCTGCCTCCCAACCGGTCCTCACGAGGTTTCGTGTCGGGTTCCGTTCCTCCGCGGTTCGGGTAACGCCCTGCGGGCGGAAACCGCTCCCATCCCTACAACGTCCCGACCTCCGTTAACGAGACGAGCCGGAGGGCCCGCAGGTTACGGCCGGCGAGCCGCGGTCCTCCGCACCCTTGATGGCATGCAGGATCCGGGCTGGGGGTACCGCCGGAGCCAAGTCGTCGGATGACAAGAACTTGGCGTCATGGAGCCCGTAGGCGGGAACGCATCCGTCGCGGAGAATCCACAGGAACCTCGCAAATCGCCAGGCCCGATGCCGGGGCTTCGCATCGCGGTGCCCGGCAAGCGAGGGACGCCCGGGTCGCGGATCCGGAGGCGTCGGATGTGAAGCGTTCGGCCGGCGCTCAGCCGCCTCCGCTCAGCCGCCTCCGCTCCCCCGATCCGGCCCCGCCGGCACGCGCCACCGGTTCAGGGAGTCCGGCGAGAGGTCGAGGGAGACGATGCCGAGGCGCTCGCCGAACCGGTCGGTGGCCATCAGCCGGATGCGAAAGGCCCGGACCTGGACGTTCACCCGGCTGGAGTCGAACCGCGAGATCGTGTCGAGCAGCACCCGGTCCGCCCCGGCGTCGGCGTACACGACGGCGCGGATCGGCCGCGGGTTCACCAGGAGCAGGCGGTAGGTCCTCAGCTCCGGAGGCCGCTCGGGGACCAGGATGGGGATCTCGGGGACGGCCGCCCCTCCGGATGGCTCGGGACCGCCCGCCGTGTCGAGACCGCCCGGCTCGTCCGGGCCGCCCCGCTCGGGACCGCCCGCCGCCTCCGACCCGGCCCGCTGCGCGGCCCGCGCGACTTCCCCCGAGTCGGCCGCCGCTTCGCCCTCCCCGCGCGTCGTCTCGCCGTCCTCCGTCCCGCAGGCGAGCGCCAGCAGGGCGAAGGGCGCCAGCAGGGCGAAGAAGAGGAGGCCCCTCACGGCCCGACCGCCTGCAGCCAGGCGTCGTCCCGATCGCGCACCGCCCGTGCCCGCTCCACCTCGACCTCCTCTCGCTCGGCGTCCCAACCCATCACGTCCGCCATCCGTCGCGCCACCCCCCGGCAGGCACGATCGAAGGCCTCCCGCGTCTCCATCCCGATGTGCGTGCGGCGGTACATCACGTCCTCGACGTGCCGGGCCATCTCGCGTCGCACGGCGTATACGACCTCGGCCTCGATCTCGGGGCGTTCCTCCACCACGCGGGCCGCCAGCCTCGGGTCGGCCTCCACCAGCGCCAGCACCTCCGCGGCCCGGGTGCCGTGGGCCCGGGTCAGGCGATCGGCGGTGGCCCGCGAGAGCCCCAGGTCGCCGGCTCGCTCCCTCACGCCGTCGCGGAGGGCCTCGAACCCCTCGAAGTCGCCGCCCGGCAGCGGAACGCGCGCCGTGTCGCTCGGCCGCTCGGCGGCCACGCCCGCCGAGTCCAGCAGGCGGGCGACCTCGTCCATCGTGGCCTCGGCCATCGCCCGATTCGAGGTGAGCTTCCCGCCCGTGACCGTGAACACGCCTTCGGGCTCCTGCAGGAGGGCGACGTCGCGCGAGACCGCGCCCTCTCCGTCCGCCCCCACATCCCCCGCCGCCGCGAGCGGGCGCAGGCCGGCCCAGGCGCCGACGACATCGCAGGGGCCCAGGTTCGCGTCGAAGAAGAGGTGGTTCGTGGACTCGAGGAGGTAGCGGACGTCCTCCCGGGTGGGCGCGACGTCGGCCGGCGGCCGGTCGTCGAACTCGTCCGTCGTCCCGATCAGGGTCAGGTCGCGCCACGGGAGGACGAACATGATTCGCCCGTCCAGGTGCGACTCGAAGATCAGCGCCCGCTCGTGGCCCACCTTCGGGCGGGCCACGTGCACGTGCGTTCCCCGGGAGGGCCGAACGACCTCGCGGCCTTCGACCCCGGCGCGGGCCAGCGTCTCCTCGGCCCAGGGCCCCGTGGCGTTCACGACGGCCAGGGAATCCACGATCCACTCCTCGCCCGTCTCGAGGTCTCGCACCCCTGTCCGGTGACCCGGCCAGTCCGTCGTCCGCACCCGGACCGCCTCCACCCGGTTCGCGACCGCGGCCCCGGCCTCGGCCGCCGCGAGCGCCGTGGCCAGCACGAGCCGGGCATCGTCGACCTGGGCGTCGAAATACCGCGCCCCGCCGAGCAA
>CAYMQZ010000346.1:0-2628 GCA_964392705.1 uncultured Gemmatimonadota bacterium
GGCATCCAGCGCCGCCCCCACCTTGTCCTCGAACGTCTCCCGTCCGGTCATGCTCGGACGATTCCGCCGGACGCCCGGCGCGGCTCGGCCCGGGCCCGCCGTCCGCGTACTCCGGGGGCGGCGACCCGGGCCGCGGGCCGCGCGGATGCGGCCACCGTCAGCCGGCCGGCGCGCATCCGGAGCCGCTCACGGGGCCGCCTCGATCTTGTCGACCACGATCGCCCTCGAGCCGGCCTTCGTCACGAGCTTGCCCGTGACCTCGACGTCCTGCTCGGCGTGCTCCACGAGCCGCTCGTTGAAGCCGGAGCTGGGCATCGCCGAGGAGACCGGCAGCACGAGCTGGCCGTCGTCGGTCAGGAACACGAGGGGCACGCCGGCTTTCGCGCACACCTCCGCGCACATCTTGTGATCCTCGCCGTGGAGCCCCAGGGCGAGATAACACGACTGGTCGACGACGGACGCGGTGAGCGTCGTCGTCTCCCCCTTCTCGTCTCCGCCGGCCGGCCCGCACTGGGCGTGAGCCGCCGCGGAGCCGAAGAGGAGTCCGCCGGCCGCGAGAGCCGCGGCCAGAAGCATGGGTCGGGGGTTCATGGATCCCTCCTCGTACGCCGTGATTCCCACGCGGGCGTCGTGTGGCGCACCCGCCGCTCGCCATTCCAACGCCGGCCCGCGCCGACCGGTTCCCGGGCGCCGTGACCGGTTCCTGGGCCGCGGTCACTCGTTCCCGGGGCCGGCACGAGGCGCAGCCGGCGCAGCGCGCTCCATCTCCGCCTCCAGCGTCCGGGTCAACCGACGCCACGTGGCAGGGTTCCCGAAGCCCATGAACTCCGCGACCACCCGACCCCGGTAGTCGGCGATCAGCGTGTACGGCAGCCCCAGATAGCGGAAGTGCTCGCGCAGCTTCCCGCGACCGAGGAAGAGGGGATAGGAGAGCCCGAGCGAGCCGGCGAACCTGCGGGCCGCCGCCTCGTGCGCATCCTCGGAGATGGCCAGGAACTCGGCGCGATCGCGGTCCAGGCGAGCGTAGTATTCCTCCAGAGCCGGGAGCTCCCGTTTGCACGGCTCGCACCAGCTCGCCCAGAAGTTAATGAGGAGCGCCTTGCCCCGGTACGCGTCGAAGCGGATCCGCTCGCCGTCGAACCGCTCCAGCGTCACGTCGGGCAGAGGGGGACGAGTCGGCGGCGGGGCCGAGCGGATGATGCGCTCGGGATCCACCCGGTACACGTGGCCCTCCGGCCCCACCGCCAGCGTGGTCCAGAGGGCCGGGATGCGGCTCGCCCGGAGCAGCGCTCCCGTCTCCGGGTCGTAGACTTCCAGGCGCCTCCATCCCTTCCCCCCCGCGTCGCCGGTTACCACGCCCGCGGGCGTGCCCTCGGCGGGCTGCGGCGGTTCCCCCGCGCCCGGCGGGTCAGCCGACGCGGTGAGCGCGTACAGCCGTCCGTCGGGCCCGACGCTCAGCGCCTGCGTGACGGGACGAAGGCGCATGCGCACCTCGCCGTCCACCTCCTCCGCCCCGGGAGCCGAAGTGGGGAACCCGGGTAGCCTGCGCGTCCGCCACACCAGCTCCCCGTCGGAGCGATAGGCCCGTAGCTCGTTGCGAAGCAGGAAGGCGAAGAAGCCGGTCCCGTCGCGACCCGCCGCCACCGCGCCCGCGTTGGCCAGCCGGTTCCACGCGGCCGGCTGGATCGGGTCGATCTCCGCGATCCCGACCCCCTCGCCGGACAGGGGATCGAAGCGGTAAAGGAGCGGCTCTCCCGGCTCGGTCGGCTCGAAGCCGAAGATGTAGGGCGACCGGGACGCCCACAGGACGCCCGAGCGATCGCCCGCCAGGTTCGGGTGCAGCACGGGCGGCGAGGCCGAGCCGACGGGATCGCCCGCCTCCCCGAAGTACAGCAGCCCGTCGGGATGCTCGACGTCGACGACGAAGGCGCCTCCAGCCGGCGTCGGAGCGACGGACAGCGGAAGCCCCAGGGCCCCGTTCGCCTCGGACGGGCCTCCGACGGTCCGGAAGACCCGTAGCGCCGGCCCCACGACCAGCACGCGGCTCGCCTCCGGATCGATCACGTAGGCGGCGCCCGCCGCGTCGTGCGAGACCCCTCGTCCCCGGAAGAAGACCAGCCGGGCTCCGTCGTCGGGGGGCCGCGCCCGGACGAAAAGCGTCTCGGCCGGGGTGGGGTACTCCACCAGCGGGACCGGACCCGGCTCGACCGCCCGCGGCTCCTCCCGGCCCGGGTACGGGGCCGTGGCCGGCTCCTCCACCCCGGCGTCGCAGGCCGCGAGCAGGATCCCGGTCAGGGCGCCCGCGGCCATCGCCGCCGCCGCGATCGCCTTCATCCCGCCTCCACAAGCCGAGGGCCACCCAGCACCAGGGCCAGGCGTCGCTCTCGCCGCGTCGATTCCATCGCTCTCCTCCCTCCCCGGTCGCACCTTCACAACGCGCGGCCTCGGCGGTCGAGTTCCGCGGTCGCCGCGGCGACCGGGCGAGGCCGGGCTTCGGGGTGGGTGGAGAGGAAGGCGGGAGGCGACGCTCAGCCGCGCAGGTCGAGTCGCGTCAGGGCGTCCAGATCTCCGTCTCGGGCTGGAAGAGCGCCCAGGCGAACCAGAAGGCGGTGTAGGCGTCGGGCAGGA
>CAYMQZ010000347.1:0-2612 GCA_964392705.1 uncultured Gemmatimonadota bacterium
GGGCCAGCTGTAGTCGAGCAGGAGGTCCATCGCCTCGGACGAGATGCCCTTGAACTCGCGATCGTGCTGCCGGCTGAACTCGCGCACGAAGCGCTGCACGAGGATCGGGATGTCCTCCTTCCGCTCGCGGAGAGGAGGCAGGTGGATGTGGAGCACGTTCAGCCGGTAGTAGAGGTCCCGGCGGAACTCGCCGCCCTGCACGGCCTCGCGGAGGTCGCGGTTGGTGGCCGCGATCACCCGCACGTTCACCTCGATCTCGTGGTCTCCCCCGACGCGCATGAAGCGACGCGACTCCAGCACGCGGAGCAGGCGGGTCTGGGTCGGCGGGGGCATCTCGGCGATCTCGTCCAGCAGCAGGGTCCCGCCGTCGGCCAGCTCGAACATGCCCCGCCGGAGCGACGTGGCTCCGGTGAAGGCGCCCTTCTCGTGCCCGAACAGCTCCGACTCCAGGAGCGATTCGGGCATGGCCGCGCAGTTCACCGCGATGAACGGCTTGCCGCGCCGCGGCGAGAGCCGATGCATGCCCCGCGCGACGAGCTCCTTTCCGGTGCCGCTCTCGCCGGTCAGCAGCACCGTGGAGTTCACCGGGGCGATCTGGTTCACGCGCTCCAGGATCTCGCGGATCGGCTCCGTCCGGCCGACGATCCCCGTCTCGAGCTGCAGCCGGAAGCGCTCCAACTGCTGGGCGAGGACGACCTGGACCTCCTCGGGCTCGGGCGGGAGCCGGAGGCACTCGTCGAGCTGGAGCTCGCGGACCAGCTCGCGCCGGTCCTCGGGCGAGTCCAGCTCCGCCAGCGCGACGAGGGGCGGGCGGGGGATGAGGCTGGCGAACAGCGAGACCATCCGGCGCGCCGACTTCCCGAGGGGCCGCTCCGTCACGAACAGGGCGACCTCCGCGCCCGGGCTCAGGCGGCCCTCGATCTCATCCGCCGACTCGACCATCGCGACCTCGTGGCCGTCGGCCTCGACCGCCTCCCGGACCGCCACGGCCGCCTCGAGGTTCCGCACGTCGATGAAGACCCGCGCCATCAGTCGCGCTCCGTATCAGTCGCGCAGCGTATCAGTCGCGCAGCGTATCAGCCGTGCCGCGCATCAGTCGTGCTCCGTCCGGCCGCGCAGGATCTCGACGGCGTGGTCCGCGACCTCGGAGAGGACGGACAGCCCGTCCCTCACGCCGGACGGGCTGCCCGGCAGGTTCACGATCAGCGTGCGGCCGCGCACCCCCGCGAGCCCGCGGCCGAGGGCGGCGAACGGGGTCTGCTCCGTCCCGACCGCCCGGATCCGCTCGGCCAGACCCGGAGCCTCGCGCTCGATCGCGGCCCGGGTCGCCTCCGGCGTCGTGTCGCGGTCCGCCAGGCCGGTCCCCCCGGTCGTCACGATCAGGTCGCACCCTTCCCGGTCCGCCCAGGCCAGCAGGGTCCGGGTGATCTCGGTCGGCTCGTCGGGCACGACGGCGCGCGCCCGCTCCTCGTATCCGCGCTCCTCCACCCAGCGGGCGATGAGGGCGCCGGAGCGGTCCTCGCGGGCGCCGTGGTAGACGCCGTCCGAGATCGTGAGGATACCGATCCTCGCCGCGGTCGGATCGGAGGGCCCTGCCGCGCCGGACCGATCCGCGGCCGCCCGCGCGCCGCCGCCGGGCCGACCCTCGGAGGGCGGAGCCGGGCTCACCGGCGCAGCGACCCCTCGGTGTAGAAGGGGGGCTTCACGACCTCTCCCGCGAGCCTCCGCTCCCGGATCGCCACCTCCACGGGATCGCCGACCCCCGCCTCGCCGGGCAGGTAGGCGGTCGCGATCCCGTAGCCCAGGCTGGGGCTCACGGTGCCGCTCCGCACCGGGCCGGCCGGCTCCCCCCGGAACAGGACCTCGTATCCGGGCCGCGGGAACCCGCGCTCGGTGAGGCGGAGAGGGCGGAGCCGGCGGGCCACGCCCTCCTCCTTCTGGCGGAGCAGCGCCTCCCGACCCACGAACTCGCCCTTCTCCGGCTTCACGAGCCACCCGAGGCCGGCCTCGAGCGGCGTGGTGTCCTCGTCGATGTCGTTCCCGTACAGCGCGTAGCCCATCTCCAGCCGGAGCGTGTCCCGCGCCCCGAGGCCCGCCGGGGAGAGGCCAGCCCCCTTCCCCGCCTCGAGCAGACGGCGCCAGGCCGGCGCGGCGTCGGCGGCCGCCAGGTAGAGCTCGAAGCCGTCCTCCCCGGTGTAGCCGGTGCGGCTGATCACGGCCTCGGCGCCCGCCACCTCGCCCGCGGCGAACTCGTAGAAGCCGATCGGATCCAGCTCGACCGAGGCCAGCGGCGCCAGGATCTCCTGCGCCCGCGGGCCCTGGAGGGCCAGCAGCGCGACCTCGTCGCTCTCGTCGGCCAGCTCGACCTCGAGGCCTTCGGCCCGCGCTTCGACGTGACGCCAGTCCTTCTCCCGGTTGGCCGCGTTCACGACCATCCGGTAGTCCTCTCCCTCCAACCGGTAGACGATCAGGTCGTCGACGATCCCCCCGTCCTCGAGGCACATCACGGTGTACTGGGCCTGCCCCACCGACAGGCGGGCGGGGTCGTTCGTGATGAGTCGCGAGACGAGGGCGAGCGCGTCCGGCCCGCGGATCCGGAACTCGCCCATGTG
>CAYMQZ010000348.1:0-2612 GCA_964392705.1 uncultured Gemmatimonadota bacterium
GACCGGCAGGAAGGGGAGGACGGCGAGCATCGCCGCCGTCGAGCGAGGTCGAGTCATGTCACCCATCCGCTGTCTGCTGGAGTCTCGAGGGGGCGGGCGCATAGTTCCGTCCCGCCGCGTCGCCTTCCCTAACACGCCGGATCGAATCTCCGTTTAGCCGGGACCGGTCGTCAACCGTCCGAAGCCGACCGTCCCGAAGCGGCGAGCTTCGAGCCCGTCTCGGGATCCGTCCGGCCCTGGGGCTCCCGAGCGGGGTTCCGCGCGCCTTCCCTTCGCCCGAGATTGGGAGATGGTCCCCGCCCCGCGTCGTGGCGGGGGCAGGCGAGCCGGTCGCCCCTCCAAGCAGGAGAAGCTGTCGAATGGTCACCCGCCGACGATTCCTGGGAGCTCTCGGCGTGCCCGCGGCCGTCGTGGCCGGAGCCGCCATCGCGCCCGTACGCCTCCGTTCCCTGGCCGCCGCCGAGCGCGGGTCGGCCGGGGGCTCGCGGCTCACGCCCTCGAGGGGGACGCCCCGGACGGCGGCGGGCGTCCACGACCTGCTGGACGAGCTTCGCCGGACGCCCGGCTCGCCCGCGTGGATCGCGCGGCAGGAGGATTTCTGGGCCCAGGTCCAGAAGGCGTTCACGGTGGACCGCTCGCTCGTGAACCTGAACAACGGCGGCGTCTCGCCCACGCCCGGCCACGTGCTCGAGGCGATGAAGCGGGACCTGGATTTCGCCAACCAGCTCCCGGTCTACAACGGGTGGAGGATCCTGGAGCCCCAGCGCGAGGGCGTGCGCCAGCGCATGGCGCGCGAATGGGGGGTCGACCCGGAGGAGGTCGCGATCACCCGGAACGCCTCCGAGAGCCTGGAGATCCTGCAGTTCGGGCACGACCTGAGCCGAGGGGACGAGATCCTGACCACGAACCAGGACTATCCCCGCATGATCAACACCTTCAAGCAGCGGGAAAGGCGGGAGGGCATCGTCCTGAAGCAGATCTCGCTTCCCGTGCCCGCCGAGGATCCGGCGGAGGTGGTCCGTCGGTTCGAGGCCGCGATCACGGCGCGCACCCGGCTGATCCTCATGTGCCACATGATCAACCTCACCGGGCAGATCCTCCCCGTGCGGGAGGTCGTGGCGATGGCGCGGGGGCACGGGGTCCCGGTGATCGTGGACGGGGCGCACGCGCTGGCCCACTTCGACTTCACGATCGCCGAGCTCGAGTGCGACAACTACTCGACCAGCCTGCACAAATGGCTGTTCGCGCCGATCGGAAACGGCCTGCTCTACGTCCGGCGGGAGAGGATCCCCGAGGTGTGGCCGCTGATGGCGGCGAACGAGGGCCAGGAAGCGGACATTCGGAAGTTCGAGGAGATCGGCACCCACCCCGAGGCGAACTTCCTGGCCGTGGCCGAGGCGCTCAGCTTCCATCAGGCGATCGGGCCGAAGCGGAAGGAGGCGCGCCTCGTCCACCTGCGCGACTACTGGGCCAGGCGGCTGCTGGAGCACGACCGGATCCGCCTGCACACGAGCCTCGAGCCGGGCCTCGCCTGCGGGATCGCCAACGTGGAGATCGTCGGGATCGAGCCGGGACCGCTCAACGAATGGCTCTGGCGGGAGCACCGGATCGTGACCACGCCGATCACGCACGACGAGTTCCGCGGGATCCGGGTCTCGCCCTCCGTGTACACGACGCTCGAGGAGCTGGACCGGCTCATCGAGGCGATGGAACGGGCCGCGAAGGACGGGATCGGGGCGTGAGGGTCGCGTCCCGCGGTCCGATTCGCGCCGTCGAGATGGAGGCCCTCGGGGTCGCCCCGGAGGCGCCGGCCGGGACCTGAGAAGGCCGGTGCCTCCGCGGCGGGTGGGCACCGGACTCGGCTCGGGTCAGCGCCGCCGCACCTGGAGGCGGCGGGGAGCCCCCCCTGAGGCCGCGGACGGGGTCGACGCGCCCATCCGGCCGCCGCCCGTAGCCTGGCCCGGAAGTTGCTCCCTTCTCGGCCACACGGCGCACCCGTCACCGTAGGATGCGCCGGCGGCGATCACGGTCCGTTTCAGCCACGACGACGAGAGGTGCACGATGTACCGAGACCAGCATGCCGGCATAGCCCTGGCCACCTCGATGGCGATCATGGTCTTCGGTCTCGCAGGCTGCGGCTCGCGCGAGGCGGAAGTCCAGTCGGAGCCGTCCGCGGCCGCGGCCGCGGCCGAGTGGACCGCCACGATCCGCGCCACGGGCATGGGGCCGGGCCATACGGGCTCGGCGACGGTCACGACCACGGCTTCGGGGACCCGGGCGACGGTGAACCTTTCCGGCGGTTCCGGCGGAGGCACCCATCCCTGGCACATTCACCGGGGTACCTGCGGATCGGGTGGAGAGATCGTGGGCAGCCCCACGGCCTACCCGGTTCTCGAGCCGGATGCGACGGGTTACGCCACCGCTACGGCCCGGCTCGACGTGAGCCTGCAGCCCGGCCAGTCCTATCACATCAACATCCACCAGTCCCCGCAGCAGACCCGGGAGATCGTGGCCTGCGGGGAGTTGCGGGCGAGCTGAGGACGGGGTCGGCGCGGATCGGGCGCGCGCCGGACCCGCCGGGCGCCAGGCGATGACGCGCGGGCGGTAGCGGC
>CAYMQZ010000349.1:0-2597 GCA_964392705.1 uncultured Gemmatimonadota bacterium
CCGCCGATGTCGATCTGCTCGAGCGCCTCGGCGAGCGTCACCTCGGGCCGGGCCACCGTATCGCGGAACGGATACAGGTTCACGGCCACGAGATCGATCGCCTCGAATCCGTGCTCCTCCAGCTGCCGGGCGTCGCCGGGCACGGAGCGGCGGGCCAGAATGCCGGCGTGCACGGCGGGATGAAGCGTCTTCACGCGACCCGACAGGATCTCGGGGAAGCCGGTCAGGTCGGAGACGGCCGTCACCGGCAGGCCGGCCCCCTCGAGCTCCCGCGCCGTGCCGCCCGTGGAGACCAGGCGCCATTCGCGCTTCGCCAGGCGCCGGGCGAAGTCCACGACCCCCGTCTTGTCGGAGACGCTGAGCAGCGCGGTCGGCATTGCTTCACTCCCCCGGTCGGGATGGGGCGGCGGGAGGATCGGCGAAGGAAGCGTCGGACGGGGCGGTCGCCAGGCCCGCCGCCGTGGGATCCCGGCCCTCGCCACCCGGCATCTCGAAGCGCCCGGTGGTGAACCAGTCGTCCCGCCAGCGGCAGCGCCCGTCCTCGTCCAGCGCCACTGCCCCGCGGGCCATCGCCTCCACCACGGCCGGCAGCAGGCGGTGCTCCACCTCGAGCACGCGGGCCGCCAGATCCTCGGGCGCGTCTCCTTCGCGCACCGGAACGGGCCATTGCGCGACGATCGGGCCGCGATCATAGCGCTCGTCGACGAAATGGACGGTGGCGCCGGTGACGCGCACGCCCGCCTCCAACACGGCCCGATGCACCCGCAGGCCGTACATCCCCTCGCCCCCGAAGGCGGGAAGGAGCGCGGGGTGCAGGTTCAGCATCCGACCCCAGTAGGCGCGGACCACGCGGGCGGGGACGAGCCGCAGCCAGCCCGCGAGGACGACCAGGTCCGCACCCACCGCCCCGAGGAGAGAGAGCAGAGCGTCGGCCTCGTCGCCCACCTCGGGGAGGACCGCGGTCTCGACGCCGGCCCGCGCCGCCCGCTCCAGGGCGCGGATGCCCGGCCTACTGGCCACCAGGAGCCCGACCCGCACCGGCGATCCCTCCCGTCCGTGGAAGCGGTCCAGCAGGACCTGGAAGTTGGACCCCGAGCCGGAGGCCAGGACAGCCACGTCGAGGGGCCGATCGCCGGTCGGCGTATCTCGCCCCGGCTTCATCCCCCCACCTCCGCCAGCGCCCGCCGGAGCACCCGCGCGACCTCGGCCTCCTGGCCGGGGAGCAGCGTGCGGAAGTCGAGGAGGAACCCCCCGTCCTCGACGCGGCCGATCAGGGGGGGGCGGCCCTCGCGGCAGCGCGCCTGCAGCTCGTCCGCGTTCACGCCCGTCACGGCCCAGCCGGCCGACGGCAGCCGGGCCGCCGGCAGCGAGCCTCCCCCGACGAGCGCCTCGGTGGCCACGACCTCGAGCCGAATGGACTCCCGCGCCTCCAGATCCTCGAGCCCGCGCAGGGCCTCCTTCGCCCGTCGCTCCACCGAGTCGACGGAGGCCCGGAGCATGCCGAGCACCGGAATCCGCTCGGCGGCGGTCTCCGGATCGCGGTACAGTCGGAGGGTGGCCTCGAGCGCGGCCAGGGTCAGCTTGTCGACCCGGAACGCCCGCAACAGAGGGTTCCGCCGCAACCGCTCCACCGTCTCCTCCCTTCCCAATATCACCCCCGCCTGGGGCCCTCCGAGCAGCTTGTCGCCGCTCCAGGTGACCAGGTCCACGCCGCTCGCGACGGCCTCGGGGACCCCCGGCTCGGCGGGCAGGTGGGCGAGCAGCTCCGGGCGCAGGAGGCCCGAGCCCAGGTCGTAGGCCACCGGCACGCCCTCCCGGCGGCCGAGCGCCGCGAGCTCGGCCGCGTCGACGGAGGCGACGAAACCCTCCATGCGGTAGTTCGAGGGGTGTACCTTGAGGAGCGCGCCCGTCTCGGGCCCGATCGCGCGCGCGTAGTCCTCGAGCCGCGTCCGGTTCGTGGTCCCCACCTCGAGCAGCCGGGCGCCGCTCCGGATCACCACCTCGGGCATCCGGAAAGAGCCGCCGATCTCGACCAGCTCCCCTCGCGAGACAATGACATCCCGGCCGAGGGCGAGCTCGTTGACGATGAGAGAGACGGCGGCGGCGTTGTTGTTGACGACGAGCGCCGCCTCGGCCCCGGACAGCTCGCACAGGAGCTCCGCGCAATGACCGTATCGGGAGCCGCGAGCCCCCCTCTCGAGATCGTACTCCAGGTTGGCGTAACCCGACGCGACCCCGAGGGCGGCCACGGCTTCCTCGGCCAGCGGCGCCCGGCCGAGATTCGTGTGGAGCACCACCCCCGTCGCGTTCAGGACGGGGCGGAGCGAGGGTCGGAACGCCGCCTCGAGACGCACCTCGGCATCGTCCAGCACGGCCGCCCGGAGGGCCTCGCTCGACAGCGGCTCGCCCCCGGCCGACAACCGGCGGCGTCGGTCCTCGAGCGCGCCCCGGAGGGCTCGCGCGACCGGCTCGCGGCCGCGCGCCTCGACCCAGGCGGCGACGCGCTCGTCGGCCAGCAGGACGTCCACTCCGGGGAGGCGCCGACGCGGATCCGGATCCGGTGACGCGCTCATCGCCCGACCGGCTCCGGCGGGAAG
>CAYMQZ010000350.1:0-2552 GCA_964392705.1 uncultured Gemmatimonadota bacterium
GGGAGGTCGTGACCCGTCGGCTTCCGCTCCCGGAGGACCTGCCCCGGGGCTACCATCGTCTGCGACTGGAGGGAGGCGGCGAGCCCGGGCCGGAGAGCCTCGTGATCCGGGCTCCGCGCCGCGCCCATCACGGCCGGCCGGACCGACGCTGGGGCGTCTTTCTCCCCCTCTACGCGCTGCGCACCGGCGACGACGGGTGGGGGCTCGGCGGCTACGGCGGGCTCCGGGCCCTGGGGAGCTGGACGGCCCGGCACGGGGGCCGGCTGGTCGGCACCGTGCCGCTCCTCCCCACGTGGTTGGACGAGCCGTTCGACCCCAGCCCCTACGCCCCGGTCAGCCGCCTCTTCTGGAGCGAGGCCTACATCGACCCCGAGCGCGCACCCGGCTGGAGTCCGGAGGTCCTCGACGCGCTGCCCCCCGGCATGGAGGCGCTGGAGGCGGAGCGTCGGGCGTTGCAGGAGGCCCCCGCCGTGGACTGGCGGCGGGTCATGCGGCTGAAGCGCGAGGTTTTGGCCCGGCTGGCCCGCCGCTTCTTCCTGGCCCGCGGCGAGCGCGATCCGGGCTTCCGCGCGTTCCTGGAGAGCACGCCGCTGGTGCGCGAGTACGCCAGGTTCCGGGCGGCGGCCGAGGTGCGCCGCTCGGGCTGGCGGGGCTGGCCCGCCCCGGCGCGCGACGGGGAGCTGAGTCCGGCGGACTACGGAGCCGACGCCGTGACCTATCACCTGTTCGTCCAGTGGCTGGCCGAGGGTCAGCTCCAGGAGGCGGCCGCCCCCGACGGGGAGGAAGGAGCCGGGCTGTACCTGGACCTCCCCCTGGGCGCGCATCCCGACGGCTTCGACACCTGGCGGTTCCGGGAGCATTTCGCCCTGGGGGCGTCGGCGGGGGCGCCACCGGACGATTTCTTTCGTGAAGGGCAGAACTGGGGGCTCCCGCCGCTGCACCCCGAGCGGATCCGCGAGCGGGGATTCGCATATACGCGGGCGTGTCTCCGTCACAGCCTCCGTCTGTCTCGCGCGCTGCGGATCGATCACGTGATGGGGCTCCACCGGCTGTTCTGGGTGCCGGAGGGAGCGCCGGCGCGCGAAGGCCTCTACGTCCGCTACCCGGCCGAGGAGCTGTGGGCGATCCACTGCCTGGAGTCGCACCGCCACGCCACGGAGGTGGTGGGGGAGGATCTGGGCACCGTGCCGCCGGAGGTCCGGGAGACGATGGAGGCCCACGACGTGGATGGAATGTACGTGGTGGAGTTCGAGGTCCGGGCCGACCCGGAGCGGGCCTTGCCTCCGGTCCCGCGTCGTGCCCTGGCCACCCTCGACACCCACGACACGTATCCGTTCGGCTCGTTCTGGTCGGGGGCCGACATCCAGGACCGGAAGCGACGGGGCCTGCTCGACGCGGACTCGGCCGCCGCGGAAGCGGAGCGCAGGCAGCGCCTCCGCGGCGCGCTCGCCGCGTGGCTGGACGAGATGGCCCTGCTCGAGGGCCCGCCCACCGGCCAGAAGGTGCTGCACGCCATCCTCGCCTGGCTGGCCGCGAGCCCGGCGCGGAGCCTGGTCGTGAACCTCGAGGACCTGTGGCTGGAGCCGCGGCCGCAGAACCTGCCCGGCACGCCGGCCGAGGAGAACTGGCGCCGCAAGGCCCGGTATTCCCTCGACCGGCTCGCGTCGCTCCCGAACCTGGGACAGATCGTGCGGACCCTCTCCCGGCTGCGGGGGGGCGAGGGCGACGTCGCCCCGGGCGTCGAGGGCGGCGTCGACGGAGAGGGCCGGGCGCCGGATGGGACCTGAGGACGTGAGCCCGTCGACGACGGCCGGCGCGACGCGCCTGACGGAGGACGACCTCCACCTGTTCAACGAGGGCAGCCACTTCCGCCTGTGGGAGAAGCTCGGAGCCCATCCGATGACGTTCGACGGCGAGCGGGGGACCTACTTCTCCGTCTGGGCACCGGGCGCCGAGCGCGTCTCGGTGGTCGGCGATTTCAACGGCTGGGAGGCCGGGCGCGACGCGCTGACCCCCCGGGGGAGCTCCGGGATCTGGGAGGGGTTCGTGGCGACCGCGCGCCGTGGCGACCGCTACAAGTACCGGATCGTCTCGCCGGGCGGCTACCGGGTCGAAAAAGCGGACCCGCTCGGCTTCCGGCACGAGGAGCCCCCCGCCACCGCGTCGGTCGTCTGGGACCTCGACTACGAGTGGGGCGACGGAGCGTGGATGGAAGGGCGCCGGGGGCGCGGCGCCCGGGATGCCCCGATCTCGACCTACGAGGTGCACCCGGGCTCCTGGATCCGCATGGAGGGGGGACGGTTCCCGAGCTACGGCGAGCTGGCCGCCCGGCTGGCCGACCATGCCGAGGAGATGGGCTTCACCCACGTCGAGCTGCTGCCGGTGATGGAGCACCCGTTCTACGGCTCGTGGGGCTACCAGACCACCGGCTACTTCGCCCCCACGAGCCGGTACGGCAACCCGCAGGACCTGATGTACCTGATCGACCACCTGCATCGGCGGGGCATCGGCGTCATCCTGGACTGGGTCCCCTCCCACTTCCCCTCGGACGA
>CAYMQZ010000351.1:0-2543 GCA_964392705.1 uncultured Gemmatimonadota bacterium
TTGATACCTCCGCTCTGGAGGACGGGGTCCGGCCAGGTCCAGCCTGCTGGCGAATTTGGGCCGCGCCTGGTCGGCCGGTCAATGGCGGGGCTCCGCCTTCCGCCGCGGTGGGCGCGGGGGTCATTCCCCTTCCGCGGGAGGCGGGTCGCCCGGCTTCTCGATCCGTGAACCACGCCAGGTCCGCGATCGTCCGCTCCACGTCCTCGTCGGTGACGGGGAGCGGCTCGAACGCGCGGGTGATCGTGCGCAGCGTGTTACCCGCGGGAGAGAGCTCGAACAGCCGGTACTCCCCCGTGAACATCGCCCAGATGCGCCCCTCCGGCGACAGCCACCAGCGGAACGTCGGCGTGAACGGGACGGTCGACATGATCACGCCCCGCTCACGCCCTCCCCCCGGACTTGCCGCGCATCGGGCCCGGGACGAGCATCCATCCATGCCCACCTGGGACGAGCTCCGGCGCCGCAAGATCGCACAATGGGCCCTCGCCTATCTGGCGGGAGCGTGGCTCGTGCTGGAGGTGACCTCGCTCGTGGGCGGCCACTTCGGCTGGGCCGGCGTCGTCCACCGCGTGCTGATCATCCTCGCGGCGGTGGGCCTGCCCCTCGCCATGGTGCTCGCGTGGTATCACGGCGAGAAGGGGCGGCAGCGGGTCAGCGGTGCGGAGCTCCTGATCCTGGCGGCGCTCCTCGCCCTCGCCGGAATCGGCATCGAGCTCGTGCGGGGCGATACGCCGGATCGGGCGACTGCCGTGGCCCCCGACCTGCCCGTCGACGAGCGCTCCGTGGCCGTGCTTCCGCTCGACAACCTGAGCCCCGCGGACGAACACGCGTTCTTCGCCGGCGCGATGACGGAGGAGATCACGTCGGCGCTCACCGAGGTGCCGGAGCTCACGGTGAAGAGCCGCAACTCGGCCTCCCAGTTCACGCGGTCCGGGTTGACCGTGGCCGAGTTCGCCAGTTCCATCGGGGTCGCGTACGTGATCGAGGGGAGCGTACAGAGGTCCGGAGATCGCGTCCGCATTACCGTACAGTTGATCGATGCCCGCCACGACGAGCACGTGTGGGCCGAGACGTACGACCGGAGGCTCGTCGACCTGTTCGACCTCCAGGTCGATGTCGCCCGGCAGGTGGCCGACCGGCTCGCCGCGTCGTTCACCGAGCGCGAACGGGAGCGGATCCTGGCGGGGGCGACCGATGTTCCCGTGGCCTACGACCTCTACCTTCAGGCCGGCGGGTTGCCTGGCGAGCTGAACGCGCAGATCGACCTGTTGCGGCAGGCCGTCGAGCACGACCCCATGTTCTGGCCGGCATGGGAGCGGCTGGCGTTCGGCTATCTGGCGAGGGAGCGCCGCGGCGACGGCGCCGAGTGGGCCGATTCCAGCCGCGCGGCCTTCCGCCGGGCGATGGACAGCGCGAACCATCCGTCGACCCGGCTGCGACTCGGCGCGCACGAAGCCGTCATCTTCGGAGGGGATCCGGATGAGGCGCTCGCCCGGCTGCGCGCCGCGGCGGAGGAACGCCCGAACGATCCAGTCCTGGCGAGCTCTCTGGGACGGCTGTATCGAACGCGGGGCCGGCTGCCGGAGAGCCTCTACTGGGAGCGGCAGGCCGCCCTGCTGGATCCCCTCCGGCCCGAACGGTGGCAGACGCTGTTCCCGATCTACTACTGGATGCGTCTCTACGACGAGGCCGAGCGCGTCCTCGAGCGCGCGCTCGAGGTCGCCCCCGGGCAGGCGACCGTCTGGCATCAGTTCGTATGGCTGCGAATGGTGCAGGACCGGATCGATGAGGCGCTGGCCGCGGCGGACTCCGCCGCGGCCGCCGGCTCCCCGACCGCCCTCGTCGAGCGAGCGCTCGCGCACTGGTGGGCGGAGGATTACGAGAACGCGGCCAGGGTCCACTCCCAGTTCGAGATCTCCGGCGCTGAGAGGACGCCGGACTGGCAGCTCGCCCCCATGGCGCACGCGCGATTCGCCGTGGGCGACTCGGCAGGCGGAAGGCGGATCGCCGGGGAGTTGCGCGCGATGCTCGAGTCGCGCGCGCTGCAGGATTTCGAGCCCGAGTTCCGGGTCTTTCCGAGGCTCCAGCTGGCGGCGCTCGAGGGCGTCATTCCGGCTACGGTCGAGCTTTTCCGTCTATATGTGGAGCGTGGGGGACGCGACCCCTACTGGTTCAGACGCAGCCCCCTCTTCGTGACGGCGCGCGAGCACCCGGAGTTCCTGGCGGAGCTGGACGCCCTGGATCGATTGGTAGCGGGCATGCGCCGGCAGATCGAGCGCGAGCTTTCCGGAAGATCCTGACCGAAACCCGCCTCGCGCCGGAAGCGTAGCACCCCGTGGAATCCGATCGTCAACGCATCGCGAACGGGCGAGGCAGACGTGGCATACTCGGGCAGCGCCCTCCGTGACCTCCGGGCCGCCTGGGTCTCGAGGAAGTCCTCGAGCGCCGCATCGTGGCCCACGTCCCGCTCCTTCGCAGCAGGCGTGCGCGCTACGTCCACCGCAGGTCCCACTCGCAGAACGCGTCCCCCTCCTCCGCGCAGC
>CAYMQZ010000352.1:0-2532 GCA_964392705.1 uncultured Gemmatimonadota bacterium
AGGCCGCGAGCGGAGACGCGCCCGACCCCCGGGCCCCGGCCACGGTCGAGATGGCGGAGCGGCTGCGCGCGGTGGCGGCGATCTTCGACACCTCGACCGTCTACACGGCCTCGGCACGCCTCGAGGCCCTGCTCTCCCGCCCGGCGCCCTCGGATCCGCTGCAGCGCGCCGTGTACGAGGCGCGGGCGGGGCTGGAGCTGCTGGCCGCCGGCCGGCCGACCGATGCGATCCGGCGCTTCGAGACGGCACGCCGGGTTCCGGCCGACGTCGGGGCCCGACTCCCCCGCCGGCTGGAGCTCGAGATCGGGACCCTGCTCGCCACCGCCTGGGTCCACGTCGCGATGCGCGAGAACTGCATCGAGGGGATCGGGACGCCCGCCTGCCTCGTCCCGGTTCCCCCCGACGGCGCGCACGCCGAGCCGCGCGGCGCCCGGGAGGCCGCCCGCGAGTACCGGCGGCTGCTGGAGATCGACCCCGAGAGCCTGGGCGCCCGCTGGATGCTGAACGTCGCCCACATGATGCTGGGCGACCACCCGGCCGCCGTGCCGGAGCGCTTCCTGATCCCGCCGGCCGCCTTCGAGCCGGAGGCGGAGCTCCCCCGCTTCCCGGACGTCGCGCCGGCGCTCGGGCTGGACGTGGTGAGCCACGCCGGCGGCGCGGCCACCGAGGACTTCGACGGCGACGGCGACCTGGACATCGCCGCCTCCTCCTGGATGCTGCGCGATCAGCTCCGCTACTTCGAGAACCGGGGGGACGGGACGTTCGCCGAGCGCACGCGGGAGGCCGGACTCGAGGGGATCACGGGTGGCCTCAACCTGATCCACGCCGACTACGACGACGACGGGCATCCCGACATCCTGGTGCTGCGCGGTGGGTGGTTGCCCGTGGGCCAGCCGAACTCGCTGCTCCGGAACCGCGGGGACGGCACCTTCGAGGACGTCACCGCGGCGGCCGGCCTGCTCGAGCCCTACACCTCGACCCAGACGGCCGCCTGGAGCGACCTGGACGGCGACGGCGACCTGGACCTGTTCGTGGGAAACGAGTCGTGGGAGGACGCCCGGCAGCCGTCCCAGCTCTTCCTGAACCGGGGAGACGGCGCCTTCACGGAGGTGGCGGAGGCGGCCGGGGCGGCGGTCGTCGGGATCGTGAAGGCCGTCGTGGCGGGCGACTACGACAACGACGGGCGGCCGGACCTCTACCTCTCCCGGCGGGGTGAGCCGAACGTCCTCCTCCGCAACCTGGGCCCGGACGAAGGGGGCATTCCGCGCTTCGAGGATGTGACCGAGGCCGCAGGGGTCGCCGAGCCGATCGACAGCTTCCCCGCCTGGTTCTGGGACTACGACAACGACGGCCGGCTGGACCTGTTCGTCTCGGGCTTCCGCTCGGGACCCGGCGACGCCGCGGCCGAGCTGCTGGGCCTGCCGCACGGCTCCGAGCCACCGCGCCTCTACCGGAACGAGGGCGACGGCACCTTCTCCGACCGCACCGCCGAGGCGGGGCTGGACCGGATCCTGTTCGCCATGGGGGCGAACCACGGCGACCTGGACAACGACGGCTGGGAGGACTTCTACGTCGGGACGGGAGACATGGACCTCCGGGCGCTCGTCCCGAACCGCGCCTTCCTGAACGACCGCGGCGAACGCTTCCTGGAGGTGACAGCCGCGGGCGGGTTCGGCCATATCCAGAAGGGTCACGGGGTGGCGTTCGCCGACCTGGACGCCGACGGGGACCAGGACATCTACGCCGAGATCGGGGCCGCCTTCGAGGGGGACGTGGCGCGGAACGTCCTGTTCGAGAACCCCGGGAACGGGAACGCCTGGGTCACGCTGCGGCTGGAGGGGACCGAGTCGAACCGGAGCGCGATCGGGGCGCGGATCCGGGTGGCCGCCGCGACCCCCCGGGGCCCCCGCGAGATCCATCGGGTCGTCGGAACCGGCGGCAGCTTCGGCTCGAGCAGCCTGCAGCAGGAGATCGGGCTGGGCGATGCGACCGGGATCGAGGCGATCGAGGTCACCTGGCCCGCGACGGGACGGACCGACATCCATCGGGACGTCGAGCCGCGGCGCGTCTACCGGGTGCGGGAAGGGACGGCGGAGCCGGTCCAGGTGAGCGTGGAGCCGGTGCGCCTGTCGGGCGGAGGTTAGCCCTCGCGATGATGATTCGCGCGATCTCGGCGGATCGTTCGTCCACGTCACGGTGGAGGAGGAGACACTCGGACCGCCTCGACGAGACTTCTCCGCTCGATGACGGCGGGATCCTCCACCTCGGCGACCAGCAGAGAACCCCGCGACAGCCTCGCCGGCGGCCCAGCTCCCCGCGCTCGCGCCCGCCTTCCCTCTCCGTGTATTTTTCGGGGTCGAACCGCAGCCCGCGATCCGAACGAGGGGAGGCGATACGTGACGGACACCGTGACCACGACGGCCGAGAGGCGTAAGACGGCCGAGGCACCGACGCGGGGGGCGCGTCCCACCCTGGCGGACATGAACCTCTCCCCGGGGAAGAAGGCGCGCCTCCACGACATGCTGTACAACC
>CAYMQZ010000353.1:0-2529 GCA_964392705.1 uncultured Gemmatimonadota bacterium
TCTAGGCGGAATCAATTCTGCGTCAATCGTGCGTGCGCATGGTCCATCTGAGGCTTCTCGGCGGGGCGACGATCGAAGACGAGTCCGGCGTCGTGACCGGCCTCGTCTCCCGCCGCCATCCGCTCGCGCTACTGGCGCTGCTGGCCACCGCCCCCTCCCGGACCCTGAGCCGCGGCAAGCTCGTCGGTCTCCTGTGGCCGGAATCGCCGGAGGAGAAGGGAAGGAACCGGCTCAACACGTACGTCCACCAGATCCGGAGCGGGCTGGGGGAGGATGTCCTGGTCTCGGTGGGGAACGACCTGCGCCTCGACCCGACCGCCATCGCCTGCGACGTCTGCCGGTTCGAGGAGGCGCTGGAAGCCGGCGATCACGAGCGGGCTGTCGAGCTGTACGGCGGGCCGTTCCTGGACGGCTTCCGGCTCGGAGGCTCCCCGGCCTTCGAGCACCGGGTGGATCGGGAGGGGGCCCGGCTGCGGCGCGGCTACGAGGGGGCCCTCGAGGCGCTGGCGGAGGAGGCCGAGGGGCGGGACGAGCCCGAAGTCGCGGCCCGGTGGTGGCGCGAGCGGGCGAACGCGGACCCCTACGACTCGCGCGTGACGCGATGCCTGATGGAGGCGCTCGCGAAAGCGGGAAACCCGGCGGCGGCACTGCGGGTGGCCCGCGTCCACGCCGAGCTGGTGAAGAGCGAGTTCGGCACGGAGCCGAGCGCGGAGGTGCGGGCCCTGGTCGAGGAGCTGAAGGAGCGAGCTCCCGCGGCGAGGCTCTCTTCCGCGCGCGCGCCGGAGACCGACGCCGCACGGGCGATCGGGACCGCCCACGCGTCCGAGGGCCATGCCGGCTCCCCGACGACGGCGGGCGAGCGCGCCGAACCGGTGACGGGCGAGCGATATCATGATCCCGCCTCCGAGCGTTCTTCCGTTCCCCTGTCCGGGAGAGCGCCCGCGCCCCGGCGGGTCGGCCAGCCGGCCCTGCTCGGCGCGCTGGTCGCCATCGGCCTGCTGGGAGCCGCGGCGGTCGGCGGCTGGTACCTGCTGGGCGCCGGCGGGTCGTCTCCGTCCGGCGCCGGCGACCGCGCGATCGCCGTGCTCCCGTTCGAGAACCTGGGGGACGAGGGGGCGGGCCTCTTCACCGAGGGCATCCACAGCGACGTGTCGACGCGGCTCGCCACCGTCGCCGGCCTCGACGTGATCTCCCGCGGCTCGGTCCTGCGCTTCCGGGAGAGCGAGAAGCCGCTGCCGGAGATCTCCCGCGAGCTGGGGGTGGCCTGGGTGCTCCGGGGCGAGGTGCAGCGGGCCGGCGACGAGGTCCAGCTGAACACCCGGCTGGTGGACGCGCGCCGGGACCGGCAGGTGTGGGCCGAGAGTTACCGGAGGGCGTGGACGGCCAAGAACCTGTTCGAGATCCAGGGCGAGATCACCCGGGCGATCGTCCAGGCGCTGGAGGTCGAGCTCACCCCCGAGGACGAACGCCGCCTGCAGGCCGTGCCCACCGAGAACCTCGCCGCCTACGAGCTCTACCTGCAGGCCAGGGACCTGGACCGCCGAGCCGGCGGCCTTCCCACGTCCGGGCGGAAGGTCGAGCTGTACCGGCGGGCCCTGGAGCTCGATTCGACCTTCGCCGAGGCGTGGGCGTGGCTGGCCGACGCCTACGTGGAGCGGGGGTGGGGGACGGCCGACCTGGCCTGGATGGACTCGGCGATGGCGGCCGCCGGGAAGGCGCTGGAGCTGGACCCGGAGCTGGCGGATGCGCACGTCCAGCTCGGCGACGTTCGCTGGACGCTGGGTCGGATAGAGGAGGCGATCGCGACCTACGAGAAGGCCCTGGAGCTCCAGCCGAGCAACCGGGAGGCGATGAACAACCTCGTGGCGCTGCTCGACCGCCAGGGGCGGCTCGCCGAGAAGATGCGCTGGCTGGAGAGGGCGCGCCGCCTCTCCCCGGGCTCGTCCGACTACGTGGGGAGCCTGATGGCCGTCAACGCCGCGCTCGGCCGGGACGACGTGGCGGACGCGTGGCTCGCCTACGGCCGCGAGCGCGGGCATCCCATGCTGTGGGCCGAGTTTCACGTCGCCCTCCTCTATCGGGAAGACCTCCGGCGTGCCCGGGAGGTTCTGGACGAGCTGGCGGAAGGGGAGGAGGGATACCGCATCACCCGCCGCCGCGCCGCGCTCGCGCTCTACGAGGGAGACTGGAGAGAGGCCCGGCGGCACTACCGGGCCCTCTACCCCGGGGTTCTCAGGGCCTCCGGGACCACGTTCAAGGGGCTGCTCTGGGACCCGCTCGGGCTCGCCCACGCCCTGGACCGCTTGGGAGACCGTGAGGAAGCGCGCGAGATCGCCCGGGAGGTGGCGCGGGACACGGAGCGCGAGCTCCCCGCCGATCCCGACCACATGCCCCGACACCGGATGGCCGTCGCCCACCTCATCCTGGGCGACACGACGGCCGCCCTGGACTGGCTGGAGGAGGCGGTCGACGTGGGCTACCGGGACGTGCGGGAGATGCGGGCCATGCCGACGGTCGCTCCTCTCCGGG
>CAYMQZ010000354.1:0-2528 GCA_964392705.1 uncultured Gemmatimonadota bacterium
GGCCGCCGCCGATCGTGACGTGAGGGGATGAAGAGGGTGGGGAGGACCGTCATGGGTGACGTGGCTCCGCGATCGACGCGTCTGTTGCTCCGTTTTTCCCTTCTCGGGATCGCCCTGGCTCTCTGCCTGCCGGCGCCCGCCTCCGGCCAGACCGAGCTGGCGGCGCTCCGGGCGCAGCACGGCGACGGCATCTGGAACCTGCTCGAGCGGGCGGGGATCCCTCCGACCAACGCCTACATCCGGGCCTTCAAGGAGCTGAACGAGGGACGCCTGATCCGCGGCGATCAGCTCCTGGCCGGGCGGACCTACGAGCTTCCGGAAGGCGGGGCGGGCGGAGCCGACGTGACGGTGGTCCCGATCTTCGGCCCCCGGTACGAGCGCGTCGAGCGCCGCTCGGACCGCCTGGCGGGGCACGTCTACTACGTGGTGAGCGGCCACGGCGGGCCGGACCCCGGGGCGATCGGCCGTTACGGCGGCCGATCGCTGCCCGAGGACGAGGTGGCCTACGACGTGGCGCTCCGGCTGGCGCGCAGTCTGATGGAGGAGGGGGCCACGGTCCACCTGATCGTCGAGGACCCGGACGACGGGATCCGTGACGGCGCCCGCTTCGACGTCGACCGGGACGAGCGCTACCGGGGAGGCGTGCGGATCTCCACGAGTCACGTGCGCCGGCTGCGGGACCGGGTGGCGATCATCAACCGGCTGTACGACGAGCACCGACCCACGGCCAGGCTCCAGCGGGTGCTGGCGCTGCACGTGGACGCGCGCGGCACGCGCCGCGAGCCCCCGGTCGACGTGCACTTCCAGGTGGCCAGCTCGCGCTCGCGCCGCTTCGCCCAGGGCCTGCTCGACACCTTCCGCGAGCAGTACCGGCGGGTCCAGCCGGGCCGCGGCTACGAGGGCGAGGTCGAGCACCGGAACCTGTACGTGCTCCGCCACACGAAGCCGGTCGCCGTGCTGGTCGAGCTGGGGAACATCCGCCACCCGCGCGACCAGGTGCGGCTCACCCGCACCTCGAACCGCCAGACCCTGGCCGAGTGGCTGACGCGGGGGCTGCTGCGGGAGGCGGCCGGAGGGCGCTGAGGGCCGCCAGGGCAGGGGCGCCTGCGGCTTGTGGTGACGGCACATTGCCGCTAACCTGCTGATCAACCCCGAGCACCCCGACCTCGACCGCCTCTCCCTCCTGCGGTCGGCCTAGCCTCGATCCGCTTCCTTCGTCCTGTCGGTGAAGGCCTTGAACGACTCCAGGAACTCCATCGGCATCGCCAGCAGGCCGAAGCTCGAGTTCTCCTCGGCCACCTCGGCCATCGTCTGCAGGTAGCGGAGCTGCAGGGCGATCGGGGCGTCCTTCATCATGTCGGCGGCTTGCACCAGGCGCTCGGCGGCCTGGAACTCCCCCTCGGCGTTGATGACCTTCGCGCGGCGGTCCCGCTCGGTCTCGGCCTGCCGGGCCATGGCGCGCTTCATGTTCTCGGGCAGCACCACGTCGCGGACTTCCACCGAGACCACCTTGATGCCCCACGGGTCGGTCTGTCGGTCGATGATCTCCTGGATCTTCTTGTTCACCTTCTCCCGCTCCGCCAGCAGCTCGTCGAGCTCCACCTGTCCGACGATGCTGCGGAGCGTGGTCTGGCTGAGCCAGGTCGTCGCCTGGATGTACTCCTCCACCTGGATGATCGCCTTCTCGGCATCCACGACCCGGAAGAAGACGATCGCGTCCACGTTGACGGTGACGTTGTCCCGGGTGATGACCTCCTGGCGTTCCACGTTGATCGTGAGCACGCGGAGGTCCACCCGCTCGATCTTGTCGATGAACGGGATCAGGAGGATGAGGCCGGGACCCTTCACCTTGAGGAACTTCCCGAGGCGGAAGACCACGGCCCTCTCGTACTCGCGCATGATCTTCACCATCTGCGGCAGCAGGATCAGCGCCAGCACCGCCAGGGTGATGATCCAGACCACGGGTTGGATCGCGTTCGGGCCGTCGGTCATCGGTCACTCCTTCCTTCGCGGTCCACTCCGGGATGACGGGCCATCCCCTCCTTCGATGGGCCTCACCTTCATGGTGAGCCCGTCGACCTCCTCGATCTCGCAGGCCTCGCCCTCCGCCATCTCGACGTCGCTGGTGGCGTTCCAGTACTCGCCGGCCACGAAGATCCGCCCGCTCTCCCGGCCCACCCGGTCGACCACCCGGGCCCGTTCGCCGGTGAGCGTCTGGAGCCCGGTCCGGGACGGGGCGAGCTGGGCCTTGAGCCCGGCCGTGGCGATAAAGACGAAGAAGCCCGCGGTCAGGAGGGTGGCGGGCACCAGCCAGGCCCAGGACAGCTCCAGCGCCTCCGGAAGCTCCTGGAACAGCATGAGCCCCCCGAGGAAGAACGCGACCGTCCCCGCCCCGAGCAGCAGCCCGAAGGTCGGGGTGAACGCCTCGGCGATGAAGAGGACGATGGCCAGCGCGACGAGGAGGTATCCGGCGGTGTTGATCGGCATGGCCGCCGAGGCGTAGAGCAGCAGGACCAGGGCGATGACGC
>CAYMQZ010000355.1:0-2523 GCA_964392705.1 uncultured Gemmatimonadota bacterium
CCGCCACGCTCATCTCGTACCCGAGGATCCACATGAGCCACACGCCCCCCACCGCCGCGAAGGGGAGCGACAGCATGACGATCAGGCTCTCGGCGGCGCTCCGGAAGTTGAGGTACAGAAGGAAGAAGATGATGAGCAGCGTGACCGGCACTACCAGGTTCAGCCGCTCGCGGACCCGCTGCATGTACTCGTACTGGCCGGACCAGGCGATCCGGTAGCCGGGCGGGAGCTCCAGCTCGCGCTCCACGAGCGCCCTCGCCTCCTCCACGAAGGAGCCGATGTCGCGGCCCCGCACGTCCACGTACACGATGCCGTTGAGCTCGGCGTTCTCGCTCTTGATCATCGGCGGCCCTTCGGCGAAGCGGACCTCGGCCAGCTCCCCGAGGGGCACCTGGGCGATGCCGGCAACCCCCATCCCGCCGACCCCCGCTGCGGCGCTCGCTATCCCGCCGCCCCCCATCGCACCGCTTCCCCCCATGGTCGCCCCGTCCATCCCTCCGGCCGCCCCCCGGCTCACGGGCAACAGCACGGAGCGGATCTTCGCGAGGTCGTTCCGGAGCTCCGGGGCGTAGCGGACGTGGATCGTGTACCGCTCGCGCCCCTCGATCGAGGTGGCCACGTTCATCCCCCCGACCGCGGCCATGGCGAGCCGCTGCACCTCCTCCATGTTGAGCCCGTGGCGGGCCGCGGCGACCCGGTCGGGCACCACCTCCAGGTAGCGGCCGCCCATCGTGCGCTCGGCGTAGGCCGAGGCCGCCCCCGGCACCATCGGCAGCAGTCCCTCGATCCGCTTCCCGATCTCCTCGATGACGGCGAGGTCCGGCCCGAACACCTTGATCCCGACCGGCGTCTTGATCCCGGTGGCCAGCATGTCGAGCCGGTTCTTGATCGGCATGGACCACATGTTCGCCACGCCGGGGGTGCGGACCTTCCGGTCGAACTCGGCCACGATGTCCTCGTAGGTCATCCCCGGCCGCCACTCCTCCCTGGGCTTCAGGGTCGCGATCGACTCGTACATGGACATGGGCGCCGCGTCGGTGGCCGTCCGGGCCCGGCCCACCTTGCCGATCACGAGCTCCACCTCGGGGATGGAGGCCATGATCGAGTCGCGCGACTGGAGCACCCGCTTCGCCTGCCCCGTCCCCATCCCCGGCAGGAGGGACGGCATGTCCATCACCGAGCCCTCGTTCAGCGGCGGCATGAACTCCGAGCCGATCCGGGAGGCGGGAAGGAGGGTGAGCGCGAGCACGGCGGCGGCTCCCCCCAGCACCCAGGCCCGGTGCCGGAGGCTCCAGCGGAGGACCGGCAGGTACGCCCTCTTCATCCAGCGGTTGAGCGGGTTCCTCTCCTCCTCGGGGATCCGCCCCCGGATGAAGAGCCCCATCAGCACGGGAACGACCGTCACCGACAGCAGCGCCGCCGCCCCCATGGCGAACGTCTTCGTGAACGCCAGCGGCCTGAACAGCCGCCCCTCCTGCGCCTGGAGCGCGAAGACCGGGAGGAAGGAGAGCGTGATGATGAGGAGGGAGAAGAAGAGCGCCGGCCCCACCTCCCGCGCCGCCTCCACGGCGATCTCCCAGCGGCTCCGGCCCGCGCTCTCCTCCCGCTCCAGGTGCCGGTGCATGTTCTCGACCATGACGATCGCCGCGTCCACCATGGCGCCGATCGCGATCGCGATCCCGGAGAGGCTCATGATGTTCGCGTTGATCCCGAGCCAGCCCATGACGAGGAAGGCCATCGCGAGTCCCAGCGGGATCGTGAGAATGGCGACGAAGGCGGAGCGCAGGTGGAAGAGGAACAGCGCCGTCACGAGCGCCACGATGAGCGTCTCCTCCAGGAGCTTCTCCTCCAGCATCTCGATCGCGCGGTGGATGAGCCCGGAGCGGTCGTAGGCGGCCTTCACCTCGACCCCCGGCGGGAGGCCCGCCCGCGCCTCCTCGAGGCGCTCCTTCACCCGCTCGATCACGGCCAGCGGGTTCTCGCCGAACCGCATGACGACGATCCCGGACACGACTTCCTTCTCGCCGTTCAGGTCGGCGATCCCCCGCCGGATCTCGGGGCCCAGCCGCACGCGGCCCACGTCCCGGACCCGGACCGGCGTGCCGCGCCCGTCGGTCCCCACCACGACCTCGGCCAGGTCGGAGAGGTCGTCCACGTAGCCGTAGCCCCGCACCATGTACTCGGTGCCCGCGAGCTCGAGCACGCGGCCGCCCCGCTCGGCCGAGGAGGCGGAGACGGCCCGGAGGACGCCCGAGAGCGGCACGCCGTAGCCCCGCAGCTTCTCGGGGTCCACGAGCACCTGGTACTGCTTCTCGAAGCCTCCGAGCGTGGCCACCTCCGAGACGCCGGGGACGGCCTCTAGCTGGTAGCGGAGGTACCAGTCCTGGAGCGTGCGCAGCTCGGCCAGGTCGTAACCCTCGCCCTCCAGGTAGTACTGGAACACCCAGCCCACGCCGGTGGCATCCGGGCCGAGCCGCGGCTGGACGTCCTCGGGCAGGTTCCCCCGGATCGTGTTCAGCGCCT
>CAYMQZ010000356.1:0-2521 GCA_964392705.1 uncultured Gemmatimonadota bacterium
GTCGATGTCCGTCTGCCGGGGTAGGCCGGTGGGGGGTAGCGCGGATCAGCCGTCGTCGGCGGTCTCTCCCGCCCGCAGCGCCTCCAGGAACGGCTCTCCGTAACGCTCGAGCTTGGTCGGGCCCACTCCGGGCACCGCCAGCATCTCGGCCGGCGTCGCGGGCCGGCGGTCCACCATCTCCCACAGGGTCGCATCGTTGAAGACGATGTAGGCCGGCACGTCCCGCTCGTCGGCCAGCCGCTTCCGGAGCGCGCGGAGGCGCTGGAAGACGGGGTGCGAGGGGGAGCGCGGTCCGGCCGGCCCGGCCCGCGCGCCGGCCGTCGGCGCGGCTCCCGAAGCGCCGGGCGAGCGCATCGACGGTGGCCCGGCTTCGAACGCGGTCCCCCGACCACGGGCTCGCCGCCCCGACCGCGGCGCCGCATCCACCAGGTCCCGTACCGTCGTGCCGGCACAGACGTCGCACGACCCGCCGCACCGCTCGATCCGCTCGTCGAAGTGGACCAAGAGCCCCTGGTGCCGGCACGCGTCCCGCTCGGCCAGCCGGAACAGCTCGACCATCGCGCGGCGCTTGGCGCGGCGCAGACGTTCGTCGGCGATCTCGTCCAGGAACCGCTCCCGCACCTTCACGTCGGCCCACGAATAGAACAGGAAGCACTCGCTCGGCAGCCCGTCTCGGCCGGCGCGGCCCATCTCCTGGTACCAGGACTCGATGTCGCCAGGCATGTCGCGGTGGATCACGAACCGGACGTCGGGCTTGTCGATCCCCATGCCGAACGCGATCGTGGCCACTACCACATCGATCTCGTCCCGCGCGAAAGACTCCTGGTGGAGCGCCCGCTCGGCGTCGCCGAGGCCGGCGTGGTACGGGAGCGCCCGGACGCCGTTCCGCCGCAGGAACTTCGCCGTGGACTCGACCGAGCGGCGGGACAGGCAGTAGACGATCCCGCTCTCGCCGGCGTGGCGGCGGACGAGGGCCAGGATCTCCCGACGGGTGTCCCCCTCGCCCTTCTTCCGGCAGCCGATGTGGAGGTTAGGACGGAAGAAGGAACCCTTGTAGCCGTCGGGCTTCCGCATCCCGAGCTGTCGCACGATGTCGAGGGCCACCCGGCGCGTCGCCGTGGCCGTGAGGGCGAGCACGGGCACGCCACCGAGCTCCTCCTTCAGGCCGCGCAGCCGCCGGTACGAGGGACGGAAGTCGTGCCCCCACTGCGAGATGCAGTGCGCCTCGTCCACCACCAGCAGGGAGAGCGGACAGGTCTCGAGCGCCTTCCGGACCCCCCCGGCCAGCGCCTCGGGCGCCAGGTAGACGAGCTCGTACTCACCCCGCCGGAGCCGCTCCAGTCGGCGCCGGCGCTCCGCTCGTGGGAGCGAGGAGTTGATCTCCGCCGCCTCGAAGCCGAGCTGGCGTAAGGCATCCACCTGGTCCTTCATCAGGCTGATGAGCGGCGAGAGGACGAGGACGGTGCCCGGCAGGAGCCGCGCCGGAAGCTGGAAGGTGAGCGACTTGCCGGCGCCCGTCGGCATCACCGCGATGCAGTCGCGGCCCGCCAGCACGGCGTCGATCACCCGCCGCTGGCCCGGCCGGAAGTCGTCGTAGCCGAAGGCGTCTCGGAGAACGGACAGCGGATCCGGAGCCGGTGTCGACGTTCCGGGCTCTGGCGTGGAACGGGGCAGCGGGCTCGCTCCTGGCGTCGGGATCGCGTGTTCGACCGGTCGGCGGGCCCACGGTGCGGGCCGCCGTCAACCGGGGCTCAAGCTACCGGCGCGAGGCGCGAGGCTCCAGACCAACGTCCGCGCGTGCTCGGCTGGCAGGGCCTCCGGATCGCCCGGCCCCCTACGGCCGCTCCCGCGTCAGGAAACGACCCGTGGCCCGATCGAGGAAGAGGATCCAGGCCACCTCCGGTCGCGCCTCATCATAGGCCCAGACGCGGACCGGCCGCTCGCGGCGCGGCGTGTATACCAGCCATCCGCCGAGAGGGACACGCGCCGACAGGCCGTCGCACCTGCGGGGTGGCGCCTGGTGGCCGGATGGAACCCCGGGCACCCAGACGCGGCACTCGCCGGGGGGAGGAAGGTGACCCGGCGGAATCCCCAGCGCCCGCGCAACGTACGGCTCGCGGTCGGCGACGACCACGGGACCGCCGCGGCCGGACGCGCAAGCGGAGAGCGTGACGCCGAGGACGAGGAAGAGCGCGGCCTGGGCGAACCGGGCAGGCATGTCGATCTCCGATCCGATGGACCTCCGGTGAACGGACCCTCTTCGGCGGGCCCTGCTTCAGGGACGCCGCGAGGACGCCGGAGGTCACATGGGACTCGGAAGGGCGATCAGGGGGGTCGGCGCTCGGGGGCGCTCCGGGCCCCGGTCGGCGTTCGGGGGGCGCTCCGGGCCGGTCGGTATCCCCGTCCGTCAGATCTTCTCGAACCAGGTGCCCGGCTTCGGGGCCAGCCACCCCATGGCGCGCTTCGCCTCCTCGACGTTGCAGTGGTGGAAGCGGAAGCTCTTCTCCCCGTTCCCCAGGTC
>CAYMQZ010000357.1:0-2519 GCA_964392705.1 uncultured Gemmatimonadota bacterium
CCTGGCTCCGCGCCTTTTTCGCCGAGCTGAAGCGCCGCCGCGTGTGGCGGGTGGCCGTCGTCTACGCCGTGACGGCGCTCGCCGTGGTCGAAGCCGCCGACCTCTTCCTCCCGCGCCTCGCGCTCCCCGAGTGGTCGGTGACGCTGGTCGTCGTGCTCGCCGTCCTCGGCTTCCCGATCGCCCTCGTGCTCGCCTGGGCGCTCGAGGTGAGCCCCGAGGGGGTGCGGCGGACCGAGGCGGTACCCGGGGCGGGGCCGCTGGACGCGAGGCGTGGCCGTCGGATCGTGGCCCTCGGCGGGACAGGACTCGCCCTCCTGGCCGCGGGTGGCTGGTGGCTGTTCGCCGGGACCGGGAGCTCTGCTCCCGCCATCGAGCGCCTCGCGGTGCTCCCGCTCTCCAACCTCATGGACGACCCGGAGCAGGAGTACTTCGTCCAGGGGATGCACGACCGCTTGATCTCCGAGCTCCAGCAGGCGGGGGTCGCCGTGATCGCCCGCACCTCGGTCCTGCATTACGGGGAGGCGGGAACCCCCGTGCGCCAGATCGCCCGCGAGCTCGGCGTGGACGCGGTAATCGAGGGCTCGGTGTTCCGGGCCGGAGACAGCGTGGAGGTCGAGACCCGGTTGGTGGACGGGAAGACCGAGGAGTACCTCTGGCGGGGGTCCTTCGTCTGCGAGCTCAGGCACATCTTGCACCTCCACCGCGACGTCACCCGGGCCATCGCCGAGGAGATCCGGTTGGCGCTCGGCCCGGAGGAGCAGGCTCGGCTCGCCGAGGCTCCCACCGTCGACCCCGAGGCGTACGAGGCCTACCTCAAGGGGCAGTTCCACGTCGACAAGCTCACGCCCGGCGACCTGGAGACAGCGCTCCACTACTTCGAGCTGGCGCTCGAACAGGATCGTGACTACGCACTGGCTTACGTGGGCCTCGCCCGCGCGTGGGGCAGCCGAATCCAGATGGGGTATACGCCAGCGTCGGTGGCCGAACCCAAGGCGAGGGACGCGGCGTCGCGGGCGATCGAGCTGGACAGCACGCTCGCCGAAGCGCACCAGTTGCTCGGTGCCATCCGGACCTGGGCTGAGTGGGACTGGGAGGGCGGGGAGGCGGAGTTCCGACGGGCCATCGCGCTCAACCCCAACTATCCGGATGCCCGTGCGGTCTACTCGCACCTGCTGCTCATCCTCGGGCGGCCCGACGAGGCAATGGGACAGATCGATCGTGCGCTCGAACTTGACCCCCTCAATCCGTTCTTCCGGGCGTTCTACGCGGTGGTCCTGCTCGACACCCGCCGATACGAGGAGGCGATCGAGCAGTTCCGCAACGTTCGTCGGACGGTGCCCAACCATCCGATGGCGTTCCGCGGACTCCAGTCCGCTTACCATCTCACCGGGAGGTTCGAGGATGCGTACGAGGAGCACCTGGCGGAAGCGAGAGCCATAGGCGACCGGGAGCTCGAACAGGCCCTGATCCGCGGCCACCTGGACGGGGGATACCGGGAGGCCGTGCACCGCGCCGCCGAGACGCTGGCGGGGCGCGCCGAAGCGGGCCACGCGCGGGCGGGCCGCATCGCGCGGCTCTACGCCCGGGTGGGGAAGACGGAGGAGGCCCTCGAGTGGCTAGCGAGGGCCTATGATGCGCACGAGCCCAGCATGCCCTACGAGGGCGTGAACCCGATCCTCGACCCGCTGCGGGACGACCCTCGATTTCAGGACCTGCTTCGACGGATGAACCTGCCGAGCTGAGGAGAGAACGCTGCCCCGATTCCGCGCATTCCTCGCCGAGCTGAAGCGCCGCCGCGTGTGGCGGGTGGCCGTCGTATACGCCGTCACAGCCCTCGCGGTGGTCGAGGCGGCCGACCTCTTCTTTCCCCGCCTGGCGCTCCCCGACTGGTCCGTCACGCTGGTTGTCGTGCTCGCCGTGCTCGGCTTCCCCCTCGCCCTCGTCCTCGCCTGGGCGTTCGAGGTGAGCCCCGAGGGCGTGCGGCGGACCGAGCCGGTACCCGGCGAGGTGGCCCTCGAGCCCGGCCGCCGCCGTGCCCTGTTCGCCGCCGCGGCCGGCGTGGCGCTCCTGGCCGGCGGAGGCTGGTGGCTCCTGGCCGCGGGCGGCGATGGCTCGGCTCCCGAGATCGAGCGGCTGGCCGTGCTCCCGCTGTCCAATCTCATGGACGACCCCGAGCAGGAATACTTCGTCCAGGGGATGCACGACCGCTTGATCTCCGAGCTCCAGCAGGCGGGGGTGGCCGTGATCGCCCGCACCTCTGTCCTGCACTACGGGAAGGCGGGCACTCCCATACGTGAGATCGCGCGCGAGCTGGGGGTGGACGCGGTGATCGAGGGCTCGGTGTTCCGGGCCGGCGACAGCGTGGAGGTCGAGACCCGGTTGGTTGACGGGAAGACCGAGGAATACGTGTGGCGGGGGTCCTTCGTCTGCGAGCTCAGGCACATCGTGCACCTCCACCGCGACGTCACCCGGGCCATCGCCGAGGAGATCCACGCGGCGCTCGGCCCGCAGGAGCAGGC
>CAYMQZ010000358.1:0-2514 GCA_964392705.1 uncultured Gemmatimonadota bacterium
CCGATCCTCACCGAGCTGAGCCTCGGGTGGCGCTTCGGGGGCGGCATCGCGGCCGCCGGCCGGAGCCGTTGGGCCGCCGCGCTGGGCACGGGCATCCGTTTCTGACCACGACCGCTTCCGTCGACGCCGCGCCCGACGACGAGAGAGCACCCCGAACTCGCGACGCCGAACGCGGTACACCGTGGCGGTGTCCCTTTCGCTCGTCACCACGAAGGAGCCGCTGGAATGTCGGAGCGCCGTGCCGCATCCACCCCGAAGAGGCCGCTGGCCCTGGCCCTGCTGGGCCCGATCCTGCCGGCCCTGGCGATGACCCCGCATCCTCTTCCGGCCCAGGAGCCGGCCGATTCGGCCCGCGACACGACACCCCGGGTCGCCGAGCCCCGGGCCGCCCAGGGTGCCGAGGAGGAGGCGACCCCGCCGATCGGATTGGTCGAGTTCTTCGGGCTCCACAGCATGGAGGAAGACAGCCTGCGCGCGGCGCTGGGCCTCGGCCCCGAGCCCGACACGGCCGCCGCCGTCCCCGTCCTCGAGCCGGGGTCCCTGCCCCTCCTCGCGGCCCGTCTCGCCGGCGTGCCCGGTGTGGCGGAGGCCCGCTTCGAGACCGTGTGCTGCCACCGCGGGAGCACGATCCTGTTTATCGGAGTCCGGGAGGAGGGCCGGGCGCCGCGGGGCGACTACTGGCCGGAGCCGGAGGGGACGGCGAGGCTCCCGGCCGAGATCGTGACGGCGTACCGGGGCTTCATCGAGGCGCTCGAAGCCGCGGTCCGCGCCGGGCGGACGGGAGACGACCTCTCGCAGGGGCACTCGCTGGTGAGCGACTCGGCGGCGCGGTCCTACCAGCTCCGGTTCCCCGACCTGGCCGAGAGACATCTCGACACGCTGCGCGCCGTCCTCCGGCAGGGCGCCGACCCGGCCCAGCGCGCGGTGGCGGCGGCGGTGATCGGCTACGCGCCCGACAAGGGGTCGGTGGCGCCCGATCTCGTGCGCGCCCTGCGCGATCCCGATCCGAGCGTCCGGAACAACGCGGCCCGCTCGCTCGCGGCGATCGCGGTCTACGCCAGGCGGAATCCCCAGGCCGGGGTCGAGATCCCGGTCGAGCCGCTGGCCGAGATGCTCGAATCCGTCGTGTGGACGGACCGGAACAAGGCGCTGTCGCTGCTCACCTACCTCACCCCACCCGGGGGCGAGGAGATCCTCCCGGTGCTGAGGGGCGAGGCGCTCCCCGCCCTGGTCGAGATGGCCCGCTGGCGGAGCCCGGGCCACGCGCTTCCCGCCTTCGTCCTCCTGGGCCGGATGGCGGGCCTTTCCGACGGGGAGACGCTGCGGGCGTGGCAGGAGGGGCGCCGGGACGAGGTGATCGAGCGGGCGCGGAGCGAGCCCGAGGGTTGAGGCCACCGCGCGGCATCCGGGAGCCGGACCGAGGTCCCCGGCCTCGCGGACAGGGCCCCGGCCCCGTGACCGGTCCCCCTACGTCCCGAGCGGAATGGGTAGCGTCCGGTAGCGCGTCCCCGTGGCCGCATAGATCGCGTTGGCCAGCGCCGGGGCGACGCAGGGCACCCCCGTCTCGCCGAGCCCCGTGGGATGCGCGTCCGTCTCCGCGAAATGGACCTCGATCGTCCGGGGCGCCCGCCGCATGCGGAGCACGGAGTAGGCGTCGAAGTTCCCCTGTTCGATCGCGCCGTCCTTCACCGTCAGCCGCTCGCCGAGCGCCGCCGAGAGACCCTGGTGGACCCCGCCCTCGATCTGCGCGCGACCGCCATCGGGGTTGAGAACGGGCCCACAGTCCGCCGCGCACACGACCCGCTCGATCGCGAGCTCGCCGTTCCGCGCCGAGACCTCGACCACCTCGGCCGCGTAGCTCAGGTGGTCGATCCCGCAGGCGATCCCCATCCCGTGGCCCTCGGGCAGCCGTCGGCCCCATCCGGCCTTCTCGGCGGCCAGGCGCACCACCCCCTTCAGGCGTTCCGGGTCGGCCGGGAAATCCTCCGGGAAGGAGGGCCGCTCGACCTCCAGGGGACCGATCAGGTTCAGCCGGTACTCGACGGGGTCGATGCCCGCCCGCTCGGCCAGCTCGTCCAGGAAGACCTCCACCGCGAAGGTGTTGTGGGTGGTGTGCACGGCCCTCCACCAGCCCCGGGTCACGTGGGACGGGAGGTACGTGTACTCGCAGGAGCGGTTCGGAATCCGGTACAGCATGTTCCCGCCGCCGTCGCTCTCGCTCACGCCGAAGGACTCCTCGTCCACCTCGTCCTGGAGCGTGCCGTCGATGGCGGGCGTCGAGAAGCGCTGGCGCCACGCCACCGGATAGCCGTCCTCCCCGAGGACGGCCTCCAGCCTGTGGACGGCGGGCGGGCGGTAGAAGTCGTGCCGTATGTCGTCCTCACGGCTCCACACGACCTGGACGGGCGCGTCCACCTGCCGGGCCACGAGCGCGGCTTCGACGGTCGCGTCGGGGTTGATCCGGCGGCCGTAGCCGCCCCCCAGGAGCGGGATCTGGAGATCCACGTTCTCGCG
>CAYMQZ010000359.1:0-2511 GCA_964392705.1 uncultured Gemmatimonadota bacterium
TGAAGTCGATGATGCGGGGCCTCGAGCTGCACTCCGTGTGCGAGGAGGCGCACTGCCCGAACATCGGCGAGTGCTGGGAAGCCGGCACCGCAACGTTCCTCATCATGGGCGACGTGTGCACGCGCAACTGTCCCTACTGCGCGATCGGCCACGGCCGCCCCGAGGAGCTGGACGAGGACGAGCCGCGGCGGGTGGCCGAGGCCGTGGAGAAGCTTCGCCTCAACCACTGCGTCATCACATCGGTGGACCGGGATGACCTGCCCGACGGGGGGGCGCGGATCTTCGCCGATGTGATCCGCGAGATCCGGATGCGGCTCCCCGACTGCTCCGTGGAGGTCCTCACGCCGGACTTCCAGGGGGATCGCGACGCGGTCCGGACCGTGATCGCCGCCCGGCCCGACATCTTCAATCACAACATGGAGACGGTGCGGCGGCTTCACCGCGCCGCCCGCCCCGGCGGCCGGTACGAGCGGTCGCTCGACGTGCTCCGTCGGGCCCGCGAGCTGGATGACGGGGTGCTGGTGAAGACCGGGATCATGCTGGGGCTGGGCGAGGAAGCGGAGGACGTGGCCGGCTTCATGGAGGACGCCCTGGCCGCGGGCGTGCAGATCCTGACCCTGGGTCAGTACCTGCGTCCCTCGGCGGATCACATCCCCATCGATCGGTACGTGACGCCCGAGGAGTTCGCCGGGTGGAAGGCCTACGGCGAGGATATCGGGCTCCTGCACGTCGAGAGCGGCCCTCTGGTGCGCAGCAGTTATCACGCCCGGGAGCAGGTGGAGGAGCTGCGGGAGAAGGCCCGGGCGGTCGCGACCTGACCGAAACGAAGAGGAGAGCCGTGGCCGAGACAGGGGAGCGGGCGATGAAGGCTTCCGCGGAGGAGGCCGACGCCGCGGAGAACGGAGACCGCGACGCGGGCGCCGGCGAGGAGGGCCGCGAGGAGTTTCTCGGCCTCTCCGACGAGGAGCTGATCCGGCTCCTGCGCCTCATGGTCGTCTCGCGACGTTTCGAGGAGAAGTGCGCCGAGTCCTATCAGCTGGGCAAGATCGGCGGCTTCCTCCACCTATACATCGGCCAGGAGGCGGTGGCCGCGGGCGGAATCAGCGCCCTGCGCGACGACGACTACGTGATCTCGGCCTACCGCGAGCACGCCCAGGCGATCATGCGCGGCATCGACCCGAAGGCCGTGATGGCCGAGCTGTACGGCCGGAAGGACGGCTGCTCGAAGGGGATGGGCGGCTCCATGCACCTGTTCGACCGGGAGGTCAACTTCCTGGGCGGGCACGCCATCGTCGGGGGCCACATTCCGCTGGCCACGGGGGTGGGCTACGCGATCCGCTACCGGGCCGAGGACCGCGTCTGCCTCTGCTACTTCGGCGACTCCGCCGTGAACATCGGCTCCTTCCACGAATCGCTGAACATGGCCGCCAAGTGGCGGCTGCCGGTCGTGTACGTGGTCGAGAACAACTCCTACGGGATGGGGACCGACATCCGGCGGGTGGCCGCCGTCGAGGAGCTGGTCGACCGCGCCTGCTCCTACGAGGGGATGCACGCGGCCGCGGTGAACGGGATGGACGTGATCGAGATGCGGCGGGCCACGGAGGAGGCGGTCCGGCTCGCCCGCGAGGAGCATCGCCCATCCCTCATCGAGGCGCGCTGCTACCGCTACATGGGCCACTCGATGGCCGACGCCTCCCACGGGACGTACCGGACGAAGGAGGAGGTCGAGGAGTGGCGGGAGGACGACCCGATCCTCTCCTACCAGCGGCGCCTCGTCGAGGCCGGCGTGATCAGCGAGGAGCGGTACGAGGAGATGGATCGGGAGGCGATCGACCAGGTGGAGGCGGCGGCCGACTTCGCCGACCAGAGCCCGAGGCCCGACCCGAGCGAGCTGTACGCCTACGTCTACGCCGACGAGTACCCGGACATCGGGCGGCGGGACCGGTGGCGCCCCGAGGTGGAGGCCGGAGGCGCCGATGGCTGAGCTCACCTACCGGGAAGCGCTGAGGCAGGCGCTCCAGGAGGAGATGGAGCGCGACGAGACGGTCTTCCTGATGGGCGAGGAGGTAGGCGAGTACGACGGGGCCTACAAGGTATCCAAGGGCCTGCTGGACGAGTTCGGCGAGTGGCGGGTCCGGGACACGCCGATCGCCGAGCTCTCCTTCGCCGGCATCGGCGTGGGGGCGGCCATGGTCGGGCTGCGGCCGATCGTCGAGTTCATGACCTGGAACTTCGCCCTCCTGGCCTTCGACCAGGTCGTGAACGGCGCCGCCAAGATGTACCAGATGTCGGGCGGCCAGTACCCGTGCCCGATCGTCTTCCGCGGGCCCGGGGGAGCCGCGCTCATGCTCGCCTCCCAGCACTCGCAGGTCCCCGATCCGTGGTACAGCTACGTCCCCGGCCTCAAGGTGTGCGCGCCGGCCACGCCGAAGGACGCCAAGGGCCTGCTCAAGAGCGCCATCCGGGACGACGATCCGGTGGTGTTCATCGAGGGCGAGCTGCTCTACAACC
>CAYMQZ010000360.1:0-2489 GCA_964392705.1 uncultured Gemmatimonadota bacterium
TTCGAGGCGATGGGCGGCCCCGAGCCGCACCCCTCGTTCGAGATCTACCGCGTCGAGCCGGGTAGCGGGTCCGGCGCCGCCGAGGGCGAGGCCGCCGCCGAGGGCGAGGAGGAGTAGTGCCCCTGGCCCTGCCGGTCCGGAGGGACGGACGGCCCCGGTACGAGGAGGGGATGAACTTCGCCTCCGTGCTGCGAGCGACGCAGGGAGCCCGCGAGGACCTCCCGCCGCCTCCCACCTTCCCGGCCCCCCCGGCCGGCCTCGCCGAGCACGCCCGGCGCGCGCTCTACGAGGTCGCCGACCCGGAGTTCCCGATCTCCGTCGTGGACCTGGGGCTGATCTACGACGTCGAGGCCGACGAGGCCCGGGGCGTCGTGACCGTGCGGCTCTCCTTCACGGCCACGGCGTGCCCGTGCATGGACTTCATCGAATGGGACGTGCGGGAGCGCCTGCTCGACGAGCCGGGGATCGAAGAGGTGGAGATCGACGTGGTCTGGCATCCCCCCTGGACGAGCGAGCGGATCACGGACCGCGGCCGGGCGATCCTGGAACGGGCCGGAGTGTCGGTATGAACCGTCGCCGGCCGTCCGCCGCCGGCGGGGCGGCCCGCCGGGGAAGGGGAACCCCGTGAGCGAGGGCAGGAAGAAGAGCCCGATCGAGATCGACGACCGGATCTTCGAGGTGTTCGCCCGCAAGGACCGCGCGGACCGGTTCGAGCACGTGGGGACCGTGCAGGCGCCGACCCCGGAGCTGGCCCGCGTGTACGCCTGGCAGACCTACGACGAGCAGAAGTGGTTCGAGATGGCGGTGGCGCCGCGCGACGCGTTCACGCCCGTGAACCGCGGGGAAGCCCCGTTCACGCTCGGCGGCGCGCCCCCGGTCGGCGAGGGCTCCGAGGCGGACTACGACGCGGCGCCGGGCTACGGGACGCCCGCGTCCACCTAGGAGCCTGTCCGAGGCATGGCGCGAGCCGCGTCAGGAGCGCCGGCGCGCCTCGGGCGCTTTCTCCTCCTCCGCTCCCGCCTCCTCGCCCTCTGTCTCCTCCTCGTCCCCTTCGCGGCGCTCGCCTGCGGGGGTCGGGCCGGCGAGCCCGTCGAGGGGTCCGGGCGGGACGGCCCGCCCCCCGGGGCCTGGGCCGGGAGCCTGGCCTCCGACTCCGCCTTCGGGCGGCTGCACGCGCGGTTGTCCGAGCCCGGCGCCTACTTCGACACCGACAACCTGATCTCCAACGAGGCCTCCTATCTCCACGTGATCGGAGCGCTGGAGGAGCGCGGTGTGCGCGGCGGCGCCTACATCGGCGTGGGCCCCGGCCAGAACTTCGCCTACATCGCCGCCGTCCGACCCCGGATCGCCTTCATCGTCGACATCCGCCGCGACAACGCGCTCCAGCATCTGATGTTCAAGGCCCTGTTCGAGGCCGCCGGGAATCGGATCGAGTACCTCTGCCTGCTCGTGGGGCGCTCATGCCCCGGCCGGCCGGCCGACGGGGGGCGATGGGAGGAGCGAGGCGTAGGCGAGCTGGTCGACGCGGTCGACGCCGCCGGTCCGGACGCACGCGCCGCGGAGCGGGCCCGTCGGACGGTCGAGGCGCGGGTCGAGGGTTACGGGATCCCGCTGTCGTCGGCCGACCGGGCGACGATCGGCCGCTTCCACGACGCGTTCGTGACCGACGCGCTGGATCTGCGCTTCTCCAGCCACGGGCGGCGACCCCGGTTCTACTACCCCACCCTTCGGCAACTGCTGCTCGAGCGGGACGTCCGCGGTCGACCGGGCAGCTACCTGGCTACCGAGGAGGCGTTCCGGTACGTGAAGGCGCTGTCCGACGGGAACCTGATCGTCCCCGTCGTGGGCGACCTGGCGGGTCCTCGCGCCCTGGCCGAGATCGGCCGGCTGCTGGAGGCGCGGGGCGAGACCGTCTCGGCCCTGTACGCCTCGAACGTCGAGTTCTACCTGTGGCGCCAGGGGAAGATGGACGCCTTCTTCGCGAACCTCGAGCGCCTGCCGCGGAACGGTCGGAGCGTCCTCATCCGGAGCTACTTCGGCGGCGGCTTCCGCGCCCCGCACCCCGAGCGGGTGCCGGGGTACGCCTCCACCCAGCTCGTGGAGCCCCTGGGGCCGCTGCTGGAGGCGCACCGGCGGGGCGAGATCCGGAGCTACTGGGAGCTGGTGACCGGCGAGCGCGGTCCCGCGGTGCGCGAGGGCGCGAGCTCCGGATAGATTGGCCGGCCTCGGAAGCGAGTGCGCCCGCTCGAATGCGATCGTACTTGCGGGCGGGTGCACTAGACCAACGGATCGACGTCGAACGAGCCGATGAGCGAAGCCCAGCCTGAAGAGTTCGAGTCCGCCGAGCAGATGCCGGAGAAGGCGCGCGCCGCGCTGGGCGACCTCCTGCTGGTTCTGGCGGACAACAAGCGGCTGCTGGGGGTGCGCTACGCCGACTGGATCCTCGGGGCCCCGGCGCTCGAGGCCGGGATCTCCTGCTCCGCGATGGC
>CAYMQZ010000361.1:0-2489 GCA_964392705.1 uncultured Gemmatimonadota bacterium
CTCCTTCCAGCTTCGTCATGCCACTCCCTGGCTTCCACCGTCGGGCGAACGCCCCACCCGGCATGCTTGCAAGGAGCTTGCCTCGGCCTGGCGCTCAGCCCTCGGCCCGACCGCTCGCCGCGATCCGCGTCGAGAGCTCGGCGAGCCGCGGAAAGACGAGCAGCACCAGGAAGATGGCCGCGGCGACGCCGAGGACCACCGAGAGCCCCAGTCGCCGGGTGGAGGGAAAGGCGGAGAGGAACAGCAGCCCGAAGCCGATCGTCACGACGAGCGACGACCCCAGCACGGCGCGCCACAGCGCCCGCCGCGCGTCGACCCACACCTCCCAACCAGCGAGGACCGAGCCGCCGTCGCCGGCCGGCTCCCGCCGCCCCGTGCGCCGGGCGTGGAAGACGAGGTGGACCAGGTCGTCGACCCCGATGGCGAGCGCCAGGGCGGCCGCCGGCACCGAAACCACGTCGAGCGGCGTCCCGAGGTGACCCAGCGTCCCGAGCAGCGCGACCGGGATCATCACCAGGGTCGCGGTCATGACCGCGGCGACGGGCAGCGAGCGCGAGACGACGTAGGCGACGATCGAGAAGAGGAGGATGAGGCCGACGAGGCCCGTGACCAGGCTCGAGCGGACCAGCTCGGCCAGCTGGCCCTGCAGGCGGTAGAGCCCGCCCGTCAGGGCGGGCGTGAAGCCGTGGTCCCGCACGAGCGCCTCCAACCGACCCACCACCGCGTCGCGCGGCTCCTCCCGTCCCGCCTCCTTCATCCGGAGCATGAACCGACCGTGGCGGTGGTCCCTCGTGATGAAGGCGCGGGCGATCCGGTCGAACTCGGGCTTTCTCATTTCCTCCAGGAAGCGGTCCCAGCTCAGGATCTCGTTCAGGGGCCACGGGGTCTCGTCCTTCGCCTCGGCCATGAGGACGGGAAGCGAGATGACCGACCCCACGGCCGGGTCCCGCTCGAGCTGGAGCTGGAGGCGCCACATGCGTTCGAACGCCTCGTCCTCGCTCAGCTCGCCTCCCCCGGGGAGCCGGATCACCAGCTCCAGCGGGCTGCTGCCCCCGGTCCGGTCGACGCGCTCCAGCCCCTGCGCGATCCGCGAATCCTCGTCGAAGTAGGCGAACAGGCTCGGGTCGGTGTTCAGGCTCGCGAGCCCGGGAGCCGCGACGAGGACCGCCAGGAGCAGGAGGACGACCGCCGCATCGTTCCGGCGGGCGAAGACCGCCCCCATCCGACGGTCCAGGCCCGGCGTGACCTCCCGGGCCGGATCCGCCCGCCCCAGGTAGGCGGGGTAGACGACGTAGGCTCCGAGGAAGGCGAGGACGCTCCCCACGGCGCACGAGAGCCCGAAGTTTCGAACGGGCTTCGCCGAGGCCAGGAGCAGGCTGAGGAAGCCCAGCAGGGTGGTGGTCATCGCCCAGAAGGAGGCCGGCCCTGTCCAGCGAACGGCGCGCACGATGAGGTCGTCTCCCCGAGCGTCCCCTCCCGCTCCGTCCCGCTCGTCCCCGGGGCCCGGCTCCCGCGCCGCGTTCTTCCAGTTCGCCGTGAGGAAGACGACGTGGGAAAGGGTGAGGACGAAGACCACCGTCGTGATGTTCGGGGTGAGGACATCCGGCTCGAGGCCGAGGAGCGGCCGCGCCAGCAGCGTCAGCAGGGAGGCGAGGCCCGCCGCCGTCATCGTTCCGACGAGGATCCACCCGGAGTGGTAGAGGAGCAGCACGACCAGCCCGAAGGCCACGACCACGGCGACGCCGAACACCTTCAGGTCGCGAAGCACGCTCCGCCGGATCTGCTCGACCACGTACGGCACGCCCGAGATCGCCAGCTCGAAGCCCTCCGCCCGATGACGCTCCACGGCCCGTTCGATCCCGGCGATGACGCTCCGGAACTCCGAGGGCTCGGACGTATCCAGCGTCAGGATGAGGTTGGTCGCGCCGCGGTCCTCGGAGATCAACAGACGCCGCCACAGCGCGTTCTCCAGCGCGTCCTCCATGTGGTCGGGACCGTGGTGGATGTCCCGGATCCGCAGCACGCCATCGACATTCGCGAGGTCCTGCGATAAGCGTCCGACCCGACGTGCGTAGTCCAGCGAGAGGATGTCGCCCGCGGCGGAGACGATCAGCTGGGGCCGGAGGGGGAAGAGCTCCAGGATCCGCCGGTCCTGCTGGAGCTGGGGGTCGTCGCTGGAGAAGAAGAAGTCCCGGTCGACCCGCGGCGAGAGATCCACGAAGAGGACCACCGCCAGGGCGGCCGCCCCCGTCAGCGCGAGGAAGGCGATCCGCCGTCCGCGCCCGGAAAGCGGAAGCTTCTCGTGGAGCGTGTCCGGCATGATGTCTCAGACGGAAGGCAACATCCGCACCATGCCGCCCGAACCGGTGCGCACCGACGTCCGGGCCGGCGGGCTACCGCCCGGCCTTCCGTGCCAGGAATTCCTGGATGCCCCTCGAGAGCGCCGGGTCCATGATCGCGCTCACGTGATCGAGCCCGGGAAGGACCTC
>CAYMQZ010000362.1:0-2486 GCA_964392705.1 uncultured Gemmatimonadota bacterium
GGTCGTGGGGGCGCCGTTCAACCGGCTACAGAGCGAGTCCGGCGACGACGCCTATGGTGCATCCACGAGGTGTAGGCCAGCCACAGGACCCCGCCCAGGACGCCCGCGACGGTCATCAGGTATACGGCTCCGGAATCCATCCCGCCCCGGACGATCTGCCACGGGGGATCGCCGAAGAAGATCCAGATCTCCAGGAGAAGCAGGACGACGCCGCACACGGCGCCCACAGCCGGCGCCGCGACGGGACGGAAGAACCAGCGGTCGTGGTTCCCGAACAGGGCCAGGGGGAGGACGGAGACCAGCCAGGCCCCGAGGGCGAAGAGTCCGATGATGACGTCGAAGGCGAGCACGTCGGCCCAGCCGGAGCCTCCGGCCGTGAGCCCCTCGATCCACCAGCTCATGGCGCTCCCGGCCAGCCAGCCCAGGAGGAGCGCCCCGAAGGCCAGGGCGACGCGCACCCGGGCGGGGGCCGGTCCCCGGCCCGCGAGCCAGGTCTCGAACGGGTCCACGGCCTTACCAGCGCGCCCGGTAGAGCCTCGTGTCGACGTGGACGAACGGTCCGTGGGTCGATGTCGTGGGATACTTGCCCAATCCGCCGAGCAGGTGACTCGTCTCCTCGGCGCCGTCCATCTCCTCGACGATGTCGTACAGGAGGCCGGCGTCCCGCAGGTCCACGTGTCCGTCCCGGTTCAGGTCGTCCATTCGCCCGTCGCGATCCACGTCGACGTAGATGTCGGCGGCGTCGCCGTAGATGTGCCGGCTGTACTTCGGCCGGCCGATCGAGCCGTTGTACCAGGGCGAGCGGAAGCCACTCAGCACCTGGAACGTGGGGGCGGGAATCCCGCGGCGGTTCGTCTCCTCCAGCAGCATCTCGAGCTTGAGGAGCAGGCGCTCGCTCAGGACCAGATACTTCGGCCATCCGGGCGGGCCCTTGGCGGGAAACTGGCCCAGCGTGAAGTGCGGGCTCACGGGGATCGTCGCGTGCTCGGGCCTCAGCACGAGCAAGCCGGCGGGACGCTCGTACTGAGGCAGGCCGCGATAGGGGGTGCCCGGAAATGTGCCGACGCGGTAACCGGAAACGGCACCGCGCTGCAGTCGGCTCATCGGAACCAGGACGGCGGCGCTGAGGGTCACCCTCTCGCCCGTCGTCTGGTCGGTCACCTGGACGCGGTAATGGCCGGGAGCCGCCGGAGCCGTCCACTCCCAGGCGACGGGCCCGGCCCGAGCGATCTCGCCAGCCGATGCCACGGCCGCGAAGCGATTCGGCGTCGTCGAAGCGCCCGCGGCCGGAGGGTCCACGCGAATCGCGCGTAGCCGCACGCGCTCTCCGGGAGAGGCCGTCATCAGGAAAGTGCGGTAGGGCGTGACGATGTCCCGGAAGGCCACGGCGAAGGCAGCTTGTCCCGAGGCGAAGTCGGCTTCCGCTTCGGAGTCCGAGGTCGTCGCGTCCCACCGGGCCGGCTCGACGAGATCGTGGGACGCCTCCAGGGGGCGGTGGTCCCGAACGTCGCTCGCTGTCGGTGCCTTGCGCGTCGCCCCGCCCAGAAGAAGCGCGAGCCCGGCCGCGGCGGCCAGGGCACGGAACATCCGCGTGATCCTGCGGCCTTTCGCGGCCTTTCGGTCGTTGGTCATCCCCGTCGTGCCTCCCCCTCCCGTGCTTCGGATGTCATCGTCAGCCCTCCACCTCGACGGGGGAGGGTACCACTTCCGGCTCCGGCGGCGGTGCGCCCAGGGCCGCCGCCAGCGGAGCGTCGCGATCGTAGATGTCCCCTCGGAACTGTACGGTCCGGTTCGGACCGACCCAGGCGGTCAAGTACAGCAGGTGGACCGGCACCGCGGTCGCGAGGCGTACGGTCTCCTCCCGGCGCCGTTCCACCGATCGCCGCATGCGGGCCACGTCCCAGCCCGGAACTTCGCGGAGCAGCATTTCGGTCAGCTCGAGCGCTTTCTCGACCCGGATGCAGCCCGAGCTGAAGTCCCGCCGCGAGCTCTCGAACAGTTCCCGCGCCGGCGTGTCGTGCAGATAGACGTTGAACCGGTTCGGGAACATGATCTTCACGCCGCCCAGGAAGTTGTGTGGCCCCGGGTCCTGCCGGAGCCTGTAGGGGAAGTTTGCTCCCGAGAGGCGGTTCCAGTCGATCGAGGCCGGGTCGATCTCGGCCGCGTCGTCGCCCCAGCCGCGAAAAACACGCATCCCTACCCGTCCGAAGTAGGCGGGATCCCGCCGCTGGAGGGGAACCTGGTCCTGGATCGCCAGCGAATGGGGAACGTGCCAGTACGGGCTGAGGACCACGTAGGTGATCCGATCGGAGAAGACAGGCGTCCGACGAAACGGCTTCCCGACCACCACGCGGCTGGTGAACACCTCCTCGCCATCCTCGACGAGGTCGAGCTCGAAGTTCGCCGCGTTCACGATGACGTGGCGGCGACCCAGCTCGGTCGGGAGCCAGCGCCAGCGCTCCAAATTGAGGCGGATCTGCCGCGCC
>CAYMQZ010000363.1:0-2479 GCA_964392705.1 uncultured Gemmatimonadota bacterium
TCGGCCGCCGGCAGGCCCAGGACCGTCGTCCAGTCCTGGTCGGCCGGGGCAGCGCCCGGCCCGGCCCGCACCAGCCGTCCTCCCTCGTTCCGGAACAGGGCCAGCCGGCCGCCGCGGCCCGGCGGGATGAGGAGGTCCTCGTCGCCGTCCCGGTCCACGTCGTACCAGGCGATCCCCGGCCCGAGCTGGCTCAACCGGAGCGGGAGCAGGGGTTGCCGGGCGAAGTCGTCGAACGGGGTCTCGAGGTGGACGTGGTCCAGGGCGCCCGAGCGATCCTCGAACAGCGAGCCGTCCCAGGGGGCTTCGAAGCCGCGCCTCTCCGGTCCGGCGGCGCTCGGACGCGACCCCTCCCCTTCGGCTCCGGCCGCCCGCTCCGATCCGGCTCCCGCCCGGGCACCCGGCCCGGCGGAGGCGTCGGCCGTCGCGCCCGCCTCGCGGATCTCGTAGAGGCGGTCGGGCCTCGCCCCGCGCACGACGCTCCGGCCGCCGCCCGGCCAGCGGACCTCGATCCTCAGCTCCTCCGCCTCCCCCGCGGCGAAGGAGACCTGGGGCTCGGAGCTCGACAGGTAGAGCCCGCCGAGCGTCACCTCGCGCTCCTGGACGGGCACCGCGCCCCCCAGGACCCGGATCTTCGCGCCGACGCCGGCCGTGTTCGGGGGCTCGCCCCACAGCCGGACCGCCACCCGCCGGCCGGGCGCGTCGTTCCGGAGCAGCGCGGCGGGCGCCCCGAGGCGGTTGATCACCACGTCCGCGTCCCCGTCGCCGTCCAGGTCGCCGGCCGCCATCCCGTGCGAGACGTCCGGTCCGAGGTCGAACCCCCACGCCTGGCCGGTCTCCTCGAAGGTGAGGTCGCCGCGGTTCCGGAAGGCGACGTTGCCGGTGTGGAGGTCCGGGTAGAGGAAGCGCAGGTCGCGCCAGTCCATGCCCCGCCGGCCCGCGGCGATCGCCTCGCCGGTCCGGCGGACCAGGAGGTCGGCGTCCAGGTCCTGCACGTTCAGCTCGTGCCCGTTCCCGACCAGCAGGTCCTCGTAGCCGTCCAGATCGGCGTCCAGGAACAGGGCCGACCAGGACCAGCCCGAGGCCTCCACGCCCGCGTACTCGGCCGCCTGCGCGAACGTGCCGTCTCCGCGGTTCAGGAAGAGCGTGTTCCGCTGCATCTGCGGCCGGTTCTCGATCTCGCCCGGGAGCTTAACGAGCGCCGTGTGCGACGGCATCTGCGTGCGGCGGAGGAGCGGGTCGCGGCTCCGCATGTCCAGCTCGAACCAGTCCACGTCCCCGTCGCGGTCGACGTCCGCGAAGTCCACCGCCATGCAGGCGTTGCTGGTGGCGCGCACGGCCACGCGCCGGATCTTCCGGAACCGGCCCGTCCCGTCGTTCACGAAGAACAGGTCGGGGTCCTCGAAGTCGTTGCAGACGTACAGGTCGGGATCGCCGTCTCCGTCCACGTCGTAGAAGCGCGCGGCCAGCCCGAACAGGTCCGGCGGCTCGACCAGCGGCCGGCCCTCCTCGTCCAGGAAGCGGCCCTCGGTCCAGGGAACGGAGCGGAACCGCGGGACCCCGTCCGGGCCAGGCCCATCGTTCAGGTACAGCCGGTCGGGCTCGGCGCGCTGCACGTAGGCCACGATGTCCCGCTCCGGCAGCTCGACGATCCGGTAGTGCTCGCGCAGCCCCGGGACCACGACCGGCCCCTCCTCCGTCTCGCGGACGATCTTCGCGTAGGTGCGCTCCCAGGGCGGGATGAGGTCCTCGGCGCTCACCTTCTTGTAGTTGGCGACGTAGAGGTCCAGGTCGCCGTCGCCGTCCACGTCGGCCAGCGCCATCGTGGTGCTGCCCAGCTCCGAGGCCAGGCCCGCCGCCTCGGTGGCCTCGGTGAAGCGGCCGGCCCCGTCGTTCAGGTAGAGGGCGTTGGGCCCGCCCAGCGCCGTGATCAGCAGGTCCGGGTCGCGGTCGCCGTCCACATCGGCCAGGACGGCCCCGGTCGAGAAGCGGTCCGGCGCCGTCACGCCCGCCTCGGCCGCCACCTCCTCGAATTTCCAGCCCCCCAGGTTGCGGTAGAGCGCGTTCGGCCCGTCGTGGCGGGCCAGGTAGATGTCCACGAGGCCGTCGCCGTCCACGTCGCCCAGCGCCACGCCGGAGCCGGCCAGCAGGTGCTCGTTGTGGCGGATCTGGTCCGTCGTGAGGCGGTTCTCGAAGTCGACGCCCGTGCGCCGGGCGGGCCGCGAGGTGAAGCCCGGATCCCCGCGGCTCGAGAACTCGAGGGAGCGCCAGCGGTACGCTCCCTCGTCGTGCCAGGCGGGCTCGGCGTTGTCGCCGCAGGCGCCGAGCCCCAGGATCAGGCCCGGCGCGAGCCACGGAATCAGCGCGAGCCACGGGGCACGACGGCGCGTCGATGGCTTCACGGAACCGTTCATGGTCGCGGGTCGGAGGATGGGCCGAGACACCGAGATTCAGGGTATGCGGCGGCGACCCGTTGGTTCCC
>CAYMQZ010000364.1:0-2471 GCA_964392705.1 uncultured Gemmatimonadota bacterium
ACAAGTGCATCCTCGTCGTCCGCTCGGGGAGCACGAACGAGGACCTGGCCCGGACGAAGCTGGAGATGGTCGGGAACGTGGAGCTCCACATCGTGGGCACGGTGCTGAACGCGGTGCCGGAAGACGCCCCGTATTACAACCACTACGTGAACTACTACTACGCGGACGCGGAGATCGGCTGAAGCTCCGCCCTCACGCCCGGCGTGTGGGCTGCCAGATCGCGCTTCGCTCGCCCCTGAGCGCCCGGGCCCAGGCCATGACGCCAGCGAGGTTGGCCAGCACCAGGTAGCCGATCAGCGCCAGCGGCCTGGGCAGCGGCCGGTCCTCCGGCCAGGCCAGCGCCGCTCCCGCCACCAGGCCCCCCATGACGACCGCGCCGAGGGCCGCTCGCGCGACGACGGACTCGAGGCTGAGGGCGGCGAGGCCGGCGACGGCGAGCGGGAGGGTGGCCGGCACGAGCCAGCGGCAGAGCTTGTGGCTCGCCAGCATCCAGGCGAACCCGCCGTAGCGCAGCGGATTCAGGAGCCGCCTCTTGTGCCACAGCGTCTGCAGGCCCCGGGACATCGTGCGGACCTTGCGCCGGAACTCCCGCCTCAGGGAGTCGGTGCGGGGGACCAGCGCCACCGCCTCGTCCACCGAGACCGCCCGGTAGCCGGCCTCCCGGCAGATCAGGGCGCTCGCGAAGTCCCGGCTCAGCTCGTCCGGAAGGGGCGAGGCGTGCAGCTCGCGCCGGATCGCGTAGAAGCAGCCGCTGGCCCCCACGATCGAGTACAGCCTCGTCTCGAGCGAGCGCACGAGCATCTCGTAGCCCACGTAGCCGGACTCGCCCAGGTTGGCGCCCCGCTCCATCTCGGAGGGGGCGACGCTGACGTCCCGCCCGGACGCCAGGCCGATCTCCGGATCGACGAAGGGACGGACGAGCGCCTCGAGCGATCCCGGAGGGATGCGGATCGACGCGTCCATGTTCACCACGATCTCGCCCCTCAGCCGCCCGGCGGCCGCACGCTCGGCCGCCGTCTTCCCGCGCCGCTCCGGCTGACGCACCAGCTCGACGCCGCGATCGGCGTAGGCGGACACGATCTCGTCCGTCCGGTCGGTCGAGGCATCGGAGACGACCACGATCTGGAGCCTGTCGGCCGGATACTCGGCGGCGAGCAGGGCATCGAGGGTGCCGCCGATCACGCCCTCCTCGTTGTGCGCCGGGAGGGAGACGCTCACCGGCGGCCATTCCGGCGGGTCGGCTCTCGGATAGCCCCGGGGCTCGTGGAGCAGGAGCGCGATCCGGAGGGCCAGGGGATACCCCAGGTAGGCGTAGCCGGCCACCGCGAGCGGCAGGGCGACCACGAGCCACGCGACCCCGCTCATGAGCGGCCGCCGCGGCGCACGGTGCGGGCGCCGCGGCGTTCGATGCAGGCCCGGTACAGGGCCTCGTGCCGATCCAGCCAGGCCTCGGCGGAGAACGCGCGGTCGAGCCGCTCGCGCGCGACGGCGGCCCGGGCGGCGGCTGCCCCCCGATCCTCCAGCGCCTCGCGCAGCGCTGCCGCCAGGGCCACGGGGTCCTCGGGAGGCACGAGCCTTCCGCCCTCCTCGCCCAGCACCTCGGGGACCCCGCCCACGGCGCTCGCCACGACCGGAACGCCGGCGGCGATCGCCTCCAGGAGGGTGACCGGCGTGCCCTCGGAGCGGGAGCTGAGCGCGAAGACGTCGAAGGCGGGGTGGAGGCGCGCGGCGGCCTCGATCTCGCCGTGGAAGGCCACCCGGTCGGAGACTCCCAGGTCGGCGGCCAGCGCTTCGAGCTCGGGACGGGCGATGCCATCGCCGATGACCGAGACCGACACGTCGGGCAACCGCGCGCCCGCCCGGAGGAGTACGTCGGCGCCCTTGACCCGGATGAGGCGACCCACGAATCCCACCACCGACCGCGCTTCGGGAATCCCCAGCTCCCGACGGGCGGCGGCGCGATCCAGGGGCCGGTGGACCGGCGACCAGCCGTTCGGGATCAGGTGGATGCGATCCGGCGGCACGCCCTCCTCGGCCAGACGGTCCGCCAGCTCCCGGGATACGGCCACGACGCCGTCGAAGCGACGGAGAACCTTGAGCTGCAGCCACTCGAAGAAGCTCTCGCGATCTCCGTCCCCCGCCATCATGCTCGAGCCGTGCAGGGTCGTGGCCGTCGCGCTGCCCTCCCCGCGAGCCACCGGAGCGTCCAGGATGTCGGTCCGATAGCCGTGCGTGTGCACCACGTCGGGGCGAAGCTCGCGGCACAGCTCCCGGACCGCGCGCCGCTCGCGCAGGTAGGCGCGCGCGGGCAGGGCGATGCGGCTGACGGGAACGTCCGCCTCGCGGAGAGGCTCGAAGAACGGGTCGCTTCCGGAGTCGGGCTCGACCACGGCGGCCACGCGCACGTCGTGACCACGCCGCCGGAGGCCGCGGGCCAGGCCCTGGACGACGGTCTCCAGGCCCCCCACCGC
>CAYMQZ010000365.1:0-2469 GCA_964392705.1 uncultured Gemmatimonadota bacterium
CTTGATGTTCCCGACGGCGATCGTCCGGCACTCCGCCTGCTCGGCCGTGGTGCCCTGGATCTCGACCAGTTGGTTGGCGTGCCGGTTGAGGCGCTGGGCGTCGGCGTCGGTTGGCACGTACACGTGCCCGTCCTCCGCCACGAGCACCATCGGGACGGCGAGTTGCATGCAGAGGTTCGCGCAGGCCAGGTGCTCCTCGTTCGACAGGTCCTGGCCCACGTAACAGGCCGCCAGCTCGCCCTTCAGGGTCTGCGTCTCCTCCTGCGCCAGGGCGGAGGCGGGCAACAGCAGCAGAACCCCGAGCGTCGTGGCCGAAACGCGGAAACAACGAATCATCGGTCCTCCTCGGTGCCGGACCCGGTCGCGCGGCTCGGGGCCGCGTGGTTCCGAATTCCGGCAGATGTGCGTACCGGGGGTCGTTTGTGGTGAAGACACGATTTCAGTATAGGAGACGAGCGGCTCTCCAACAACGTCACGGCAGGGAGGAAAGGGCGGATGGATCGGCGAAGCTTCCTGGCTCGCGCCGGCCGCGCGGCCGGCGCCGCCGCGATCACGCCGTCGCTTCAGGGGCTGCTGGCCTGCGCCTCCGACGCGGGGCGTCGCGGCCGCCTGCGCACGCACCCGGGATACGGACCCCTGCGCGCCGTCGGGGACGAGCTGGCCCTGCCGGCCAGCTTCGGCTACGCCCTGTTCGGGGTCGAAGGGGAGCCGATGTCCGACGGTCGGCCGACGCCGCGCGCCCACGACGGGATGGCCGCGTTCCCGCTCCCGAACGGAAACGTGCGGCTGCTCCGGAACCACGAGGACCGGGACCCCGCCGAGCTCGCCACCCTACGGGGCGACCCCGAGCGGGCGTACGACCGGGCGGCCGGCGGCGCGGTGACGTCCCTGGAGGTCGCGATCGACGCGGATGGCGCCCCGCGGCTGGTGCGGGACTTCGTGAGCCTGAGCGGGACGCTGGTGAACTGCGCCGGCGGGCCCACCCCGTGGGGAAGCTGGCTCACCTGCGAGGAGACGACCGCCGGCGAGCTTCGGGGCTACGGGCGGGAGCACGGCTACGTCTTCGAGGTCCCCGCGGAGGTCGAGGAGGAGGTGGCGGCCGAGCCGCTGGTGGCCCTGGGACGCTTCGTCCACGAGGCCGTCGCCGTGGACCCGGAGACGGACATCGTCTACGAGACCGAGGACCAGAGCCGGGCGGGCTTCTACCGCTTCACCCCCGACCGGCCCGGTGAACTCCGCGCCGGAGGGCGGCTCGAGATGCTGGCCATCGCCGGGGCTCCCGGCGCCGACCTGACCGCCGGCCAGGCGCCAGGGGAGGCCCTCCGCGTCCGTTGGGTCCCGATCGCGGAGCCGGACCCCACCGGAGCCGGGACCGACCCCCAGGCCGTGCACCGCCAGGGTCGCGAGAGGGGCGCGGCCCGTTTCTCCCGCCTCGAGGGATGCTGGCACGGCGACGGGCGGATCTACTTCCACGCCACCGACGGGGGGGACGCCGGCTGCGGCCAGGTATGGGCCTACGAGCCCGGCCGCGAGCGACTCACGCTCGTCTTCGAGTCGCCGGGACCGGAAGTGCTGGACCGTCCCGACAACCTGACCGTGAGCCCGCGGGGCGGGTTGCTGCTGTGCGAGGACGGCCCGGGCCAGGTGCAGCGCGTGCGGGGTCTCACGCCGGCGGGCGAGATCTTCGACTTCGCCCGGAATCTCGTCAACGACCGTGAGTTCGCGGGGGCCTGCTTCGCCCCGGACGGAGAAACCCTGTTCCTCAACATCCAGGGCGACACGCGGTCGCGCGGGCCGGGGCACCGGGGCATGACGTTCGCCATCCGGGGTCCCTGGAACCGCGGGCCGCTCTGATGGCGGGCCTTGGACGCCCACCCCGGCCCGGCCTGATGGCTGGCGGCGCCGGCGCCGGGCCCCGCTAGCGACCTGCTAGCCGTCGTCGGAGGGCGGTGGAGCGATGAGCCCCGCCTCCTCCGGCGTCGCATGGAGCGCCTCCAGGCGGGTCGCTTCGCGCAGGGGGAGGATGAGGCGGACGGCACGCTCGTAGAAGAAGTAGTCCCACGCCCAGTTGATCAGGACGACCAACCGGTTCCGGAAGCCGATCAGCTTCACGATGTGGATCCCCAGCCAGAGGAGCCAGGCGGGCCAGCCCGTGAAGGAGCGGCCGTAGACCTGCGCCGCGGCGGCGTTCCGGCCGACGACGGCCAGCACGCCCATGTCCCGGTAGTGGAAGGGAAGGGGAGCCTCGCCGCGGAGCCGCCGGAGGATGTTCTCGGCCGCGTGCTCGCCCTGCTGGATCGCGACCGGGGCGACCATGGGCGGAGCGTCGCCGTCCTGCTCGAGATAGGCGAGGTCCCCGATCACGTGGACGTCGGGCCGGCCCGGCAGCTCGAGCGTGGGCTCCACTCGCACCCGTCCCTGCGGACCGATCGGCAGCCCCCAGCGCTCCGCGTCGGGATCCCCGCGCAC
>CAYMQZ010000366.1:0-2464 GCA_964392705.1 uncultured Gemmatimonadota bacterium
GTGTTACCGTGCACGAAACGTGACCCCCCAAAAGAGCATGAAACGTGACCCCCCTCCGGCCGTCGGAGTGAAGGCCATTGCAGGCCGGGCTCCCGGAGGCGAAGAAGTCGAGTGCGACTTCACGCCGAAGGGAGGAGGGCCGGAGGTGATCTCGATGAGCACGTTTCTGAGTGTTCGGGCCCTGTGGGAGGAAGGGGTTCCGAAGAAGGAGATCGCCCGGCGTCTGGGGATCGACGTCCGGACGGTGCGGAAGTACGTGGGCCGAGTGGAAGCGGGAGCCCGGGAGCCCCGTCGGTCCCGGGTCCCGAGCAAGCTGGACGCCTTCGGAGGGGTGATCGAGGGGAAGGTCGGGCAGGGGCTGTCGGCGGTCCAGATCTACCAGGACCTGTGTGAGCTCGAGGGCTTCGATGCCTGCTATCACACGGTCCAGCGACGGGTGAGGCAGCTGCGTCCCCGGGAGCCGGAGGTCTACTGCCGGATGCGGTACCGGCCGGGCGAGGAGGCGCAGATCGACTTCGGAGAGATCGGGCGTCTGCCGGTGGAGGGTCGATCGCGCCGGATCTACCTGTTCGTCCTCACGCTATGCTACAGCCGGCTGGCCTACTACGAGCTGGTGACCGATCAGCGGGTGCCGTCCTTCCTCGGGGCGATCCGTCGGGGTTTCGAGCACCTGGGCGGAGCGCCCGAGCGGCTGAAGCCGGACAACCTGAAGGCGGCGGTGCTGATCGATCGGCTGGGGCAGCGCTACTACCAGGAGGACTTCTTCCGCTTCTGCCGGCATTACGGGACGGTGCCCGACGCCGCCCGGCCCGCCACGCCGACCGACAAGGGTCGGACGGAGCGGGACATCGGGTACGCGAAGGGAAACTGCTTCCGGGGCCGCAGCTTCGGCTCGCTGGAAGAAGCCCGGGCCCACCTCGCCCGCTGGCGGGACGAGGTCGCCAACGTACGGATCCACGGGACCACGCGCCGACGCCCGGTAGAGCTGTTCGGTGAGGAGCGGGGCGCGCTCCGGCCGCTGCCGGAGGACCCCTTCGAGATCTGCGACTGGGGCCTCTACAAGGTCCGGAAGGACTGCCACATCCAGGTAGCCGGCAACTTCTACTCGGTCCCCCACCCCCACGTCGGTCAGCGGGTGCTGGTGCGGCTCGGGGCCGAGGAGTTGGCTGTCTTCACCGACGGGGAGCCCGTGGCCCGGCACCGGCGGGCCACCGGTCGGGGCCAGGACGTCACCGACCCGGACCACTACCCGCCCACCAAGCGGATCTCGAGCCACGAGATCCACCGCAGGCGGCTCGAGGCAGTGCGGGCGGCCGGACCCCACAGCGCCGAGTTTCTGCACCGGCTCCGTCGCGGGCCCTGGGTCTTCGGCGACCAGCTGGCTCGTATGGACCGGCTGCTCGAGATCCACGGCTCCGGAGCCCTGGAGGGGGCCTGTGAGCGGGCGCTCTTCTTCGGGGCCACCGACGGCGCCCGTCGGCTGGAGCGGATCCTGGAGGCGGGCCTCCACGCGCTCCCGCTGCCCGACCGGGCCCCGCGACCCCGCGGGCCCGCTCATGACTTCGGCCGGCCGCTTACGGAGTACGACGCGCTGCTGGGAGAGGAGGTGGCTGCATGAACGCCGCTCCGCTCGACACCCGGCTCCGGCGGCTCCGGCTCGGCTACATGGCCCAGGCCGTGGAGGCGCAGAACGCCGACTCGCTGCAGCAGAAGCACTCCTACCTCGAGTTTCTCGAGGCGCTCGTGGACGGAGAGATCGCCGCCCGCGAGAACAAGGGGCTCATGAAGCGGATCAAGGCCGCCGGTTTCCCGGTCCCCAAGACGCTGGCCGAATTCGACTTCGACTTCCAGCCGAAGCTCGACGTCAAGCTCATCAAGACCCTGGCCAGCTGCGACTTCGTCGAGCGCCGGGAGAACGTGATCTTCGTCGGCCAGCCCGGAACCGGGAAGTCGCACCTCTCGGTGGCCCTCGGCATGAAGGCCTGCGAGGCCGGCTACCACGTCCGCTTCACCACCATCCAGGACCTGGCCGCCACGCTCCGCGCCTCCATGGCCGATCACACCACCGAGGAGCGGATCGCCGAATTCGTCGAGCCCGACCTCATCATCCTCGACGAGCTCGGCTTCACCCCGCTCGACCGGCTCCTGGCCGACGCCTTCTACCGGATCGTCGCCAGCCGCTACGAGCGGGCCTCCACCATCGTCACCTCGAACAAGAGCTTCGAGTCCTGGGCCGAGGTCTTTCCCGACGCCGTCATCGCCTCCGCGGTCCTCGACCGGCTCGTCCACCACGCCCACCTCGTCCCGATCGTCGGCGACTCCTACCGCATGAAGGAGCTCAAGGCCCGACGGAAAGGAGGCAAAGCTGCTTAGGCCTGGCATGCCCCGTCATCCGATCGTGACCGCCGAACAGGGGGGTCACGTTTCATGCTCGCAGGGGGGTCCCTTGACATGCTCGCGCACA
>CAYMQZ010000367.1:0-2456 GCA_964392705.1 uncultured Gemmatimonadota bacterium
TCCTCTTCCTCTTCCTCTTCCTCTTCTTCCTCGGCTTCCTCTTCCTCCTCTTCGCCCTCGTCACCGGCCGCGGCGACCTCCGACTCCGACACGCTGGCGACCCTGATCACCGGCTTGAACAGGAAGCCGTGGATGCCCGCCGGCGTGTCCGGGTTGCCCTGGACGATGAAGGAATCCTCGACGTCGAAGTCCAGGGTGGCGATCGTCTCCATCCCGGCATCGACGTCGGCGGCGAGCATGATCTTGATGCCGGTCTGCGCGCCGCTCGGAACGAACAGCTCGAACGTCTCGCCCGCCTCGGCGTCGCTCGGGTCGTCATCGACCAGCACGATGCTCGCCTCGCTGACGATCAGCCGGATCTGGGACACCCGGCCCTCCGGCATCTCGGTCGTGCCGAGCGCCGCCGTCACCCCGTTCTGCAGGTCGAGCAGGTTGAAGGACTGCTCGCCCTCGGCCAGGATCTGGACGCCCTCTTCGCCCACGACCTCCACCCGGTCGATCGTCACGTTCGCCTCGGCGACGAGCTCGAACGGGAACGGGGCGTCCGTGAGGAGGACCGTGAACTGACCGGGGCCGTCGGCCGGCCCGACGCTCGACTCGCAGGCCAGCAGCCCGCCCAGAGAGAGCAGGCACACCGCCAGCCCCGCCGTCCCCCAGCCGGCTCTCGCGCCCACGGCGCGTCGACCTTCTCGACCTTCTCGGTTCATCATGACCGCCTCTCCCTTCTCGAGGGTTCGCTGACGCCCTCGGCGGCGGAGCCATTCCCGCCGGCCGAAGGCCATCGGTTCATCGTCGTTCGGGTCGGCGCCGACGCCCGGAACGGGGATCGGCGCCGATCGATTGGACGAGGCGCGGGCCGAAAGGTTACGGCCCTCGTGGCTCGCCCGGCTCGCCCCGTCCGCCGCTCCTTCCGCCGGACGGCGCATCACGCGGTCGCGCGCCGCCTGGCATCCGCGCCGTCCGCGATGCGCTGGGCCGCCCTGCAGATGGCCAGCGGGGCGGTCGGCCCCTCCCCGACCACGGTCCCCAGCCACTGGGGATCGGAGTAGCCCGGATCGTGGATCCGGCAGATCCAGCCCCCGTCCCCGGTTCCCACCACCTCGACCCACCTGTGCTCCTCCAGCAGCCGTTGCAGAAGGATCCAGGCCGTCGCGAGGTCGGTCGAGAAGGGGGGAGCGGGCTCGTCCGGCCGGTGGCCGAAGAAGGCCTCGAACAGGAGGGCGTTCAAATCGGAACCTGCGGCTCTCGGGGTGCTTCGCGTCGGTTGGTCCACGGGATTCTCTCGGCGGTTGGAGTCCCCATCGGGTCCCGAACGAAGCCGGGACATCGGCTTCCGACAGTAGGACGAGGCCGGGGCGGGAAGGTTACGCCGGCGATCCCGTGACCAGCACCTCCCGCTCGAGCTTCCGGGCTACGGCATCGGGAATCCCCAGCTCCTCGCGCAGGCGGTCCAGGATCGCCCGTTCCCGCCTGGTGACCGTCTCATCCTCGACCGCCCCCTCGAGCGCCGCCCGGTAGACCAGATGCTTGCGGTCCCGGAGGTACTCCTGCGTCTCCAGCACGCCCCCCATCAGGTGGTTCGAGACGCCCTCGGCGAAGCGCTGGATGGGGCGGAGGGCCAGGACGATCGCCCCGGACACGAGGAGCCCCAGGACCACGCCGTCCACCGGGATGAACCGCTCCAGCACCTCGCTGCCCACGAAGAACGCGACCGCGAAGAACGCCCCGACGGTGCTCTGTCTCAGGGCGAGCTTGAGCTTGAGGTCGATGTCGAAGAGCTGGGTGTGGAGCACGCCGTAGGCCAGCAGGAGGACGAAGATCAGATAGATCGTGGTCTGGCCCGGGTTGTAGATGAAGTCGCCCCAGAAGGGGAGGTCGCGGAGGACGCCGTATAGGACGAGCGTCGTCCCCGTGTAGGCGTCCCACAGGCCGAAGGCGATCGCGAACCACCTGGCGCGTATGCGGGCCGCCGTACCGGGCCTCGCCCGACGATAGGCGTGGACCGCCGCGGCCAGGCCGAACAGCGAGACGGCCCCCACGACCTGCGCCGCCCGCTGTCCGGCGGGCCGGAAGTAGAAGTTCCAGGTGGCCCAGGAGGGCGAGTAGAGCTCGCCGGCGAACGTGGAGGGCGAGAGCAGCACCCACGTCGCCACGCCCGCGCTGCCGAGGGCCAGGATCCAGAAGGCGATGCGCGAGCGGAAGGGCGCCACGAGCGGCGTGTCGAGCGCGACGCCGAGGAAGGCCAGGTACTGGAAGGGAAGCGCGGACATGGCCGCCATGGCCACCGTCGCCAGGGCGAAGGCGAGGCTCGGATCCTCGACGAGGAAGAAGGCCGTCCCCCCGATCCAGCAGCCCTCGAGAAGCAGCAGGAACGCGAGGCGGCGGTTCAGGGAACGGTGGGGCGCGGTCCGGAACACGACGATCGCGGCCGCCCACGCCGCCGGAATGGCGAGCAG
>CAYMQZ010000368.1:0-2455 GCA_964392705.1 uncultured Gemmatimonadota bacterium
CTCGGGCACGATGTAGTGGTAGTTCGTGTCGAACCACTTGGTCATCTCCATGGCCGGCACGTCCAGCCCCTCGCGCTGGACGCCGCGGGCCATGGCGAAGTAGGTGTCGAGGTCCACCTCCTCCGCCTCCCAGCGGTACCGCTCCGGCACGGCGCCGACGAGGCAGACCGCGTCGAGCACGTGGTCGTAGAAGGAGAAGTCGTTCGAGGGGACGTGCTCGATCCCGGCGTCCCGCTGCCGGCGCCATGCCCGGGCCCGGAGCTCGGCCGCCGTCCGACGGAGGCCGTCGGCGTCGGCCTCGCCCCGCCAGTAGCTCTCGGTAGCCCGCTTCAGCTCGCGGCCCGGCCCGATCCGCGGGTAGCCGAGGTTCGCCGCACGCGTCATGCTTCGCCGTCCCTTCCTCAGGTGCTCCTCGTCGCGTCGCCCCGCACGGCCCTCCGGCCGGCTACGAGGCCCACGGGACCCTCCCCCACGGGCCGCTGCCCGACTCCCCGAGCCAGGATCGTCTCCGTCGACCGGCTCTTGCGCAAGCGGAGGCGGCCGGGGTCAATTCGCAGCCACGTGAACGCCCGGACGCTCCTTGCCCCGACGATGGCCACGCCGGCGCGGCTCGCCGCGCCGTCCCCTCCAGGCGCGCCGTCCCCTCCAGGCGCGCCGCCGGCGGATCGGGGGAGCCCCTGGCTCGCCGCGGCGTTCGCTCTGGCCCTGGCCGTGACGGGCGCGGCGGGATGCGCCTCGCGGGGCCCCGCGCCCGAGCCGATCCGCCCCGGGTGGAGCGAGACGGGCCTCGCATCGTGGTACGGGCCGGGGTTCCACGGCCGTCCCACCGCGTCGGGCGAGCGCTACGACATGGAGGCGATGACGGCGGCCCACCCGTGGCTGCCGTTCGGAACCGTGGTGCGGGTCGAGAACCGCGAGAGCCGGAACGCGGCCGTGGTGCGGATCAACGACCGGGGCCCGTTCAAGCGGGGTCGCATCCTGGACGTGTCGCGCGCCGCGGCCCGCGAGCTGGGGCTCCTGGGCCCGGGGACGGCCGAGGTTCGCCTGACGGTGGTCGAGATGGCGAGGGGGCCCGGGTGTCTCGAGCTGCAGGTGGGGGCGTTCGGCGACGCCCGGAACGTCCGGGCGGCGGTCGAGCGGGTGCGCGCGCTCGGGTACGCCGTGCGCCGGGAGACGGGCCCGGACGGCCTCACCCGGGTGCTGGTCGGGCCGTTCGAGGCGCCGGAGGAGGCGGACCGGGCCCGGGGTCGGCTGGGAGGGATCGTGCGCGCCTGTCCCTCCTCGTGAGGGCCCCGCCGACGGCGGCCGGCGCCGATCACCGCCGGCGGGCCAGGAGGGCCGGCGGGCCATGACGGCTGGCGGGCCATGATGGTCGGCGGGCCATGACGACCGGCGCGGCGCATCCCATCGACCTCGCCATCCTGGCGGGCTACCTGCTGGCGATGCTGGGGCTCGGCCTCTACGTGGGACGGAGGATCGGCTCCTTCCGCGAGTACTTCGTCGTCTCCGGCCGGCTCACCACACCGCTGCTCGTCTGCACGCTCGTCTCCACCTACTACGGGCTCGACGTCCTGTTCGGCGTCTCCGAGGTCTCCTACCAGGAGGGTCTCGTCGCCTTCTTCGTCTACGCCCGCCCCTACTACCTCTTCATCCTGGTCGCGGCCCTGCTGGTCGCCCGGCGACTGAAGCGGTACGACTTCCTCTCGCTGCCCGACGTGCTGGGGGAGTTCTACGGGAACCCGGCCCGCGTGATCGGGGCGGTGGCCTCCTTCGTCTACTCGGTCCCGATCCTGGCGGTCATGGGGCTGGCCGTCCTGCTGGACGTGCTGTTCGGCCTCCCCTTCCGGTGGGGCGTCCTCGCCGGCGCCGGGTTCAGCCTCGCGTACACCGTCCTCGGCGGGCTCGTCGCGGACTCGCTCACCGACACCGTGCAGTTCGTCCTCATGTGCGTGACGCTCGGCGTGGCCGCGTGGATCGGTCTGGACCGGGTCGGTGGGGTCGACGCCGTGCTGGCCGGATTGCCGGCCAGCTACGCGGAGCCCACCGGTACCTATCCCGTCCCGATCCTGCTGGTGTTCGCGCTGGGAGCCGCTTCCGCCCTGGTGGAGCCGGGCTTTTACCAGCGGATCTTCGCGGCCACGAGCTATCGGGCAGTGGCCGTGGCGCTCACGATCGGGGTGGTCCTGTGGGCCGCCTTCGACTGGGTGGTCACGATCCTCGGCATGGTGGCGCGGGTCTCCGGGTTGCCGGTCGCCGAGCCGCGCTACGCCCTGCTCGAGACCACGGTCGCCGTGCTGCCGGTCGGGCTGCTCGGCCTGTTCCTGGCGGGGGTCGTGGCGACGGCCATGTCGACCATCGACAGCTACCTGCTGATCGCGGGAGGGAACGTGGCGTACGACATCTGGCGTCCGCTGCGCCGCGGCGGGGAGCCCGACGAGGCGGCGCTCATCCGCGG
>CAYMQZ010000369.1:0-2451 GCA_964392705.1 uncultured Gemmatimonadota bacterium
GGCTTCCCCCCATCCGCGGAGTTGAAAAATGAAGCGATTCGGACTCCTGGTCTCCGGTCTCCTCCTGATCCCGTGGTCCTCGACCGCGGTCGCCCAGGAGGGAGACTTCACCCCGGCGTCCCTGGCGTCGGAGACGATCCCGCTCACCACGTCATCCGACGAGGCGAGAAGTCACTTCCTCGCGGGGCAGTACGCGCTCGACATGGGGCGTCCGGACGATGCCCGCGGTCACCTGGAGCAGGCGGTGGCCGCCGATCCCGATTTCGCGCTCGCCCATCTGAACCTGGCGTTCGCCTCCACCAGCCTCGAGGAGTACAAGCGGCACCTCGAGACGGCCTCGGAGAAGGCCGCCGACGCGAGCGAGGCCGAACGGCTGATGATCGAGGCGGAGGTCCAGAGCTTTCAGGGGGACGAGATGGCCGCCCTGGAGACGGCTCGCCGACTGACCGAGGTCCAGCCGTCGAGCCCCCGCGCCCGGATGGTCCTCGCCTCCGCACAGAGCGACGTGGGGCGAGAGGAGGAGGCGCGGGTCTCTCTTCGCGAGGCCGCGGAGATCGGGTCCACCTTCGCCCCGGCCCACATGGTCCTGGCGAACTCGTACCTGTTGGCCGAGCCCCGGGATCTGGCCCAGGCGCAGACGCACGCCGAGAAGGCGGTGGAGCTCGCGCCGGAAGAGGCCGTGCCCCACGACCTCCTCGGTGATGCTTATCGGGCCCAGGGGCAGCTCGAGACTGCGGCGGAGCAGTACACGCGCGTGGCCGAGCTCGACCCCGACAACGGAATCGGTTATCAGCAGCGCGGGCACGTCCGCTCGTTCCTCGGACGGTACGACGAGGCGCGCTCCGACTACGACCGGGCGATCGAGCTCGAGGAGGGGAAGAACCAGGCGGCCGCCTTCGGCGTCTACCGGTCGCTGGTGAGCGTCCACGAGGGGAACGCGCAGGCCGCGATCGACGAGCTGAACGAGCTCGTGAACGAGATCGACGGCATGGGAATCCCCGGCGCCCGCGGCCAGAAGATCTTCGGACTCAACACGATCATCACCATCGCGCTGCACCACGACATGTTCGACGTGGCGCGGCGCGCGATCGAGCGACGAAACCGCCTCCTCGAGGAGCAGGCGGAGCTGGCTGGCACGGAGGAGGCCCGACGTGGCGTGCGCGCGACGGCCGCGATCACCGACGGATTCCTGGCCGCGCGCGAGGGCGAGCTCGACCTGGCGGTCCAGAAGGCGGACGAGGCGAGGAGCATCCTCGAGCCGAGCGCGGACCCGGAGAAGAACCAGCCGATCCATGCCCTCCTCGGGTTCGTGAGCCTCGAGCGCGAGAACTACGACGAGGCGGTAGGGCACTTCGAGCAGGCCGACGAAGACAACATCTACGTCAACTACTACCACGCGAAAGCGCTGGAGGGAGCAGGCGAGACCGCCGAGGCGACGCGGCTCTACGAGAAGGTCGCGACCTGGAACTTCAACAGCCCCGGCCTGGCCCTGGTGCGCGAGGACGCGGCGATCAAGGCTCGGAGCTGATCCCGTCGGGAGCCCGGCCGTTCGGCGGCTCGCCGGGCGGTCGGGACTCCTCTGCTTCGGCCGCGGCTGACCGCGAAGGCCGCTCCGCAAGGTCTCGAGGGTCTTCCCGGGAGCTGAGGCGATCGGTCATGTAGACCCTCGGGAACGCGCTGCCGGGGCGAGACCGTGAGCGCGGAGCGCGGCGACGAAGAATCTCGCGCCGTCCGATCGCGGCGCTCGTGGGTGGCCGGCGGCGTCTTTCTCCTTCTCCTTCTGCTCCTCGCGCTCGGGCCGAGCCTCTACTGGCTCTCCCCGCTTCTCTTCCGCCTCTGGAGCTCGCGGTCCCCCGAGGTCCTGTTTCGCGTCCCGACCCCGGAGCGCGCCGTCGCCCTCACGATCGATGACGGGCCCGACCCGGCGACGACCCCGGAGATCCTGGAGGTCCTCGAGCGTCATGAGGCGCGGGCCACGTTCTTCCTCATCGGGTCCCGTGCCCAGCGGCACCCCGAGCTCGTCCGGGCCATCGTCGACCGTGGCCACGAGGTCGCGAACCACATGTGGAAGGACGCTCCGAGCCGCGGTCTGGACTCGGCGACCTTCGAGCGTCGACTTCGGCGGGCCCACCGGGTGCTTTCCCGATACGCGGAGCCGCGCTGGCTGCGGCCGGCGGGCGGATTGTACAGTGACCGGATCGTGCGGCGCGCGAGGGCGCACGGATATCGGCTCATCCTCGGCACCGTCTACCCGTTCGACACGGTCGTGCGGTGGCCGGGGCTGGCGGCGCGATTCGTCGTCGGTTGGGCGCGGCCCGGGTCGATCGTCATCCTGCACGACGGCGAGGGGCGAGGCGCACGGACGGCCGAGACGCTCCGCCACGCGCTTCCCGCGCTACGGCGCCGCGGCTATCGGGTCACGACCGTTTCCGCGCTGATCGATCGTTCGCG
>CAYMQZ010000370.1:0-2449 GCA_964392705.1 uncultured Gemmatimonadota bacterium
TAGCGGACGAAGTCGAGCTCGGCGGTGCGGTGCGCGTCGGTCGAGATCGCCACGGGGACCCCCAGCTCGCGCGCCCGCATCAGTTGCGTGTCCCGGAGGTCCAGCCGGTCGGGCTGCGCGTTCAGCTCGACGGCCACCCCCCGCTCGGCGGCCGCCCGCAGCACCTCATCCACCTCGAGCCGGATCGGGTCGCGTCGGTTGATGATCCGGCCGGTGGGGTGGGCCAGGACGTTCACCTCGGGGTGCTCGAGCGCGCGCAGCACGCGGTCGGTCTGCTCGTCGGCCGGCAGGTCGAAGTAGGAGTGGATGGAGACGACGACGAGGTCGAGCCGCTCGAGCATCTCGTCCGAGAGGTCCAGGCTTCCGTCCTTCAGGATGTCCACCTCGAGGCTCCGGAGGATCCGGATGCCCTCGTGCCGCGCCTGCACCTCCTCGATCTCCTCCCACTGCTCGCGCAGCTTCGCCTCGTCCAGCCCCCCGGTCATGGCCAGGGCCTGGCTGTGGTCGGTGATCGCGAAGTACGCGTAGCCGCGCTCCGCGCACGCCTCGAGCATCTCCTCGATCGAGTTCTTCCCGTCCGACCAGGTGGAGTGCATCTGGAGGTCGCCGCGCAGGTCGTCCATCGTCACCAGCTCCGGCAGCTCGCCCGCCTCGGCGGCGTCGATCTCGCCGCGGTCCTCGCGCAGCTCCGGGGGGATCCAGGGAAGGTCGAGCGCCGCGTACACCTCCTCCTCGTCTTCCCCGGCGAGCCGCTCGCCGGTCACCGGGCCGCGCCCCTCGGCGCCCGAGGCTTCGGACCCGCCCGGGGCTTCGGACCCGCCCGAGGGTACGGCGTCGTTCGAGCCGTCCTCGCCGTCTCCGTCCTCCGCCTCCTCCGGGATCCGGAAGACGCCGTATTCGGAGACCCGGAGGCTCCGGTCGAGGGCCCGCTGGCGCAGCTTGATGTTGTGCTGCTTGGAGCCCGTGAAGTAGACGAGGGCGGCGCCGTAGCTCTCCTCGGGCACGATGCGGAGGTCCACCTGCAGCCCGTTGCCGAACTTGACGGACGCCTTCGTGTCGCCCGTGGCGAGGACCTCTCTCACCCGGGGGAAGGAGGTGAAGCGCTCCACCACGGGCCCGGGCTCGGACGCCCGCACCAGCAGGTCCACGTCGCCCACCGTCTCGCGGCGGCGGCGCCAGCTTCCGGCCACCTCGACCCGCTCGACCTCCTCGATCCCGCGCATGTGCTCGAGGAGCGGCTGGACCAGCTCGTCGACCTCGGAGAGGCGGAAGCGGCTGGTGTGCCGGCGGTAGCTCTCGATCCCCTCGAGGATCCTGGCCTGGGTCTTGGCGCCGAAGCCCTCCAGCTCCTGCACGCGCTCCGCCCGGGCCTCCTCCTCCAGCGCCTCCACGGTCTCGACCCCCAGCTCCTGCCACAGCTTCCGCGCCTTCTTGGGGCCGACCCCGGGCAGTCGCATCAGCTCGATGAGCGAGGGGGGAACCTCCTTCGAGAGCTCGACGAAGGTCGAGAGCTGTCCCGTCTCGACCAGCTCGCGGATGTGGGAGGCCATCTCCTTCCCGATGCCGGGCAGCTCGGTCAGGTCCTCGTCCCGCTCCAGCATCTTCTGCATCGGGACGGCGTGGCTCTCCACCGTCCGGGCCGCGTTCCGGTAGGCGCGCACGCGGAACGGGTTCGCCTCCTGGATCTCCAGCAGGTCGGCCACCCGCTCGAACGCGTCGGCGATCTCGACGTTCTCCATCAGATGTCGGCCCCCTTCTCGCGCAGCAACTCCAGGAAACCCTCCTCGTCGAGCACCCGGACCTCCCGCTCGCGGGCCTCCTCCAGCTTCGAGCCGGCCCCAGGGCCGGCCACCACGTAGTCGGTCCGGCCGCTCACCGACGAGGTGGCCCGTCCCCCCAGCGACTCCACCAGCTCCTTCGCCTCGTCCCGGCTGAAGCGCTCGAGCTCCCCCGTGAACACGAAGGTGAGCCCGTCCAGGGCCCGCGGCCGCTTCCCGGCCTCCGGCTCCTCCAGTCTCACCTTCTCGAGCAGCTCGTCCAGGAGCTCCGCGTTCCGCGGCTCCCGGAAGAAGCCGGTGATCTGCACGGCCATCTTGGGGCCCACGCCCTCCACCTCCTGGAGCCTCTCCTCGTCGGCCGCGCGCAACGCCTCGAAGGAGCCGAAGTGCCGGGCCAGGTCGCGGGCCACCGTGCTCCCGACCTCCGGAACCCCCAGGCCGTACAGGAAGCGGCGGAGCTCGGCCCCCTCGGCCACCCCGCGGATCGCCTCGACCAGGTTCCGGGCGGACTTCTCGGCGAACCCCTCGAGGCCGACCAGGTCGTCGACCTCCAGGTCGAACAGATCCGGAAGGTCCGCCACCAGGCGCTCGCCCACGAGCAGCCTGGCCGTCTCCTCGCCCAGGCCCTCGATGTCCAGCGCGCCGCGCGAGCCGAAGTGCTGGAGACGGCC
>CAYMQZ010000371.1:0-2425 GCA_964392705.1 uncultured Gemmatimonadota bacterium
CGATCACGACGCGGGCGCCGCCCTCGAAGCAGCCCTCGATGAGCCGGCTGCGCCCATGCCGCTTGGGTCGCTTGCGGACCGAGAAGGCGTGAATCGGCAGACCCTGCCGCCAGCTCTCGGCCGCGATGGCGTACGCCACCGGATCGGCCCCCATCGTGAGCCCTCCGATCGCGTCGGGCTCGAGCTCCGCGTCCCGGATCGCCTCGAAGCCCACCTTGCCGATCAGGACCTGTCCCTCGGCGTGCATGGTCGTGGTTCGAGCGTCGATGTAGTAGTCGCTGCGGGCCCCGGAAGAGAGCACGAAGTCTCCGGCGCGGAAGGATCGCTCGGCCAGGAGCCGACAGAGACGCTCCTTCGCGCCGCCGGGTCGGGAACGCGGGGTCGGCGCGGCGGTGGGATCCTTTTCGTCAACCGGCACGCCGGAGACCGTCTTCCGATTCCGCGCCGCACTCGGCGCAGAGCCCGTACAGCTTGAGCTGGCGGGTCAGCACCCGGAAGCCGCGCGCCCCCGCCACCTCCTCCTGCAAGGACTCCAGCTCGGGCCGCTGGAACTCCGTCACGCTGCCGCACGAGGTGCAGATGAGATGGTCGTGGTGCGACGGCCCGGCCCGCGTCTCGTAGCGCTTGAAGCCCTCGTCGAAGTCGTGCTCGGTGGCGAGGCCGACCTCGACCAGCAGGTTCAGGGTCCGATAGATCGTGGCCTTTCCGATCTGCTCGCCGCGCTCGCGGAGACGCTCGGCGACGTCGTCGGCCGACAAATGACGCCCCGACTCGAACAGCGCGCGCGCGACCGCCTCCCGCTGGTGGGTGATCGGGAGTCGCTGCTCCTCGAGCGCCGCCCGGAAGAGCCCCATCATCACCGCCGCGCACCCCAGGGGAGGGCTGGTGGTCACCACATCGGTCATCGTCCCGTCGCTTCGCTCCTCGTGGTCCTCGTGCCGCTCGTGGCGCTACTCGCGGCTCTGTTCTCAACCGGTTGAGAATAAGATAGCCCTGTCCACACGACGGTTCAATCCCCACGAGCGCCGCGCGTGGGTCGGGGACCGGCGTTTCCCTCCGCGAATTTTCCGCGACTCGGGTCGGACCGGGCGGAGGTGAAACGACCTCGCCCCCGAGCCGCAGGAGATTCGCTCCGGGAAACGACGGTCCCCTCCCGACGGTCGCGCCAGGGACGCGTCGACCCCGGTCGACGAGAGAGGTTATCCTGAGGGGTTCTCCATGCCTCTCGGAGGGACACCATCGTCACGACTCGGGGACCGACTGAATCAGGAGGGACGCATGAGGCACGCGGGGCGGATGCTTCTGGTGGCTGGACTGGCGCTGGGATCGGCGGGCTGCGGAGCCGCCGACGAGGGGGAGGCTCGTCAGGAGACCGCGCAGCTACGGGCGGAGCCGGTCCAGCGGATCGAAGCGTACGAGCAGGCCCTGCTCCGGGGAGATCCGGCGGAAGTGAAGGGGTTCTGGACCGAGGACGCCCGGGTGCTCCTGCCGGGCCTGGATCTCCAGGGCGCTGCGGTCGCCGCCTTCGTGGACGACTTCTACGGTGGGGGCGGTGCGGTGACCTCGGTCGAGTTCCGGACGGCCGACCGGTTCGTGTACGGCGATGCCGCCTACGAGCTGGGGCAGTACGAGGAGACCGCACGGGCCGGATCCGGGGACCGGGAGGAGGTCCGCGGCAACTACTTCCTGCGCTGGGAGCGCGGCGCCGACGGGTCCTGGAGGATCGACCGCTTCGTGGCCGGCCCGGTCGACGCGCCGGCGGCCTCCGGCGGCTGAGGGGCGCCCACCCCGGCACGGAAGGAGCCCGTGGAGGGGGTGGGCCTCTTGATGTCCAACTCCGATTGCCAATCGAGCGGTATCGTGCCCTTGAACTTCTGCCCTTGCCCCACCGTATACACGTTTAGCTCGGCGTTGGCGTGATAGATCGTGTCCCCGACTTGCCGTGGCGGCGGCCTGTACTCGATGGCGTGGTAGTCGCCATATCGGTAGATGGCATAGCTGGTTGGACCAGGAAGAAATGGCAGGCCGTGTATCTCCACTTCCTTGTCGATCAGAGAAGTGCACGCGGCCGTGTCCATCACCAATTCGACGGGATCATTCGGGGCGATCGTCTCGATGCCGAGTGATGCCCGAGCATCCGCCCACTTTGCACCATCGAACACCTCGCGATGCCGTACGAGGTGGTCGGCGGCCTCGGCGAACGTACCGCAGATCTGGGCCGCCGCGGGCGTCGGCGTAGCCAGGCAAGCCAGAACCAACAACGCTCTCTTCATGGAAAACAGGCGTCTCTCCCTTGTGCAACGTCCGGCCGCAGTCCCCGTGACACGCGTCCGCGCGCCGTCCCGAGGGGTCCGGGGCTTCCCGGAGCGGATCTCCTGCGGCTCGGGGGCCACCAGGCCGCCGTACGAACCGGTCCGACCCCGAG
>CAYMQZ010000372.1:0-2423 GCA_964392705.1 uncultured Gemmatimonadota bacterium
CCCTCGTAGCGCCTGACGTTCTCGTAGCCCATCTCGCGCAGCGCCCTCGCGGCCTTGAGGGACGAGTCGCACTCGAGGCCCGAGCAGTAGACCACGACCGGCGTCTCCTTGTTCGGGATCAGCTGCGACGCCCGCTCGTTGGCCATCTCGCGCGGAAAGTGTTGGGCGTTCGGAAGGTGGCCCTTGTCGAACGCGTCGCGCGGCAGCGCCTCGAGCAGCACGAACTCGTCGCCGCTGTCGATCTTCTGTTTGAGCTCGTCTCGTTTGATCGTCGGCATCTTGTTCCGGTCTTGCATATGGTGTCTCCGTCGTGAAAGGAATGAAGCCAGGAGTCTCTCTTTTTGCATTCGTATAGTTTTGTACATAAAAACCGTACAAATGTTCCGCGACCCGGGGCGAGCCTCCGGCGCTACGCCTCGCCGCCTCTCCCGGGCCGGGTCTCGTCGAGGGCCCGGGACAGGGCGCGCGCGGAGAGCCGCTCCCGCAGCCCGCGCGGTCGCCCCAGGTCCATGCGCGCCATCTCGTCGGGGAAGTCGGCGGGACGGCCCCGGAGCGCGTCGGCCAGGAGCGCCAGCCGGCTCCCGGCGCGCCGCTTCAGGTGCCGGAGCGCCCGGAGGAGCCTCTCCTCGACATCGGTGAAGTCCGAGCCGAACGGGTAGTCGGGGAAGAGCCCCGCCTCCCGCTCGGGCGCCAGCCGCTCCCGCAGCCGCTCCGGCGTGTTCGCGCGGGCGGCCTCCGGCACCCGCCAGGCCGGGTCGAGCTTCCCGGCGGCCTTGGCCTTCGAGGCGAGGGCGTCCTGGAAGCGGGCGTCGGCCACGGCCACCAGCGCCTGGATGCACTCCTCGTCGGTCCGTCCGCGCAGGTCGGCGACGCCGTATTCGGTGACCACGAGGTCTCTCAGATGCCGCGGGATGGTCGCCTGCGGATACTCCCACACGATGTTCGAGGTCGGGGTACCGTCCGATTCCCGCGTGCTCCGAAGCATGAGGATCGAGCGCCCGTCCTCCATGGCGTGGGCCATGGCGACGAAGTTGTACTGCCCGCCCACGCCGCTCACCACCTGGTGGTCGGCCAGCCCGTCGGAGACGGCGGCGCCGGTGGCGTCGACCATCATGCAGGTGTTGAAGAACCGCGCCCCGCGCCGCTGGAGCAGCTCGAGCGCCTCGTTCCCGCCGTAGAGCTGGTTGATGCGGCCCACCGAGGTCATGCGGAAGCGGGGCCGCTCGTCGGCGTCGAGCCCGTTCAGGAACTCGTAGAAGGGACGGCTGCCGAGGAAGAAGGCCGCGTCCATGAGCGCGCCCGTCCCCACGAGCTCGGGCCTCTCGTCGAGCCGTCCGGCGTCGGCGCGGGCCTGGATCTCGGGATCCTCGAACACCTCGCGCGCCAGGATCCCGGCCCGGTAGAGGTGCATGAACCCGTCCATGAACATCTCGCTCGCCCCGTACAGCCCGAGCGCGAAGGGATCCCGCCCGCCGAGGGCCCCGTGGCCGGCCGGCCCTCCCGCCGCGGCTCCCCCCGGCGCTTCCTCCGGCGCTGTCCCCGGCGGCCCGGCCCGGTCGAGCAGGGCCCGGTAGGCCCCGTTCTCCCGGTGGCGGAGGAGCAGCGCGCGGACGAGGGCGTCGCTCAGCGCGCCGATCCCGATCTGGAGGGTGCCCCCGTCGGCCACCAGTTGGCTGGCGTGGAGCCCGACCCAGTAGTCCCGGACGGAGACGGGCTCGCGCGGGACGGCGAACAGCCGGTGGGGCGCCCCGGCCGGGAGGATCTCGTCGAAGAAGTCCGGCCCGACCACGGCGTCGCCGTGCATGAAGGGGAGCTCGGGGTGGACCTGGCCGATCATCATCCACTCGCGGCCGGGCTCGCGCCGCAAGCGATCCGCCAGGTCGAGCGTCACGTCGGGGTTCGAGGAGAGGCTGTACCGGAGGGCGCCTTCGACGCGCCCTTCGGCCACGAGCTGGAGGACCAGGTTCACGCCGCGGTCCGCCAGGTCGCGGGCCACGTGGGTGTAGTTGCTCGAGATGTAGTGTCGCTGGACGAGCGGGTTCCCGAGGAAGGCCCCCGACCGCAGGTAGAACTCGGAGACGCGGACGTTGTCCGGCAGCCGGCGGCGCCGGAGGTCTTCCACGTACTCGAGCCGCGGATAGTCGGGGCCGAAGTGGCGCCGCACGAACGGCTCGAGGAACCGCCGCTCGAGGTCGCCGCGCGCGGTCGGGGGGTCGAGCGACAGGGCGGTGACGATCTCGAGCTCGATGGAGGCGTCCGACCGGGCGCGCCGGTAGAAGGCGTTCACGAGCTCGACGGGCTTCCCGAGGCCGAGGGGGAGCCCGACGACGAGCTTCCGCCCGAGGCGGGCGAGGACGCGCTCGATGGTGGCGTGGGCGGGTTCGGTCACGGGGTTCCCCTGGTTGAAGCGCTCGGCGTCCTAC
>CAYMQZ010000373.1:0-2413 GCA_964392705.1 uncultured Gemmatimonadota bacterium
ATCGGGGCGAGGAACGCGTGGCTGCGCACGGTCACCCCCGCTCCGCCACGATCTCTTCCAGCCGCTCCTGCGCCGCGCGCACCCGCGGCTGGAGCTCCTCGTCGGCGTCGGCCCACAGCTCCACGAACTGCGCGTAGTACCTCGCCGCGTTCTCCGGGTCGCCCGCCTCGTCGTAGAGCTGGCCGAGCCGCTCGAGCACCGGCCCTCGCCGGAGAGCGTCGAACCAGGTGCGATTCAGGAACGGCTCCGAGAGGGCGCGCTCGTACTCGGCGACGGCAGCCGCCGCGTTTCCCGCCCGCTCGTGGACGCGCGCGAGGCCGAGGGCCGCTCCGAGCGCGCACGGCGGCCGTCCCGGGCATTCCCGCCGCTGCGCCTGCCACAGCCGGGCCGCCGCTTCCAGGTTCCCGCGGGCGAAGGCGAGCCGGGCCTCGACCCCGCGGCGGTCGTCCCGTCCGTCGTCCCCGAGCTCGCCGTCGGGAACCAGCTCCCGCCACTCCTCGAACAGCCGCTCGGCCTCGGCCCGCCGCCCGGCCTCGAGCAGCGCTTCCACGGTGAGGAAGTACCGGCGGTCGCCGGCGCGGAGCGAGTCACGCAGGCGCTCGTGCGGGGCCAGGGCCGTTCCGGCCGCCGCTGCGCTGTCGCGGCGCACGAGCGCGAGGGAGGACCGCAGGTAGGCCACACCCATCGGGTTCGCCCAGAAGTCGGAAGCGCGATCGAACGCCACCAGGTGCGCCTCGGCCGCCCGCAGCCGCCCCCGCACCGCGTCGAGTCGGAAGCGGAGTCGGGCGGCGTTGCCGACCGCCTCCGGATCGCGAAACCGCTCCTCGTACGTGGCGACCATCGAGTCCGCCGCGCCGTAACGGCCCAGCGAGGCGGTGAGCTCCGTTCGCAGATACTCGAAGATGCGGACGGCCCCGGGGAGCCGGGCGATCCCGCTGTCCAGCGCCGCCTCGGCGGCCGCGGGCCGCCCCATCCGGGCGCGGGTGAGCGCCAGGTTGCTGAACGCGACCTCGAACGGCTCCGCCGAGACGGCCCGCTCCAGCAGACGCTCCGACTCCTCCAGCCGTCCACGAGCCCGGTGGACCATGGCGAGGTTGTTCAGGGCCGTCCCGTCTTCCGGATCGAGCTCGAGGAGCGCCTCGTAGGTGCGGGTCACGGCGTCCCGGTCACCCGTCACGTTCAGGTGGTAGTACGCCTCGGCCTGGAGACGCTCCCGCTCCGGCAGCCGCTCGCGGAGCTCGAAGGCGCGGGTGAGCGCCGCCACCTGGTCGCCGCGGCGGATTCCCATGTTCCCGAGCAGCACCGCGACTTTCCGGTGCGCCATCGCGAAGCCGGTATCGAGCGCGACGGCCCGCTCGTACAGTTCGAGCGCCCCCTCCCGATCGCCCTCGCTCTCCCGCGCGCCCGCCCGCGTGTAGGCGCGCAGGGCATGGAGCGATGCCGTCGTAACCTGCTCCAGCGGCGGGGCCCCCCGCACCGAGCGAAGCGACTCCCCGGCCTTCTTGCGGATGTCGCGGGAGAGCCCCTCGATCGCGTCGATCAGCTCGTCCTCGCTCCGGGCCGTGGCGCGGAAGCCGGCCAATGGCTCCCACGCCTCGCCTCCCAGAATGCTGGCCGTGAGCACGTAGCCCGAGCCCGCCGTGCCCACGTCGCCCTCGATGATCGCCCCGTATCCCTCCCGGACGGCGAGCTCGCGGGCGAGCTGGCCGGTGATCTTCTCGCCCTCGTCCCGCCGCATGCGTGACAGGACCTCCGCGAGCTCGGAGCGGGGGACGACCCGGATCGTGGGCGACTCGACCAGGTCGATCCGCAGCGCGCCCGTGACCACGTCGGCCAGCTCCGGATCCGGACTCTCGAAGTCCGCCAGGACGACGTCGATCCCCTCCTCGAAGACGCCCCTGGCCACGAGCGTGCCGGCCGGACCGATCCCCAGCGTCCGCATCGCCATCCAGCCCGCCGTGACCAGGCCCAGCAGGGCGAACGCCGCCACCCCGCCCAGGATCGCGTTCCGCCAGGTGAGAAGACGGTGGCGGGTCCCGCCCGCGGCCGCCGACGGTGGGCCAGCGGCGACCGACGCCGAGCGCTCGGGCGGCGACGGGCCCTCGGACGACGACGGCCGCCCGGAGGCCATCGATCGCGAGCCCGCGCCCGCCGGCTCCCGCGCCGCCCGACCGGGCTCCCCGGCCGCCTCCGATCCGCCGTCGCCCGACTCGGCCTCGGCCTTCCCCCCTCCCGCTCCCTCCTGCACGAACGCCGTCGCCACCACGATCGGCAGACCCACGATCAGCAGCCCGAACGCCGCCGGCCCGAACCACTCCGGCAGTCCCACCGTCTCCGAGAGCGTCTCCACCACCTGCAGCGCGATCCAGGAGCCCACCACGTACAGCCCCAGCACCTGCCAGAGCGAGCGGCG
>CAYMQZ010000374.1:0-2399 GCA_964392705.1 uncultured Gemmatimonadota bacterium
GTGCAGGGCGTGGCCATGAACGTGGGCGGCGTGCTGCTCCTCCGCTTCGTCGGCTCGCTGGAGCTGAGCGCCGAGGCCCAGGCGGCCTACGCGATCGCCTACACCGAGCTGTTCTCGCTCATCACCTGGACCTCGGTGGGGCTGATGGGCGCGACCGCCGCCGTAGCGGGCCAGAACCTGGGGGCCGACAAGCCCGAGCGCAGCATCGAGGGGGTGCGCGTCGCGGCGCGGATCGGTCTGGGCGTGGCGGTCGTCGTGGGCATCCTGTTCCTGGTGATCCCCCGCCTCCTGCTCGCGGCGTTCGGGATCGACGACCCGGCCGTGATCGACCTGGGCGTCGAGCTGCTGGCGTTCCTCAGCGCCTCGGGGCTGTTCATCACCGTGGCGCTCGCCTATACGGGGGCGCTGCAGGGGACCGGGGACACGCGGAGCCCCCTGTACATCAGCCTGGTCTCGCAGCTCGTCGTGCCGCTCGGCATGTGCGCCGTCATCCAGGCGGTCTCCCAGCTGCAGGCCTACCAGATCTGGCTGGCGATCCTGCTGGGACACATCACGCGCTGTCTCCTCAGCGTGTGGCGGTTCCGGCACGAGCACTGGCGCGAGATCGAGATCCGCGTCTCCTGAAGGAGGGGGCTCGAGGGAGCCGTACGATGCCGCTCCCGCTCGATTCAGGCGCCGCGAGCCCGGGCCACGCGAAGGACGCCCACGGTGAGCAGGGGGAGCGCGAAGAGGGCGATGAACAGATAGCCCATGAACGCGTAGCCCCGCGCCACCAGCGCGATGATCCCGAACCGCGAGAGGAGCGCCGCGGCGGCCAGGATCCCCGCTCCCAGGAGCCCGCTCTGGAGCCGGGAGAGCCCGCGGGCGTCCGGCTGTGCGGCCGGCCTCGTCCCGCTCGACGAGGCGGCCGCCCCCGCGGCACCCGGCGGGGCCGTCATCCCCCCCACCCGCAGGTCCCGGTCGATCCGGTCCAGGAGCGCGTGGATGAGGCCCACGCTGGTCTCCAGGAGCGTCCACCCCATTACGACCCCGAAGGCGACGACGGCCGGCCCGCCCCCCGTCTCGGCCAGCATCCGGAGCCACGGCACGGGGGCCTCCAGCACCCGAGGGTCGGGATAGAATGCCATCAGGCACGCGTAGGTCAGCGCGAACGGCAGGGTCATGAGCAGCCCCGCGACCACGCCCGCGGCGATCGTCTCCCGGCGCGTCGTCTGTCGGTGGAGGGTGAAGAGGACGGCGGGGAAGACAGCCAGGTTGTAGCCCACGTAGAGGACCCCCGAGAGGAGGACGGCCCCCGTTCCGGCCTCCGGCAGGTAGGAGGCGTCCCCCGACGCGAAGACGGCCTCCACCGCGCCCCAGCCCCGGGAGAGGACGAGGACGCCGAAGACCAGGTAGGCGAGATACAGCATCCCCGTGCCCACGCTCTTGAAGGCCTCGATGGCCCCGGCCCCCAAGTACAGCAGCGCGCCCACGGCCGCCACGATGATCGCCGTTCCCGCGAGACCGGGGACGCCCAGCGTCTCCCGCATGATGTTCGCCGCCGCCGAGGCCATCACCGCTATGATCAGGACCGCCATGGCGGCGAACAGGAGGTCGAAAGCGGGCCAGCCCCGTCCGATCAGCTGGCGGATGAAGGACTTGTAGTCGTAGGCGCGGAAGACGCGGGCCACCTCGAAGGTGAGGGCCGCCATGACCGTGAAGCCCAGGAAGATGGCCAGCACCGCCACCCAGCCCCTCGCCCCGTACTTCGCCCCGTACTCCACGATCTCGCGGCCGGTGGCGTAGCCGCCCCCGATGAGGACCGACTGGAGGACGATGGCCGGCAGCACCAGCCTCCCGAACCAGCCCCGGAAGAGGTCGCCGCCGGTCCCTGCCTCACGGCCGAGCCTCACGGTCGATCCGGTCGGTCGCCCTCCTCGTGCCGGTGCGCGCCATCCCGGTCATGCTCGCCGGCGTAGCCCCTGAGCCGGTCGTAGCGTCGCGCCTGCCGGTCGGTGAGGAGGCGACGGGTCTCCAGGTGGGCGGTCAGGTGCACGGCGCGGAGCCGGCCTCGCAGGCGGCCGATCGCCTCCGCGCGAGCCTCCACCTCCGGCGCGATCGCCGCCCCCGAAGCGAAAAGGGAATCCAGCGCCTGTTCGGCCTCGACGACTTGCCGACCCAGCTCGACGGCCCGCTCCCGCATCCGGCGTCTCACGGCCTCCACCCGCTCGCGCTGTTCCGCGTCGAGCGCCAGGGAGTCGGCCAGCTCCAGGACGTGCTTCGGACCCGGATACCCGTTCAGCTCGGCCGCCAGGGCGAGGCCCATCCCCTCGCCCTCCAGCAGCTCCCGGCGCTCCTCCGCCGACAGGGCCTTGATGGTCCGCTCCTCCAGCCCGGCGTACGGCCTCTCCGCGTGGTGC
>CAYMQZ010000375.1:0-2395 GCA_964392705.1 uncultured Gemmatimonadota bacterium
ACAACAAGACGATCGGCCGCTTCCAGCTCACCGGCATCCCGCCGGCGCCCCGGGGCGTGCCGCAGATCGAGGTGACCTTCGACATCGACGCGAACGGGATCCTGCACGTGAGCGCCAAGGACAAGGCGACCGGCAAGGAGCAGAAGATCCGGATCGAGGCGTCCTCCGGACTCTCCGAGCAGGAGATCGAGCGGATGGTCGAGGAGGCCGAGACGCACGCCGACGAGGACCGGGAGCGGCGGGAGCGCGTGGAGTCGCGCAACCGGCTGGACTCGCTGGTCTACCAGACCGAGAAGAACCTCGAGGACTGGTCGGAGAACCTCGAGGCCGACGACAAGAAGAAGATCGAGGAGGCGCTCGAGCGGGGTCGCAAGGCCCTGAAGGAGGACGACCACGGCGAGATCCAGGCCGCGACCGAGGCGATCCAGAAGGCCGTCCAGGAGGCCGCCCAGAAGATGTATGCGAAGGCGGGCGCGACCGCCGGCGCGGGCGCGGAGGGCGCCGCGGGGCCGGAGGGCGCGGCCGGGTTCGAGCCCGGCGCGGCCGAGCCGGAGACGGCCGAGGACGAGGAGGAGGTCGTCGAAGCGGACTACGAGATCGTCGAGGACGAGAAGTAGCGCGGGCAACTTCGACGCCCGTCCGAGTATCGAAAGGGAGGGTTCGGCTCCCGGCCCGACGGCGCCACGCCGATCGGGCCGGGCCGTCCGATCCCCCGGCAGATCACGACGACACGGAAACCACAGACGCAGAAGGCGGTCATGCGCGATCCACTACGAGCCAAGCTCGACGTCATCCTCACGGCCGCCCTGGCCTTCGTGCTGGGCGTGGGCCTCACCGCCGCCCTGGACCTCACGCCGCTGTCGTTCGCGGCGGGCGGCACGGGCGGTCCCGACCTCGTGATCGGAGCGCCGCCCGGCACCGAAGACCCGGACTGGGCCCGCGGCTTCAGCGAGATCGCCACGCGGATCCATCCCGCCGTGGTCACGATCGCCGTCCAGCAGGAGGTGCGGCTGCAGGCACGGGGCCGGATCCCGCCCGAGCGGCGGGGGGAGATCCCGAGCCCGTTCGACGACTTCTTCGACGAGTTCTTCGAGCAGCAGCCGCTCGACCCTGACGAGCTCCCGCTGCAGCGGGGCACCGGCTCGGGCTTCATCGTGAGCTCGGACGGGTACATCGTGACGAACAACCACGTCGTGGAGACCGCGGACGAGGTGTCCGTGCAGCTTCACGACGGCCGCGAGTTCCGCGACGTGCAGATCGTCGGAACCGACCCGACGACGGATGTGGCGCTGCTGAAGATCGACGCGAACGGGCTTACCCCGGCCCCGCTGGGCTCGAGCGACAGCACGCGCGTCGGCGAGTGGGTGCTGGCGATCGGGAGTCCCGGCTTCCAGCGTGCGGGCCAGAACCTGCCGGGCACGGTGACGGCGGGCATCGTGAGCGCCAAGGGCCGGAGCATCGGCATCCTGGGCGAGCGCTTCCGGCAGCGGACGGGCCGGCTGATCAACCCCGCGATCGAGGACTTCATCCAGACCGACGCGGTGATCAACCCCGGCAACTCGGGCGGCCCGCTGGTGAACGCCCGGGGTGAGGTGATCGGCGTGAACACCGCGATCTTCAGCACCACCGGCACCTACCAGGGCTACGGCTTCGCCGTCCCGATCGAGCTGGTGCGCGAGGTGGTCGACGACCTGGCCGAGTACGGCGAGGTGCGCCGCGCCGTGATCGGCGTGACCGTGGACGAGGTGACCTCGCACGACGCCGAGTACTACGGCCTCGACCGCGTGGCCGGCGTGAAGGTGATGGACGTGGGCGTCGGGATCGAGACGGGCGGTGACAGCCCCGCGGCAAGGGCCGGGATCCGGCCCGGCGACATCATCCTCGAGGTGGAAGGCCAGCCCGTCCAGTCGGTGGGCGACCTGCAGCGGAAGATCCGGGCCCACGAGCCCGGTGACCGGGTGACGCTCGCCGTGGTGAAGCGCGACTCCAAGCAGCGCGAGCGGGTGAACCTCACGCTCGCGGCCGCGGAATCTCCGACCGCCGGGACGCCCGACCGGATCGCCGCCGGCCAGCCCGCCGACGCGCTGGGCCTGGAGGTCCGTCCCCTCTCGGAGGAGATCCGGCGGCAGCTCGACATCCCGGAGGATGTGGAGGGCGTGGTCGTGGCCGACGTGAGCGCCCGCAGCCCCCTGTGGGGTCAGATCGCCGAGGGCTTCGTGATCGTGGACGTGAACGGGCGGCAGGTGGAGGCCCCGGAGGACTACCGGGGGACCATCTCGAGTCTCGGGGGCGAGGTCGTGAACCTGCTGGTCTACAATCCCGATCCGCGGGTGCGGCGCTACAGCGTCTACACGGTGCCCGTTCCCCAGAACTAGAGAACCAGGCGGGCGAGGAC
>CAYMQZ010000376.1:0-2388 GCA_964392705.1 uncultured Gemmatimonadota bacterium
GCCAGACCGCGAGATTGGTGTCTCCTCCTCTCGAACTCACCTCACACTGGTCCGGCGTACGCTGCACTCGAGGCAGCGAGCCTCCGATAAACCCGGGGCTTCAGGTCGCTGCGCGCTGATCGCTACAGAGGCCAGACAAGGAGGATCAAGGGCACCCCCAGGACGGCCACAAGCAGGGACAGGGGGACCCCCAGGTAGAGGTAGTCGCTGAATCGGTACCCCCCGGGGCCCATCACCAAGGTGTTCGACTGGTGGCCGATGGGCGTGAGGAACGCGCTCGAGGCTCCGACGGCCACGGCCATCAGGAAGGGATCCAGCGACGCGTCCATGGCCGACGCCAGCGCCACGGCGACCGGCGCCATCAGGACCGTGGCCGCCGCGTTGTTGATCACGTTCGAGAGCAGCATCGTGACCACCAGGAGCGCGGCCAGCGACGCCTCCGGCGGGAGGGAGCCGCTGACCTCCAGGAGGAGGCCGGCCAGAGTGTCCGCCCCACCGGTCGACTCCAGGGCCTCTCCCACCGGAAGCATGGCACCGAGGAGAATGATCACCGGCCACGCCACGCTCTCGTAGGCGTTCTGCAGGGAGAGGGTGCCCGTGAGCACCATGGCCAGCGCCGCGGCCGTCAGGGCGACCTGCACCGGAAGGAGCCCCGCCACGGTGAGGGCGATGGCGACGGCGAAGATGCCGACAGCCAGAACGAGGCGTCGAGGCCGTCCGAGATCGACGACCCCCCGCTCGGCGAGTGGAAGCCCCCCCAGGGCCGCGAGGGTGCTCCGGATCGCGTCAGGGGTTCCCTGGAGGAGAAGGACGTCGCCCGCCTCGAGGACAATCTCGCGGAGACGTCCCTCCACCCTGCGTCCTCGCCGGGCTACGCCCAGCAGGTTCACCCCGTGGCCGGCCCGGAGCTGGAGCTCGACGACGGTCCGGCCCGAGAAGCGCGAGTCGGGCTGCACCACCGCCTCGGTCACCCTCATCTCGCTGTCCGAGGAGAGGAAGCGGTCCATCAGCTCCCGGGCCCCCTCCGGCTCGAGATCGGGGTCGGCCACCAGGGCCTCCAGGTCTTCCGGCTCGGCCTCCAGCAGCAACACGTCGCCGACCTGGAGCGGCTCGCGGTGGAGGGGCGGGACGATCTCCTTGTCCCCACGTGCGATCCCCACGACCGTGACCTCGGCCTCCAGGTCCGGGACGATGTCCTGGAGCGCCCGTCCCGCCCACTCGCTCCCCTCCGGGATCCGCACCTCCATAAGGTAGTCATCGATCTCGAACAGCTCCTCCGGCTGGGCTTCGCCCTTCCGCTCCGGCAGCAGCCGCCAGCCCAGGAGGACGATGAAGAGGAGACCAGCCACGGCCACGCCGGCCCCTACGGGAGTGAAGGCGAACATTCCGAACGCCGCACCCGCCTCCTCTGCACGGAAGGTCGCCATGATGATATTCGGAGGGGTGCCGATGAGGGTGGTCAGGCCACCCAGGAGGGAGCCGAATGCCAGGGGCATGAGGAAGAGGGAGGCCGGCTGGCCGTCGTCCCGGGCCATCCGGATCGCCACGGGCAGGAAGAGAGCCAGGGCTCCCACGTTGTTCATGACGGCGGAGCAGACGGCCACCAGGGTCGTCAGGGCCGCGATCTGCAGCACCGGCCGCCCGCCCACTCCGCCCATCCATCCGACGACCACCCCGACGAAGCCGGATCGCTCGAGAGCCCGGCTGATGACGAGGACGGCGACCACGGTGACCACGGCCGGGTGGCCGAAGCCCAGGAACGCATCCGCGGGATCGATGATGCCGGGGACGACGAGCGCCAGGAGGACGGCCAGGGCCACCACGTCGTAGCGCCATCGTCCCCAGACGAACAGGCCGAGCGCCGCCGCGAGGACGGCGAACACGAACGTCTGCCCCACGGCTCAGTGGGGAGCGGGGGGGACCGACGGCTCGGCAGCGACGCCCCGCTCCTCTGCCGGCTGCGTCATCGGCTCGCCCCGGGCCGCGACCCGACCGTAAACACGGTCACGCCGGCTGCACAGGGAAGCGGGCTTCGCGGCCGCTCACTCCACAGTGAACTCCTCGACCACGCCTCGCGACCTTCCTCCGGTGTGATGGACATACTCTCAGACTCGTGTGTCCGCCTCTCGTTGCCACCCCACCCTCATCCGGCGTCCCGGCCCCCCGCTCAGCTCCTCGCCGACTCCCGACTCTCCTCCGGCAACTCGACCTCGAACTCGATCGCCTCGAGGTCCTCCGGAGATTTTCCGATCCGCTCCAGGAAGGCGGGCCAGCGCGGATCGTCCTCGAGCGCGTCAAACTCGGGCAAGACGAAGATTTCTGACAGGCCCGGGTCCCCGTCCTCCACCGCCCGGTCCAGCCACCGGAATGCCCGATCGACCTCGCCCC
>CAYMQZ010000377.1:0-2379 GCA_964392705.1 uncultured Gemmatimonadota bacterium
GGCCGCGTCTTGAAGTCCGCACCTGCGTGAGCGCATTCTTCGTAATGTTCCCGTGCTCTCCCCTCCCCCGTGGTGGCCGAGTGAGGGCCAGATGACGAAGCTCCAGGAGATCCTCCGGGAGATCCACCGCCGCTCGCTCTGGCAGGTTCTGGGCGTCTACGTGGCTTCCTCGTGGGTGGTGCTCCAGGTGGTGGAGGTCCTCACCGATACGGCGGGACTCCCCGACTGGGTGGGGCCGGCCTCCCTCGTGCTCCTGCTCCTGGGACTCCCCATCGTCCTGGCCACGGCGATCGTGCAGAGGGGCGTGGGGCGCGGGGACGCCGTTCCCGACGAGGGATCAGCGGGAGAGCGGTCCGGCTCCGCCGTCGCCCCGGAAGCGGTGGGGGGCCGGTCGGACCGTCACGAACCCGCGGCGGCCGCAGCCGACTCCCGGCGCCCGCGCGCGGGGTCGGTGGAAGCCTCGGGCACCCATCATCGGCTCTTCACCTGGCGGAACGCCCTGATGGGCGGCGGGCTGGCGTTCGCGGGGCTGGCTGTGGTCACGGCCCTGTGGCTGGGGGCCCGGAGTCTGGGGATCGGGCCGGCGGGGACGCTCGTGGCCAAGGGGATCCTGGAGGCGCGGGCCCCGGTGCTGGTCGCGGATTTCGCGACGCCGTCCGAGGACGTGGCGCTGGCGCGCGCGGCCACGGAGGCGTTCCGGATCGACCTGGCCCAGTCCGACGTCGTCACGGTGGTCGAGCGGGTCCAGGTGGCCGACGCGCTCCGCCGGATGGAGCGTCCCGCCGACGCGACCCTGGACCCGGAGCTCGCGCGCGAGGTGGCGCTCCGCGAGGGGATCCCGGCGATCGTGGCCGGCGAGATCGGTGCCGTGGGAGGAGGCTATCAGCTCTCGGCACGGATTCTCCGAGCCGAGGACGGGACGGTGCTCGTCTCCCACCGGGAGACGGCCGCGGGGCAGGAGGACGTGATCGACGCGATCGACCGCCTTTCGAAGCGCCTCCGGGAGCGGGTCGGCGAGTCCCTCCGCTCCCTCCAGCGGGAGGAGCCGCTGGCCCAGGTCACCACGGGCTCGCTCGACGCCCTTCGCCTCTACTCCCAGGCCCTGGCGGCGCTGGACCGGGAGTCGGACGAGGACCGCGCCATCGCCCTCCTGGAGGAAGCCGTCGAGCGGGACTCGGCCTTCGCCATGGCGTGGCGGAAGCTGGGGGTCATCCTGGGGAACCGCTTCGGGGAGCAGCGCGCCCGACAGGTGGAGGCGCTGACCCGGGCCTTCGAGCACCGGGACCGCCTGACGGAGAGGGAGCGGCGGCACGCGGCGGCCATGTACCATTACCAGGTGGCGGGCCAGCCGGCCCGGGCCGCGGACGAGCTCGAGAGCCTGCTCGAACGGTATCCGGAGGATGACTACGCCCTCAACAACCTGGGGGTCATGCGCGGCTTCCTGCGGGATCACGCCGCCGCCGAGTCCCTGTACGTGGCGGCGTTCGGGGTCGATTCGATGAGCGCCATCGCCTACGGAAACGCGGCGCAGGAGCAGCTCGCCCAGGGGAAGGTGGAGGAGGCCCGCGAGACGCTCAACCTCTTCGACCGGCGCTTTCCCGACAACATCCGGACATCTGTTTTCCGGGGGGCGCTGGCGGCCGCGACCGGGGAGTGGGACGCGGCCCGGACGCACTTCGAGGCCTTCCGGAGCCGGGCCGCGGAGAGCCTCTACCTCCGCCGCGAGGCGAACCAGGACCTGGCCGCCATCGCGGCGCTGAGGGGGCGCCTGGAGGAGGCCGAGCGCCTCTTCGAGCGCGCGGCCCGGCTGGACCGGGAGCGCGGCGTCCCCTCGGCGGCCCTCGTGCTGGCCGCGGACAGGGCGGAGGTCGACCACTGGGTGTGGGGGGACTCGGAGCGAGCCCGGGAGCGGTTGGCCGAGGCCGTCGCCGGGCTCGAGGAGCTGGAGCCGCTGGCCCGGCCTTACCTTCGCGTGGCGGCGAGCCTCGCCATCGTCGGCGATCCCGGGACGGCGCGGGAGCTGGTGCGCCGCTTCGAGGACGAGACGCCCGCGGAAATCCGGAGCTGGCTGGAGCGGTCCAACCTGCAGTGGGCGAAAGGGGAGATCGCCCTCGCCGAAGGCCGTCCCGACGAAGCCGCCGAGGCGTTCCACCGGTCCGATGTCGGCTTCTGCGAGATCTGCGCGCAGGAGGCCCTGGGCCGGGCCCACGAGGCCGCGGGCCGGGCCGATTCGGCGATCGCCGCCTACGAGCGTTACCTGGAGACGCCCTGGCTGTGGCGCCACCAGATTCTCGACTTCTCCGTACGCGGCCCCATCCTCGAACGCCTCGCCCGCCTCCACGAGGGGCGGGGGGAGCCGCGGGAGGCGGTCCGCTACTA
>CAYMQZ010000378.1:0-2375 GCA_964392705.1 uncultured Gemmatimonadota bacterium
ATCCCCCTTCTCCTGGGGATCGCCACGATCACCTTCTTCATCGTCCATCTGGCGCCCGGGGACCCCATGGACATGTTCCTGGAGCCCCGCCTGCGCCGGCAGGTCGACCCCGAGGTGATCGAGCTGATGCGGCAGAAGTTCGGCCTGGATCAGCCGATCCACGTCCAGTACGCGAAGTGGCTGGGGAACCTCGCGCAGGGGGATCTGGGCCAGTCGTTCCGCTACCGGCGCCCCGTGGCCAGCCTGATCGCCGAGCGGGTCCCGTACACGCTCCAGCTCGCCGTACTGGCGCTCCTGTTCGACGCGCTCGTCGGGATCGCGCTCGGCATCTTCTCGGCGGTCAGGCAGTACTCGCTGGCCGACAAGACGGTTACCCTGGGCTCGCTGGTCATCTACTCGATTCCCGGCTTCTGGCTCGCGCTCATGCTGGTCCTCGTCTTCTCCGTGAACCTGGGCTGGTTCCCCACCTCGCAGACGCGGTCGCTGGACTACGAGATGCTCTCCTGGTGGGGGAAGCGGCTGGACCAGGCCTGGCACCTGGCGCTGCCGGTGTTCGTGCTCGGCGTCGCCTCGGCGGCCGGGACCGCCCGCTACATGCGGAACAAGCTGCTCGAGGTGCTGAGCGAGGAGTATGTGCTGGCGGCCCGGGCCCGGGGGCTGAAGGAGCGCACCGTGATCCTGAAGCACGCGCTCCGGAACGCCATGATCCCGATCCTCACCATCTACGGGATGTCGCTCCCGTTCCTGCTCGGGGGAGCGGTGCTGATCGAGAAGGTGTTCGCCTGGCCGGGGATGGGCCTGCTGGCGGTGGAGGCGATCGGGGCCCGCGACTACCCGGTCATCCTCGCCACCACCATGATCGCCGCCGTGCTCGTGGTGCTCGGCAACCTGCTGGCGGATGTGACCTACGCCGTGGTGGACCCGCGGGTCTCCTACGAGGGATCGGGGAAGGGGAGGGGATGAACGTTCCGATCCCGCGGCCGCGGAGATGAGGGGCGAGCCGGAGCTGCGCGGAACCGGCCCGCCCGACGCGGGGGCCCCGGGGCCGCCCCCGGCCCGGCCGGAAGCGCCCACCGGCGCGTCGGCCCCGCCGCGTTCGGTCACCCTCGCGCTGGCCCTGCTTCCCGGTGCGGGGCACCTGGCGCTCGGGAGCCGGAGGCGCGCGTTCCACCTGCTGGGCCTCGCCGCGCTGCTCGCGGCGGTCCTGGTTTTCCGTTGGGAGGCGTTTCTCGAGGCCTGGAGCGGCCACGGGGTCGACCGCTGGATCGCCACGCGCTTCCTGGTGGCGGCGCTCCTGGCGTGCGTGGCCGGCTCCGTGCTCGACGCACGGCGCATCCTCGGGCGCCGGGATCGTCCGGCATCGCGCCTGGAGGAGGCCGCCGCCGGCCGAAGCCCGTTCCGGATCGCCTTCCGGCGGTTCCGCGGGAACGCGCTGGCCGTGGGGGCCGTCTACCTGATCGTCGCGCTCTACCTGGTGGCGGTCCTCGCCCCGATCCTGGCGCCCTACGACCCGGCGGCGATCGAGAACGTGCTCGAGACTCGCTACCTGGCACCCTCGGGGCAGCACCTGTTCGGGACCGACGAGTTCGGGCGCGACCTGTTCAGTCGCGCCGTCTACGGCGCCCGGGTCTCCCTCTCCGTGGGCCTCCTGGCGGTGTTCGTGGCCGTCTGCGTGGGGACGGTGTACGGGGCGGTGGCCGGCTTCTTCGGTGGCTGGATCGACAACCTGCTCATGCGGCTGGTGGACGTGATCATCGCCTTCCCCACCTTCTTCCTCATGCTAATGCTGGTGGGGGTCTTCGAGGCGAATCTCGTCGTCCTGGTGTTGATCCTCGGGCTCACCTCGTGGACGGGGACGGCGCGCTTCATCCGGGGCGAGATCCTCTCGCTCAAGGAGCGCGAGTTCATCGAGAGCGCCCGCGCGATCGGCCTGCCTTCTCACCTCATCATCATCCGTCATCTCATCCCCAACGCGCTGGCGCCCGTGCTGGTGAGCGCGGCGCTCATGGTGGGCGGGATGGTCGGGGCCGAGGCGGGGCTCTCCTTCCTCGGGATCGGCATCCGGCCGCCCACGCCCTCGTGGGGGAACATGATCAGCCAGGGCCAGGACGCCCTGCTGGTGGCCTGGTGGGTGGCGCTCTTCCCGGGGCTCCTGCTCGCGACCACCATCCTCTGCTTCAACCTGCTGGCCGACGGGCTGCGGGACGCGCTCGATCCGAAGACCCTGATGCGCAAGTACGTGTAGTGCTCCTCCGCGTCGAGCGCCTCCGGAGCACCTTCTTCCTCGACGAGGGGGAGCTCCGCGCCGTGGACGACGTCTCCTTCGAGATCGGCGAGGGGGAGACGGTGGCCCTGGTCGGCGAGTCGGGGTGCGG
>CAYMQZ010000379.1:0-2366 GCA_964392705.1 uncultured Gemmatimonadota bacterium
TCGCCGCGCCCGCCCACTCCGGGATCCGCCCCTCGGTGACGACCGAGAAGATGTAGCCCGCGCCCTCCATCTGGAGCATCAGGTAGGGGACGAAGGCCAGAATCGAGATGACGGCCAGCAGCGCCGAGATCCCCTTGCTGCGGAACCGGTGCGCGAACAGCTCGGCCTGGGTCACGTAGCCGAACCGCCGGCCCAGCCGCGCCACCCGGGGGCCGAAGAAGAACCAGGGGACGAGGCCCACCGCGCCGTAGGCCAGGATGTAGAAGGCGGCGGCGCCGCGGCTGTAGGCCCACCCCGGCCCTCCGAGGAAGGCGAACGCGCTGAAGATCGAGGCGCCCATGATGAAGTAGAGGACCAGGAAGCCGAGCGAGCGATCGCCCGCCACGTAGCCCTCGGTGCTCCGGGAGGCCTTCCTGCCGGAGACCATCCCCACCAACAGCGAGAGGCCGAGGTAGCCGAGCGTCACCGCGAGGACGACCGCCCAGTCGGGCATCAGCGGCCGGTATCCGCCTTCATTCCTCGGGGTCCCGCCGGCCGGCCCGGCGACGTCCCTCCCACAGGAAGAGCCCCAGCAGGACCAGGAAGCCCAGGATCACCAGGGAGACCACGTAGACCAGGGAGAGCGGCATCCCGAGCACGAAGGGGCGGGCGCCGGCGAAGCGCGGGTAGACGGGCCAGATGAGCAGGGCGAAGAGGAGCGCGTAGAAGGCGGCTACCGCGCCGTACACGCGGCGCTCGGCGGGCGGCATGTCGGGCGGGAAGAGGGTCGGTCGCGCGCGCACTTCGGTCAGCGCCCCCGTTCGTTGCTCGAGCTCGTCATGGCGCCTCTTTTCAGGCGCTTCGCGCCTCGGCCGCCTTCTCCACCAGACGCACCCGGATCCCCCGCTCCTTCAGCTCCTCCAGGTAGAGGTCGTAGGGAATCGCGCGGTAGGCGGGCGCCACGCCCGGCTCCGGGATCACGCCCCGCCCGAGGAAGAGCCCGGTGATCGCGAGGCTGAAGCCGGTCACCCGCTCCATGGCCGAGATGCCAGTCTCGGGATCCTCGCGGTCCAGGAGCTCCCAGACGAGGCGGGTCGGCTCGCCGCGCCGCTCGCCCTCGACGATCACCCGGAGGACCACCAGGTCCGGATCATCGGGGTGGGTGAGGCGCGGCGTGACGCAGGCGATGAACAGCCGGCGGGGCACGACCCGGGTCGAGTCCACGGTCACCGGCTCCTTGGAGAGCAGACCCAGGTCGCGGACGGCCCGCATCGTGGCCGCGTGGCCCGGGTAGCGGAGCGTCTTGTACTCCAGCCGCTCGACCTGGCCCTCCAGCTCCCAGGGGAGCAGCGACGCCCCTCCCGCGGTGTGGAACGCCTCGAGCCGGCCCAGCCCTTCGAACTCCAGCTCCTCGACCTCGGAGAGAGCCTCGACCTCGACGGCCCGGCCGTCCCGCACGACCCAGGACGGCGTCGTGTAGTAGTCCAGCGCGCCCTCGAGCGAGTACACGACCTGGTAGTCGAGCGGAGGCCTCGGGTTCTGCGGCAGGCCGCCCACGTACATGCGGACCCTGCGCGCCGCGTCCAGCCGGCGGACGCCCTCGAACGCGAGCACGTCGACGAGCCCCGGCGCCAGGCCCATGTCGGGTACCACCGAGACGCCGGCCTCGCCGGCCCGCCCGTCCAGCTCGATCTGTCGGCGGAGGAGCTCGGTGTTCCCGCCCAGGTCGCTGAAGTGACACCCCGCCTCGATCGCCAGCCGGGCCAGCGCGGCGTTGAAATAGTACGGGGCCGCGGAGAGGACCACGTCGTGGCCCGCCATGGTGCGCCGCACCGCATCCTGGTCGGAGAAGTCGAGCGGGGTGCGGAGCAGCCGGGGCTCGGACTCCAGGAAGGGAGGCGTGGCCTCGGGCTCCAGGTCCCCGAGGGTGATCCCCTCCACGTCTTCGCGTCGCAGCAGGTCGTACGCGCAGGCCGAGCCCTGCAGGCCGGCGCCCAGGACGATGATCTTCATATCGTGAACGAACCGGGTCGGTGGTGGTCTCCGTGTCGAGCGGATGATGCCGCCCCGATGATCGGGCGGGAAACCATAACAGGGGGGGTGTCGGCGCGACAGCCGACGACGACCGCGGAAGACTACGATCGACGACGGGAGGCGACGCGCGTGGTGGACCTGGACCTCGCCCGGGTGAAGCCGCACCCGGAGGTGCCCGTGCGGCGCCAGATCGCGGCCTGGTTGGCCAGCGGGATCCGCGACGGCGAGGTGGCGGCGGGGGCGCGCCTGCCGAGCGTGCGCCGCCTGGCCGAGCTGGTGGGGGTGCACCGGAACACCGCCTGGGAGGCGTACGGGGAGCTGGCGCGGCAGGGGCTCGTGCGGCGGGTGGAGGG
>CAYMQZ010000380.1:0-2348 GCA_964392705.1 uncultured Gemmatimonadota bacterium
CCCATCGCCCTAAGCGTCGTGGTGCCCGTCCTGAACGAGGAGGGCTCGGTCGAGGCCCTGGCGGACGCCGTGCTCGGCGTGCTCGACCGGCTTCCGGAGCGGGGCGAGCTCATCTTTGTCGACGACGGTAGCACGGATCGGACGGCCGCGATCCTGGACGGGCTGGCCGAAGAGGACGACAGGATCCGGGTCGCCCACCTGCGGCGCAACTTCGGGAAGGCGGCGGCCCTGACCACGGGGTTCCGCCACGCCCGGGGCCGCTTCGTGGTCACCATGGACGGGGACCTGCAGGACGACCCGACCGAGATTCCCCGCCTGCTCGAGAAGCTCGAGGAAGGCTTCGAGGTCGTCTCCGGCTGGAAGAAGGAGCGCCGGGATCCGTGGCACAAGACGATCCCCTCCCGATTCTTCAACTGGGCGACCAGCGCCGCCAGCGGACTCGAGCTCGCGGACCACAACTCCGGGTTCAAGGCGTACCGGCGCGAGGTCCTGGACGAGCTGGACCTGGTGGGCGAGATGCACCGCTTCATCACCGTCATGGCCCACTGGCGCGGCTTCGCCGTGGCCGAGATCCCGGTTCGCCACCATCCTCGGACGACCGGCCGCACGAAGTACGGGATGGGCCGCTTCTTCAAGGGCGCCTTCGACTTCCTCACCGTCCTGCTCACTACGCGCTACAACCTGCGTCCGCTGCACCTGTTCGGAGCCGTCGGCACCGTATTCGCGGCGCTGGGACTGGGGATCCTGGCCTACATGACGGTGCTGTGGTTCCTGGGAGAGCGGCCGATCGGCACGCGGCCGCTCTTCTTCCTCGGGTTCCTCCTCACCCTCGTGGGGGTGCAGCTCGTCTCCACGGGGCTCCTGGGCGAGTTGATCGTGCGGCAGCCTGTCCAGCGCAGGAACGAGACCTTTGAGCGAAGGCGCGGGTCGAATCGAGTCGAATAGTCGGAACGGCGTCATCGCTCGGAGCGAGTCCAGCAACCTCCGGAAGTACCAGACCCGGAATCCACTGGCCCGGTGGATCATCCGGCGGTTCCTGGACGATGTCGTGGAGATCGTCGTCGACCTCGGGCCCGGGCGGATCGTGGACCTCGGCTGCGGGGAGGGGATCGTGGCGCGCGCGATCCGCGACCGGCTGCCCGATGTGGACTACCTGGGCCTCGACCTGAGCCCGGACGCAGTGGAGGTGGCCCGCTCGCTCAACCCCGATCTCGAGTTCGCCGTGGGCAGCGTCCTGGACGAGCCCCTGCGCCCCGGCTGGGCGGATCTGGCGCTGTGCCTGGAGGTGCTGGAGCACCTGGGGGACCCCGACGCGGCGCTGGAGAGGATCCTCCGGTGGACCCGCGGACACGCGCTCGTTTCCGTCCCCTGGGAGCCCTACTTCCGCCTCGGCAACCTCCTGCGCGGCCGGCACGTCGGCGCGTGGGGCGACCACCCCGAGCACATCCAGCACTTCCATCCCCGGAGCCTGGGGCGGTTGCTGTCGCGCCACGCGGACGACGTGAGCGTCCGGACCCGGTTTCCGTGGCTCATCGGGCTCATCCGGGTGGCCGAACCGGGGGCGTGAGTCACTCGACCCGCTCCCGGCCGGCCGCCTCGTTCCCGCTCCTCGCCACGAACACGCGTTTGCGGTAGACGAGGAACTTGAGGAGGAAGGAGCCCGCCAGCACCAGCGTCGCCGCCAGGAGATAATGCGTCCGCGAGAGTCCCGCGATGAGCGCGAAGGCCAGGAACTCGAGCCCGCGGAAGCCGCCGGACGTGAGCGCGTAGCGGAGGAGCTGGCCCGCGGGGGCCGCTTCGGCGGCCTGGAAGATGTAGTAGCGCGCGAGGAGGAAGTTGAAAAGGGACACCGTTACGATGGCGGCCGCGAACGCCAGGGTCGGGCTCAGGCCCGCGAGCTCGTGCAGGATCCACAGGAGGCCCAGGTTGGCGCCGAAGCTCAGCCCCGAGACGGCGCCGTAGCGGATCCATTGGCCGCGGACGGACGTTTCCGCCGCACGCAGAGCCGCCGAGAGCCACGCGAGGTTCCAGGAGCCCCCTCCCCCGTCCTCGCTCATCGGCGGCGTGCCGACGGCGGGCGTTCCGACGCTCGAAGCACTCGGTCTCCTCCCTGGCCTGATCCCCGCGCCGCGAAACCGCGCACAGTATAATCCCTCCGGCGCGAGTTCCGAGACGGGACCGAGGTTCCGGACGCGGGAGTCTCACATCGGATGAACGACCGAGCGGGATGAGGAATCGAACGGTCTGGGAGGGGCGGCTTCCGTGGCTGGTCCTCCTGCTGGGCATCGTGGCGGTCGTGCTCCTCCACGACGACTACGGCGTGACGTGGGACGAGGGGGTCCAGGCGG
>CAYMQZ010000381.1:0-2330 GCA_964392705.1 uncultured Gemmatimonadota bacterium
CCTCGATCTTCGACGCGGCGATCCCCCGCTCCGCCAGCGCCTCCTCCAACCGCCGCCGGGTCGCGTCGTCGCCCGCGGGCAGGGTCACGAGCGCGTCCGGACTCCGCGCCAGGACGGCCGCGGTCAACGCCGCTTCCCTCCGCGAGCGCAGGGGCACGTCGAGCACGAGTGTCGGGAGGTCCAGGAGAGGGTGCGCGGACTCCGGATCGGAGGCCAGCTCCGCCGCGACGGCCAGCGCCGCGGCGTGGTCCGCCAACCCCTCGGCGTGGTCAGTCAACCGCTCGGCGCGGTCCGCCAGCCCCTCGCCTTCCAGCCGGGCAGTCAGCTCCTGAAGGATCGCGGCCAGCTCGGGAGCGACCCGCCCCAGCGTTTCCGCGGAAACGTCCTGGAGCCGGAGCTCGCCGATCGTCCGCGCGAGCGCGCGAACGAAGCCGGGCGCGTCCTTCACCTCGTCGTAGCGTCCGAGGCCGCCCGCCCCCTTCAGGTCGTGGACCACGCGGGCCAGGACCGCCTCGAGCCCGAGGCCGCCGACCGGGACGTGGCCTCTCATCGCCAGCGGCACGGCGGCCAGCTCGCTCGCCAGCAGGCCTGGCGTCGTGCGACGCCATCCGAAGGCCGCCCCAGCGGCGGACGCCCGGACGCCGCGCACCAGGAACTCCCGGCCGGCCTCGAGGGTGGGGGCGACGACCAGGAGCTCGTCCGTCGGAGACCGGCGCCCGAGCCACGCGAGGGCCTCCGCCGCGCGCGAATCCGCGGATGGCGCTTCGAAGATCGACAGTGCCTGCGTGGCGATCACTCGCGGCGTCTTCTCCTCCCGCCCTGGACGAAGGCCCGGCTCGTCTCCGGTCCACGTGCGCCGAACATAGTAGCAGGAGGTGACACTGGCGGGACAACCGGGGCGGCGGTTCGCGCGCTTGAGATGGCGTTGATCCCTGAAGCGAGTGCCGTCAGCTCCGGCTATGCCCGCGCGTTGTAAGGTCGAAGGGTGGGAGAAGCCGACGCACGGCCATGCCCCCAGCGTGTCGTCCCTCCCCAGGACACCGAAGAGGACGGAGGCTTCCGATGATCGCGCCGCGCCTGAAGGGCCTCGTCACCGCCCTCGCCTTGATCCCGACCGCCGGCTGCGACGGCGCACCGACAGGCCCCACGGGTCCCCTGGACGAGCTCCCCCGCCCGCTCACCTCGACGGAGCGCGAGGTCGTCTCGGCCAGCAACGCCTTCGGCTTCGAGCTGTTCCGGGAGATCCACCGTGACGCGCCGGCCGAGAACCTCTTCCTCTCCCCCCTCAGCGCGCACATGGCGCTGGGGCTGGCGTTGAATGGCGCGGAGGAGGGGACCCTCGATGCCATGCGGGAGACACTGGGCTTCGGTTCCGCGCTGGCGGACCCGGCCTCGCTTCCCGAGATCAACGCCTCCTACGCGGGGCTCATCGACCTCCTGCTGGGGCTCGACCCGGGCGTGGAGACGGGGATCGGGAACTCCGTGTGGATCCGGGACGGGTTCCCGCTCGACACCGCCTACGCCAGCCGGGTCCGGGAGTCCTTCGGCGCCGAGGCCCGCGCCCTGGACTTCGACGACCCCGCCTCCATCGAGGTCATCAACGGCTGGGTGGAGGAGGAGACCCGGGGCCGGATCGAGAAGATGGTCGAGCAGATCCCGGGCAACGTCCAGGCCATCCTCCTGAACGCCATCTTCTTCCAGGGGAGCTGGACCGAGGCGTTCGACCCGGACCAGACCCGGGAAGCGACGTTCCGCCTGGCAGACGGCTCGCCGAAACGCGTCCGGATGATGCGACGGGAGAAGGAGGAGCACCGGGCCTGGTTCGACTCCGGCCGCCTGGCGATGGCCGACCTCCCGTACGGGCGGGGGGCCTTCGTCATGACCGTCGTCGTGCCGGACGGGGAGACGACGGTCGACGATCTGGTGAACGAGCTGGACGCCGCCACGTGGGCCGAGTGGACGTCGCACCTCGAGGAGTCCGTCATCGGCGTCGGGCTTCCCCGCTTCAAGCTCGAGTGGGAGAAGGTGCTGAACGAGATCCTGAAGGCCATGGGGTTGGAGGTCGCCTTCGATGGCAGGGCCCACTTCGGCGGCATCGTGGAGGGGCCGGGGAACCCCGGGCTCTTCATCTCCGAGGTGAAGCAGAAGTCCTTCGTCGAGGTGGATGAGGAGGGGACCGTGGCCGCCGCGGCCACCTCGGTCGCCCTGGCCGACAGGGCCGGGGGCGGGGTGATCGCCGACCGGCCGTTCCTGTTCGCGATCCGGGAGCGCTTCTCGGGGACGGTGCTCTTCCTGGGGAAGGTGATGGACCCGCCCGCACCGTGAGGGCG
>CAYMQZ010000382.1:0-2315 GCA_964392705.1 uncultured Gemmatimonadota bacterium
GACCTTACATTGGCGCATGCGGATCGCCACTCGCCTCGTTCTCGCGCTCGGACTCACGACCACCGCGGTGATGGTCATCTACGGCTTCCTCGCGCTCGACCAGCGCGGGGAGCTGCTCCGCGACGCACTGGCGCGGGAGACGGAGACCCTGGCCCGGTCGGCGCAGATCGTGGCCAACAACGCGCTGCGGGACGGCCGCTTCGACGACCTGGACCGCGTGCTCGGCCGGATCGCCGAGGACCCGCAGACCCTGGTCGCCGCCGTGCTCGCCGACGACGCGCGCCTCCTCGCCGGCGGCCCCGAGCCTTCGCTGGCGTGCCTCCGCGACGCCCCCGCCTTCGTCCGCGCTCTCGAAGGCCAGGCCAGCGCGGAACCCGAGGGGATCCGCGGCTGGGTCGACTGCGACGGCGGCGCCCGCTGGGTGGCGCTCCCGCTGCGCGATCCCGGCGCACGCGTGGTCCTCGGCCGCCGGGCCACGGTGCTGGAGCGGGATCTCGCCACCTCGCGACGCCGGATCTTCCTGACCACCCTGGTGCTCGCGGCCGCCGCGGGCGCCGCGATCCTCCTCGTGCTCCGCCGGACCCTTTCGGCGCCCCTCTCCCAGATCATGGAGGGCGTACGCACCCTCGGCGGGCCCGATCCGCCGACCCGGGTCACCGTCCCGCGGTCGGCGGGCGAGCTGCGGGACCTGGGGGTGGCCTTCAACGAGATGGCCGAGCGGCTGGAAGAGAAGCGGCGGGCGTTGGTGCAGGAGGCCGAGGAACGGGTCGCCCTCGAGGGGCGGCTCAGGTCGGCGGAGAAGTTCTCCGCCCTCGGCCGGCTCGCCGGCGGCCTCGCCCACGAGCTCGGCTCTCCCCTCAACGTCATCGCGATGCGGGCGGAGGCGATCGACGCAGCCCCGGGCGTGCCCCCGGACGCTCGACGCCAGGCCGGCGAGATCGTAGCCGAGGTCGATCGCATCGCGGACCTGGTCGAGGGCCTCCGCCACGTCTCCCGGAGGCACCCCCTCGAGGCCCGCCCGGTCGATCTCGCCTCCGTCGTCGCCGCCGTCGGCGAGGAGGCGCACGAGCGGGCGGACGCGGCAGCGGTCTCCCTCCGCGTCGTGGCTGGCGGGCCCGTCATGGTAGAGGGGGACGAGACGCTGCTCCGCCACGCCGTGGCGAACCTGACGCGCAACGCCATCCAGGCTCTCGCCGAACGGACCGGGGAGCGCCGCGTCGAGTTGCGGGTAGAACGGGACCGGACGGCTGCCCGTGTCATCGTCGAGGACAACGGACCCGGCATCCCGGAGGCCGTGCGGACCCGGCTCTTCGAGCCGTTCTTCACGACCCGCGACGTAGGTGAGGGGATGGGGCTGGGTCTCGCCATAAGCCAGGGCATCGCCGAGGAGCACGGCGGCGAGCTGCGTCTCGAGAACCGGGAGGAGGGCGGCATGCGTGCCACGCTGTGGCTTCCGCTGAGTGAGGAGATCGGGAGGAGCGAATGACGGAGGCGCCCGAAAGGGTCCTGCTGGTAGAGGACGACGACTCCTTCCGCCGCGCGCTGGTCGAGGTCCTGGCCGCGCAGGGGTACGCGGTCTCCGCCGCCGGTGACGCGGCCGCGGCCCTCGAGCGCCTCCAGAGCGAGAGCGTGGACCTGGTGGTGAGCGACCTGGTCATGCCGGGGATGAAGGGCGACGAGCTCCTCGCCCGCATCCGCTCGGCCTTTCCCCGGATCCCCGTCATCGCAATCACCGCCTTCGGGTCCGTCGAGAACGCCCTCGACCTGACCCGGGCCGGCGCCGCCGACTACCTGACGAAGCCGTTCCGCACGCGTGCGCTGCTGGAGTCGGTCGAGCGGGTGCTCGAGGAGACGCGCCCCCGCCGCGAGCAGGCCCGGGCCCGGGCCGCCCTCGGCGAGCATCTGGAGGGGATCATCGGCGCGAGCCGAGCCATGATCGACCTCTTCGAACGGATCGGGCGCGTCGCACCATCGCCCGCACCCGTCCTGATTACGGGCGAAAGCGGCGTCGGGAAGGAGCTCGTCGCCCGCGCCGTGCATCACGCCAGCGGGCGTGGCCCCTTCGTGCCGGTCAACTGCGGCGCACTGCCCGACCAGCTCCTCGAGTCCGAGCTCTTCGGCCACGCCCGGGGCGCCTTCACCGGTGCCGAGCAGGAGACGACGGGCCTCTTCGAGGGGGCGCAGGGGGGCACGCTCCTCCTCGACGAGATCGCCGAGCTCCCGCTCGGGCTCCAGCCCAAGCTGCTCCGTGCGCTGGAGTCCGGCGAGGTGCGGCGGGTGGGCGAGGTAGAGTCGAGGGTCGTCGATGTCCGGGT
>CAYMQZ010000383.1:0-2304 GCA_964392705.1 uncultured Gemmatimonadota bacterium
CCCGGCCCCCTCATCGAGGTCGATGGCCGTGCCATTTCGGTCGACGCCACGCTCCGAAGCGGCGAAGGCGAGGAGGAGCGCCAGGCCGAGATCCGTGCGGAGTGCCCGGCCTAGGGGCAATACCGTTGCAGAGTGATGTCAATACAATGTATTGACACATCGGCGGATCAAACGTTATCGTTCCAACATGCCCGTGAAAACCGAGCAGCTCCAGATCCGGGTCACGCCCCGACAGAAGGCGGCCCTCAGGCGGCTGGCGAGCGCCGCCGGCCAGAGCGTGTCGGCCTACGTGCTGTCCCGCGCCTTGCCGGCGGAGCGCGCGCGGCTGGCGGAGATCCTGGACGCTCTCCGGGCGGGTGCGGATCGTCGCTTCGCGCTCGCCGAGCTGAACGACCTTCTCTCGTCGCTGCGACCCGTTAGGTTTCCGGAAGCGCTAGCCAGCGCCGATCTGGGCGGGCTGTCGCCATACGTGCAGAACTACGTTGCCGCCATGGTCGAGCAGGCCGCCCACCAGAAGGAGGTGGCGCCTCCGGAGTGGGCCCGGGACGTGCTTCCGCTCGAGGAGCCGCGCTTCGCGACGGATCTGACGAGCCTCAGGCTCCACCTCCTGCGCGAAGCCCCGGTCCCGTTCAAGCGACGCAACATCTTCGTGGACGCGGGCGTCGGCGCGCGGGTGTAGGGTCCGACCCCTTGCCCGACTCTTTCGAGCTCACGCGGGCGGACATCCACCGGCTCTTCGAGCTTCTGAATCAAGAGCTCGCGGACGCCGGGGTCCGCGGAGAGGTGTACCTGGTCGGCGGCGCCGTCATGTGCCTCGCCCTGGACGCGCGACCGGCGACCCGCGACGTGGACGCCTATTTCAGGCCGACGAAGGCGATCCGAGAGGCCGCGGCGCGGGTCGCCGCGAAGGCCGGGGTGCCGGATACGTGGCTGAACGACGCGGTGAAGGGCCACCTGGGCCGCGGAGGGGAGTTCGACGATTACCTGGAGCTCTCCCACCTTCGGGTCTTCGTCGCGCGGCCCGCCTACCTGCTCGCCATGAAATGCGCGGCGATGCGCCTGGGCGAGGAGTTCCACGACCTCGACGACGTACGTTACCTGCTTCGCTACCTCGACATCACGACCGTCGAGGAAGCCCTGGATGTCGTGACGCGGTACTTCGATCAGGCGCAGCTGCTTCCGAAGACGATGCTGGCCCTGGAGGAGCTCCTGTCGGGCTGACCCGGCATCGGCCGCCGCCCGGGTCTCGCCGCCCACCGACCGAAGCGAATGTCGGGCTTCTTGTCGCCGTGGGGAGCCGGCCGCCTACGCCACGGCCAGCCCCTCCAGGCGTGCGGCTTCGGCCAGCCGCTCGTCGAACGTCGCGATCTCCCCATCGGGCGGATCGCCGGCCCAGGCCAGGGCGGCGGCCAACTGGAGCGCATCGCCGGCCCGCAACGGGTGGACCCGCAGCAGCCGCTCCGCTCGGCGGCGAAGCACGTCGGTGGGCTGCACCTCGTGCCACGACCCCTCCAGCGCGCGAAGCGCCCGAAAGGCCCGCTCTTCGCCTTCCGTCGCCAGGCCCCCTTCCCGGCGCAGCCGGGCGACGGCCGACGCGAACTCGACGGCCGACCCCCACCAGACGATCAGGTCCGGATCCTCCTCGAAGAGCGCGTCCGCTCGCACCGAGGCGGGCTGCACGACGCACAGCGGGACGAGGGCCGAAGAGTCCCAGAACCTCACCTGCCGGCGGCCCTCTCCTCGAGCAGGATCTCCAGGCTTCGGCCTTCGGGGTCCTCGGGACGCTCCAGCGCCTCCGGATCGACCGGAGAGCCGTGCTCCCGGGGCGGACGCACCTGACCCGTGCGGATCAGTTGCGTTAGCCGTCCCTCCTGTCGCCGCTCGCCTCCCACCCGTCCGATCCGGGCCACCGGCCTCCCGCGTTCCGTCACGATGACGTCCTCCCCCGCCTTCACGGCGTCCAGATACCGGCTCAACCTCGCCTTCAGCTCCGTGATGGAGACGCGCTTCATCGGCCCCTCATCGGCCCGAGTAGACTATTATAGTCATTTTTATCCCACCAATCAGTACGCATCGCCGCCGACGCGGTTCCGTTCCCGTCGGGTTCGGGGGGCCGTGGTGGAGCGGCGGCACGCACCCCCCTGCTCCTCGCGGCGGCGGGCGGCTGCACGGAACCTGGGGGCGGCGTATCTTCGTAGGCGTAACTTGAGCCTACACGAAGCCGGAGTCCGGAGCCGGCCCCTCACCTTACCACGCGACCCCGAGATGGCGGGACGAATCGACCCCCAGGAAACCGACCACCAC
>CAYMQZ010000384.1:0-2275 GCA_964392705.1 uncultured Gemmatimonadota bacterium
CCGTCCTGGGTGCCCGAGTAGTTGGCCCAGAGTCCCACCTTGTCGTCCTCGGCCACCATGATCCGGACCTCCTGCACGGCGTCGGGGACGCCCTCCAGGTCCCGGCGGAGGTACGCCTTGAACTCCTCCAGGTTCGTGACCGCGACGCCGGGCGTGGCCGGGCTGTGCCGCACGACGTCCCGGGCGACGAACTCGTCGAGGGCATCGAAGTCTCGCCGGTTGATTGTGGCCACGAAGCGTCGAACCGTTCGCTTGTTCGCCTCGGCCCGGCTGTCCGGGGATCCGCTCATCTCTCACCTCTCCGTGAAGCGACTCGTCACTCCCGACACGGGCGCCGCGCGTCGACCTTCGCCGGGGGAATCGGCGCCTGCCGGGGCGACTCGGCACCTCGTCTGCCTATACGGGCCACAGCCACCCGAACACGAGCCCGGTGGCGACGCCGTACAGGAGCCCGTCGAACGTCTCCTTGAGCGTCGTGCTCCAGGGACGCTGGTACCAGATCGCGTGCTGCCAGTGCGCGAGGGCGTAGCCGGCGAACGCGGTGGTCCCCGCGAAGCGCACGACCTCCCCGAACGCCGCGCCGGGTCCCAGGGCCCGCCCGGCGATGTACGCCGCGAAGACCCCGACGACGCCGGAATAGATGAACCATTGCACGAGGTTCTTCCCCATGGAGGGCGGTCCGCTCTCCATCACCGTGAGCAGGGCGACCGGGCCGCGGTTCAGCTTCTCGAGGAACGCCGGGTCCTTTCGCGCCGCCGGGTCGGCGGCGTAGGGGATCATATACTCGCCGGGCGTGACGTCCGCCCGACGGAGCGCGCCCATCACCTCGTCTTCCGACGGCACCGGCCCGAAGTCGGTGCGGTGGTACGTGAGCACCATGTGGATGAGGGAGCTCACCACGAACACGGCCACGGCGGACAGCAGGATCGGGAGCCACAGCGAAAGCACCGGGATCATCGGGGCCTCCTCTCGCCAGAGCGAACGAATCGCGGAAGGGTCCGCGCGTCCAGCCGATCTATCTCACGAACAGCACCGTCACGCCGAGCTTGAAGACGAGCGACCAGTCGAAGCGCTCGAACGGCAACGTGGACGCGATCGTCACGAACGAGGTGCGGGGCACCGGGAGCGGGACGACCGTCGAGCTCACCAGCATCGGATACGGGGCATAGTCGTTCGCCTCCAGCCACAGCAATCCGGCCCCCAGCCCGACGAAGGCGCTGCCCACCTGCAGCACGGGACGCTCCGCGGCCGTGATGAGCGTAGGCCTGGCGCTCTCGTCCGTCCAGGAGAGCGTAGTATACGCCCGCGTCCCCACCAGCGGTGGAGTCTCGCCGTGCAGCTCGGCCACGGGTTCCGTCGAGCGCTCCGTCACGAGCGCCCCTGCCCCCACGGTGACGAGCTGGGCGCGAGCGGCCGAGGTCGTCGCCGACCCACAGAGCGCCACCACGACCGCCGACCAGACCAGTCGGGCCCGTCTCGTAGAGCCCCCTCGGTGTCCGCGGGCCACGCTCAGTCGAGCTGAAGGCCGATCTCGAACGTGGCGCCGTATCCGTCCTCGCCCGGCACCACCACGAGCATCAGCTGGTCCCCGCCCCGCCGGAAGATGCCGTCCCGCTCGTTCCGCATCTGCCGCTCGCCCTTCCGCGCGTACGGCTCTTTCCGCATCACCTCGTCCGTGACCGCCTCGTCGAAGTAGAGCTGCGACGTGAACTCGTGGCCGCGAGCCGACTTGGACTCCGTGCGGATCTTGAAGTGGATGTGGACGGTCCGACCCTCGTACCATCCCGGATAGATCGTCACGAACCGGGCCACCCCGTCGGCGTCCGTCACCTGGTGTCCGCGGAGGAACTTCTCCCCCGTCGTGTCGAAGCGCCCGTTGATGTCACGCACGTCCGAGTACACGCCCAGGGCGTCACACTGCCACACGTCGACCAGGGCGCCTTCCAGGGGCCGACACTCCCCCTCGCCGACCCGCGAGACCCGGAACGCCAGGTCGAGGGGCACGCCCTCGCGCGTCGAGCCGCCCGTCGGGTCCGAGCGGATGTCGGAGCGATTCAGCATCTCATCGACGAAGTAGGGCCCTTCGGTCTGTGCCGGACGCACGACGCAGGAGGGGAGGCCGTTTCCGAACGCCCGGCGAGGGCCGGGGAGCGCGAACCTTCCCCCGAGCACCGAGACACCGGCCGCCCCGAGCAGCGCGAGGACTTCACGGCGTGACAGGACATGGCCGATCTGAACATCATCGTGGTCCATGGGAGATCTCCGTGGAAGGTGG
>CAYMQZ010000385.1:0-2274 GCA_964392705.1 uncultured Gemmatimonadota bacterium
TGCCAGCAGTTGGCCGTGCAGGCGTGGGTGATCTCGAAGGAGACCGAGAGCGGCTTCTCCTGCCAGCGGTTCCGGATCCCGCGCGCCAGCATCCGGAGCCCCATCGTACCGGAGACGTTCACGGCCGCGACCCCTCCGACGCCCGGCGCCGATCGCGCAGGCGGACGAACACCTTCGGGCCGGCGTTGGCCGCGTAGATCGTCACCACGGCCACGAGGAGGGCGATCAGGACCCAGGTCGGGATCGCGAACGCGGCGCCGAGCCACGCCAGCAGGTAGTAGCGGGGGAACCGCCCGAGGGCGATCGCCGTCACGTATCGACCCAGGGGATAGCCGTCGGAGAAGCTCAGGAACTTGACCGGCCAGAAGGGAACCGGGGCGAAGCTCGCGGCGGCCACCGTGGCGAAGGGGGCGCGCCGGAAGAAAGCCAGCGCCCGCCCGTACAGCGGCTTCTCCTTGTAGCCGCGCACGGCCCGGTGGTTCAGCACCGGCACGAGCACGGCGTGGTCCATGAGCGCCGCGACCAGGTTCCCGGCCGTCGCGGCCAGGGCCACGACCCACAACACCCCGAACTTGCCGAAGTAGAGGAGGACGGGCTCGTGGGGGAACACGGAGAGCGCCGTGTTGGACGGAATCGCGTAGAAGGCGAGGTACAGGTAGCTGTTCGAGTGGAAATCCCGGAACATGAGGAAGGATGTGGCGATCCCGATCAGGAGCATGAGGCCGCCCAGCACCCACACCCGCGGCTCGAGCCGCTCGTACGCTTCGGGCCCCGGCGCCCCCAGGAGCTCCGCCGTCCCCTCGACCTCTCGACTCACGGAACATCCTCCCGCCCGCGGCGCCCGGTCCACACGGGATCGGCGACCGGGTCGGCCCTTACGTCGAACCCGCCGGAACGCCACGCTATCCGGCCGCCCGGAAGGCGGCAAGGCGGCGTCGGCCCGCCGGGGCGCCCACCGCGGTCGGGGCGCCCCGATCGCCGCGCGGCCCGAACGGCGTGGCCATCGTGCACGCCCCTCCGGCCGCTGGTAGGTTCTCCCTCATGAGGCAAGAGGAGTGCCCGGAGTGCGGAGGAGCCGTGGGGGCGGCCGACCAGACCTGCCAGACGTGCGGGGAGCCGCTTCCCTACGCCCCCGGCGAGCGCGGGGTGGCCTGCGCCGTGTGCGGCGCCGAGATCTCCGCGTACACCGAGACCTGTCCCGCCTGCGGCGAGACGGGCTACCCGGCGCTCCGCCCCCGGCGGGGGAAGGGGTGGAAGGGAGCCGAGACGGAGGAGGGTCGAGCGCGGCCGGAGGGACGGGCGCGGCCGGAGGAAAGTCGCAGGCGCCCGAAGGAGAGGTGAGCGCGCCCGAAGGAGGGGCGGGCGCGGCCGGAGCGTCGCCGCTCGACCGGATCGTCGTGGTCCTGCACGAGCCGCAGGACCTCGTGAACGTGGCGCTGGTGGTCCGCGCGATGAAGAACATGGGGCTTCGGCGCCTTCGGGTCGTCCGTCCGGGAGAGCCGTTCGACCCCCACCGGATCGACGGGATCGCGCACGGCACGGAGGACCTCGTCGCCGCGACCCGGCTACTCGGTTCGCTCGAGGAGGCCCTGGCCGACCTCACGTACGTGGTCGGGACCTCCGCGCGGCGGCGGGCGGAGCGCGTGCAGTGGTGGAGCGCGGCGGAAGCGGCGGAACGGCTGGTCGGGTCGGACGCCGACCGGGAGGTGGCGCTCCTGTTCGGGCGCGAGGACAGGGGCCTCTCCAACGAAGAGCTCGATCTCTGCCACGCCGTGATCTCGATCCCCGTCTCCCCGGAGCACCCGTCCCTGAACCTGGGACACGCCGCCGCCATCCTCTTCTACGAGCTCCGCAAGGCGGCGCTCCGAGCGGGGGAGGCGGTCGGGCGCGACCTGTCGTCCAAGAAGCGTCGCCACACGCCGCCGGCCACGGTCGAGGAGCTGGAGCGGTTCTTCGGGGTCTGGGAGCGGGCCATGCACGAGATCGGGCTCTTCCACGGGGTCGACCCGGGTCCCAAGATGCGTAGCTTCCGCAGCATCTTCCAGCGCTCCGACGCCGATCGGCGCGAGGTGAAGCTGCTCCAGGCGGCGGCCTACGAGATCATCCACTACGCGGAGCGGGAACGCGCCCGGGCGCGCCAGGAGCTGGAGGGGGACTGACGGCCGCGGGAGGCTCTCAGCCGACTCCGGCGGGCTCGGACGCGCGGTCCAGGTCGCGCGCCGCGCGCGCCGCCGGCGCGTAGCACCCCTCCAGGTAGTCGGCCAGCATCCGGCG
>CAYMQZ010000386.1:0-2272 GCA_964392705.1 uncultured Gemmatimonadota bacterium
GGGACCGGGACGCCGGCCGGGCCGAAGGACGAGCGGACCTTCGTCGTCTCCATCGGGGGCGAGGCGCAGGAGGAGCGGGGCGCGGCGGCGAGCGCCGGCCGCAAGCGCAGCACGCGGGAGAAGCTCCGCGGCCTCCTCCGCGACGGGAAGCTCGAGGACCGCGAGGTGGAGGTCGAGGTCACCGAGAGCCCCATGCCCCTCCTCGACCTCGGAGGAGGGGTGGAGGGGCTGGACTGGAACGTCAGCGAGATGCTCCAGGGGATGCTGCCCCGCAAGACGCGGCGCCGCCAGGTGACGGTGGGGGAGGCCCGGCGGATCCTGCTCTCCGAGGAGCTGGATCGACTGATCGACATGGACGACGTGATCGACGAGGCCCTCGACCGCGTGGAGAACATGGGCATCGTCTTCCTGGACGAGCTGGACAAGGTCGCGGGCGAGCGGGGCGGCTCCGGGCCCGATGTGTCACGGGAGGGGGTGCAGCGCGACCTGCTGCCGATCGTCGAGGGGTCCGCCGTGCAGACCCGCTACGGCATGGTGAGCACCGAGCACATCCTCTTCATCGCGGCGGGAGCGTTCCACGTCTCCAAGCCCTCCGACCTGATCCCCGAGCTGCAGGGCCGCTTCCCGATCCGGGTCGAGCTGAACAGCCTGGACGAGGGCGACTTCGTCCGCATCCTCCAGGAACCCCGGAACGCGCTGATCACGCAGTACCGGGCGCTGGCGGCGACGGAGCGGACGGAGCTTTCCTTCGACGACGAGGCGATCCGGGAGATCGCCCGCATCGCCGCCGAGGTGAACGGCCGGATGGAGAACATCGGCGCCCGGCGTCTGCACACGGTGCTCTCGACCCTGCTCGAGCAGATCATGTTCGACCTCCCCGAGGAGGGATCGGGGGAGACGATCGCGATCGACGGCCCGTTCGTGCGCGAGCGCCTGGCCGAGATCGCCGGGGACGAGGATCTGAGGCGCTACATCCTGTGATCCAGCGGGAGGGGCACTTCCTGTCGCTGGCGGACTGGACGCCGCGGGCCCTGCGCGAGACCCTGGAGCTCGCGCGGGCGCTGAAGGCGGAGGGCCGGGCGGCCGCGGGGCGCCCCCTCGAGGGAAAGACGCTGGCCATGGTGTTCGCCAAGAGCTCGACGCGGACGCGGGTCTCGTTCGAGGTGGGCACGTTCCAGCTCGGCGGGCACGCGCTCTTCCTCTCGGCCCGCGACATCCAGATCGGCCGCGGGGAGCCGATCGCCGACACGGCCCGGGTGCTGTCCCGGTACGTGGACGGGATCATGATCCGGACCTTCGCCCAGGCCGATGTGGAGGAGCTGGCGGCACACGCCTCCGTTCCGGTGATCAACGGCCTCACGGACCGCTTCCATCCCTGTCAGGTGCTGGCGGACCTGATGACGGTGCAGGAGGCGTTCGGGGCCGACCTCGAAGGGAGGAAGGTCGCCTGGATCGGGGACGGCAACAACATGGCGAACTCGTGGCTGAACGCCGCTCGCCGCTTCGGCCTCTCGCTCCGGCTGGCCTGTCCGCCGGGCTACGATCCGGATCCCGAGGTCCTGGCGGCGGCCGAGGCCGAGGCCGACGTGGCCGTCGTCCGCGAGCCCGCCGCCGCCGCCGAGGGAGCCCACGTAATCACGACCGACGTCTGGGCCTCGATGGGACAGGAGGACGAGGTGGAGGCCCGGCGCCGGGCCTTCCAGGGCTACTCCGTGGACGCGGCCCTGATGCGGAGGGCGGCCCCCGACGCGATCTTCCTCCACTGCCTGCCGGCCCACCGGGGCGAGGAGGTGGCGGCGGAGGTGATCGACGGGCCGGCCTCCCGGGTGTGGGACGAGGCGGAGAACCGGCTCCACGCGCAGAAGGCGCTGCTGGTCCGCCTGATGGGTCGATCGACCGGCGGCCGGGCCGGAGAGGATCGGGAGCCGGCGGTCGAGCGCGAGGGATCGGTGGGCGAGGCTGAGGCCTGGAGGAGCGAGCTGGAGGGCCGGAGGGGCGAGAGGGCGGGTCGATGAGCGGCGAGGTGGGCCGATGAGCGCGACGCGGGCCGATGAGCGGGAAGGCGAGCTCCGGAAGACCCCGCTGTACGAGGAGCACGCCCGGCTGGACGCGCGCATGGTGCCCTTCGCGGGCTTCGCGATGCCGGTCCAGTACGCCGCGGGGATCCGGTCGGAGCACGAGGCGGTTCGGACGGCCGCCGGTCTGTTCGACGTGTCACACATGGGCGAGTTCCGGATCCGCGGGCCGGACGCGCTCGCCCTCGTCTCGCGAC
>CAYMQZ010000387.1:0-2258 GCA_964392705.1 uncultured Gemmatimonadota bacterium
AGGCGGAGTTGGCCGAACGACTACGTGTATCGAGACAGACGATCAACGCGATCGAAAAGGAGAAGTTCGACCCCAGCCTGCCGCTGGCCTTCCGGGTTGCCCGGCTCTTCGACCTGAGTATCGAGGAGATCTTCTTCGACGACCACTAGTGGATGCTCCGAGGGACTCGATTCCGGCGAGATCCCACGTCACTGAGTGCGGCTGAGGCGCATCTCCTCCCCGAGGCGGGCGAGTTTGTGCGGGTTTCGGACCGCGTAGATGCGGGAGATCCGCTCACCCTCGACGACCACGCTGACCGCGGTGTTGAGCTCGCCGTCGAGGTCGACCCGCATCGCGGGAGCTCCGTTGAGCCATACGACACTGATATCGGCGTTCGCAGCAAACCTGGCGAAGCGGGACAGGAACCCCGCCACCTCATCCGCGCCCTCCACCGGGCTGCGGGCCGCGGCGACCTGACCTCCACCGTCGGCGATCAGCACGACGTCGGGGGCGAGCACGTCCAACAAGCCCTGGAGATCACCCGAGTCGAGCACGGCCAGGAATCGCTCCACCACCGCCTGCTGCTCGTCGGGACTCACCGCCACCCGCGGCCTTCGGGCGGCAACATGATCGCGGGCGCGATGGGTGATCTGGCGGACCGCCGCCGGCGTTTTGTCCACCGCCTCCGCGATCTCGTCGTAGGGCGTGTCGAAGACCTCGCGCAGCACGAAGACCGCCCGCTCGGTGGGTCCGAGAGTCTCCAGGACAGTGAGCATCGCCATCGAGAGGCTCTCGGCGAGCACCACGTCGTCAGCCACGTCAGGACTGGTCAGCAACGGCTCGGGCAGCCACTCCCCCACGTAGTCCTCTCGACGGCGGGCAAGCGTGCGCAAGCGGTTGAGCGCCTGCCGGGTGACAATCCGCACCAGGTAGGCCCGCGGTTCGCGCACTTCGGCCTGATCGACATCCGCCCACCGCAGCCAGGTCTCCTGCACCACGTCCTCAGCGTCGGCAGCGGAGCCGAGCATCTCGTAAGCGACCGTGAAGAGGAGGCTGCGATGGGTGACGAAGGGGTCGGTCACGTACCGGAGGCTACGTTCCGCGACGGCTTCGCGAGTGGCTTCAGTCCGCAGGCCGCCGCGAATCCCTGAGCCTCGATCCCAAAAGCGATGTTGGTCCGCGTGTACACATTCGCAAGGGCGATGAAGGCGGACAGTTCCACCAGCGCCGGGGCACCGAGGGCCTTCAACAGCCGCGCCGATAGTTCGTCGGTGACCGTAGGCGGGGTCTGGCTTATCGCCTCGGCGTACTCCATCACATCCCGCTCCAGCGGTGTGAAGACTTCGGACGCCCGCCAGCGGGGCACCTCGCGGGCTTTGACCTCGTCGAGTCCCTCGTTGTGGGCCATGAAGTAGCCGAAGTCCAGGCACCAGGTGCAGCCGAGCAACGAGGCAACCGCCATGTGGGCGAACGACTTCAGGTTCTCGTCGCACTCGTGCCACTTCTGGGACTTCTGACCGAGGGCGAAGTAGAACTTGAGCACCGGGGTGTTCTGCCAGTACACCCCCACCGGCTCGGGCACGTCGCCGAGCAGCTTCTTACTGAACCGCTTGACCATCGCCCCGTAGAGGCCGGTGATCTCGGCCATCGGAATCCGGGTCTTGCTAGTCATGTCTCCTCCTGTCGCGATCGCCTCGACATGGAGACACCGGCCGGGGCAGTCTTGTGACATCAGGAGCTCCAGGTCAGATCGTTCGGTTGCCAGGGAATGGAAGGCTGCGCGCCCAGCGTTGAATGCGAAGTGAAACACATTGGATTCCTCTCGTTCGGTCACTGGACTCCCTCGCCGTCGTCGCAGACGCGCACGGCCGCCGATGCCTTACAACAATCCATCGAGTTGGCAGTCGCCGCCGAGGAGATAGGCGCCGACGGTGCCTACTTCCGGGTCCACCACTTCGCCCGCCAGCTCGGCTCGCCGTTCCCTCTCCTGGCTGCCGTCGGGGCGCGCACCCAGCGCATCGAGATCGGCACCGCGGTGATCGACATGCGCTACGAGAACCCGATGTACATGGCAGAAGACGCCGGAGCGGCGGATCTGATCGCCGGTGGAAGGCTCCAGCTCGGCATCAGCCGCGGTTCGCCTGAGCAGGTGATCGACGGTTACCGATACTTCGGCCACGAGCCCGACGAAGGACAGAGCGACGCCGACATGGCCCGGGAGAGAACGAAGGTGTTCCTCGAGGTCATCGGGGGTGAGGGATTCGCCCAGCCGCATCCCC
>CAYMQZ010000388.1:0-2233 GCA_964392705.1 uncultured Gemmatimonadota bacterium
TCGGTCACCGTCACCTACTGCTTCATCATCGAGGCGACGGACGAGGCGCTGGACCGCAACGAGGATCCGAACGGGAACGTTTCGGACCTGTCCACGCAGGCCGACGTGACCTGGAACGGCTAACCTGAATCCGGTCCGTCGCTCGGACCGGCAGCCGGAAATCTGCAGAGAGCGGGGGCCTTCGGGCCCCCGCTTTCGTTTGTGGGGTGGGGGGGTCGGACGCCCCGCCGACAGGGGAGGCGACTCTCCCAGGCCGCCGGGTCCGACTCCGGGCCAGGAGTGCGGTACGGTCTCGCCGGTCGCGGGCGTGGCAGGAGAAGCTGGTCCGCGATAGGTTGGCGGCCGTGATGAGACCGGGGATGCAACGGTCGTGGTAGGAGCCACGGAGGCCGGCGTGGAGCGCGGAGGCGACGCCGCGGCCGGCTCCGAGGGGTCGGCCGGTTCCCGGGTCCGGCGGGTCGCCGTCTGGATGCTGTACGCCTCGGCGCTGGCGCCGCTCGTCTTCTCCTCGCGCACCATCTTTCCCTACGTGGTCCCGCGGGCCGTCTTCTTCCGCGCCCTGACGGCCGGGGCGGCCGCGGTCGCCCTCTACCTCATCGCGACGCGACGGGGCTCCCTCCCCGGGTGGCGACGGGATCCTTTCCTGGTCGCCCTGGCCCTCTTCGTGGCCGTCCTCTTCGCGACCGCGCTGGCGGGCGAGGCGCCGATCCGCAGCCTGTTCGGCGACCTGGAGCGGATGGGTGGCGTGATCGCGTGGGTCCATTTCCTGGCGTTCTACGTCGCCGTCCGCACGCTGCTCACCGAGCGGGACCTCGTCGTCTTCCTGTGGGTGACGCTGGCCGCGGCCAGCGCCGTGAGCGGGGTGGCGGTCCTGCAGGAGGCGGGCGTGACGGTGGGGATCCTGCCGGGGACGGGGGCCACGCGTGCGATCAGCACGATCGGAAACCCGGGCTATCTGGCCGTCTACGCGCTGTTCGGGGTCGCGCTGGCGGGCTTCCTCGGAGCGCGTTCGGGCGGCGTCGCCGGGCGAGCGGGGGCCGCGCTCGGGCTGGCGGTGAACGGCGGCGCCCTGCTGCTCACCTGGACGCGCGCCGCGCTGGCGGGTCTTGGCGCCGGTCTCCTGGTCGGCCTGGTGGTCTACCTCCTGGTGGTCGAGTCGCGGCGGCGGCGGGTCTGGACCCTGGCCGGCGTCGCCGGCCTCCTCCTCGTGGGCGCCGTGGCCGGCTCGGAGCTGTGGAGCCGGGCGACCGATGAGTTCCGGGTCGCCGCCCGACTGGGCGACCTCTCGCTTCTCGAGCGGAGCCTCGGCTTTCGCTACGCGGCCTGGCAGGCCGGCGCCCGGGCCGCGGCCGACCAGCCGGTGACCGGGCTGGGGGCCGAGAACTTCCGGCTCGCCTTCGACTGGCACTTCGACCCCGAGCGGTTCGCCGGCCAGACGCACTACACGCGGGCTCACAACGACTTCGTGGAGTTCCTGGTGGCCGGCGGGATCCCCGGCGCCCTGGCCTGGGTCGCGCTCTGGGCCGCCCTCTTCTGGAGCCTCGTGGCCGCGAGGCGGGAGGGAAGGCTCGGGACGGGCGAGACGGCGCTCCTGGGTGGGACGTTCGCCGCGTATCTGGTCTACCTCCTGTTCTGGTTCCACGACCAGAACTCCCTCCCCGTCTTCCTCGCCCTGGCCGCCTTCGTCGCCTTGCGGCGCGACGGTCCGCTCCTCGCGGAAGGCGCCGACCCCGGCCGTGGAGGATCGCGGCACCGTCGCCTGGTCGCCGGTATCGCGCTCGCTCTCCTCGTGGCGGGGGATGTGGTGTACCACGGTCGCCTGCTGGCCACCGGGCATCACCTGCTCGAGGCCGCGGAAGAGCCGCAGCTGCAGGCGCGCGTGGACCACTACCGGCAGGCGATGGATCTCCGGCCGCCGGGGGCCGAGGAGACGGTGACCGAGCTGGCGCGGTTCGCCGTCCAGCTGCCCGCCGCGATCCGGGCCGCGGGCGGGGAGCCGGGCTCGAGCCCGGGGGTGGACACCGTGCTGGCCCGGGCCCGCGCGTTCCTGGCGGCGCAGATCGGGCGAGATCGCCGGAACCCGCGTCTCCACCGGGACGCCGGCCGATTGCACGTGATCACCTATCAGTGGGCCAACGACCCGGCCCAGATCGACAGCGCGGCAGCCAGGTTCCGGGAGGCGATCGCGCTGGCTCCCGGCCGCCTGAGCTATCGCCACATGCTGAGCGAGGCG
>CAYMQZ010000389.1:0-2231 GCA_964392705.1 uncultured Gemmatimonadota bacterium
GAACCTCGCCGCCTACGAGCTCTACCTGCAGGCCCGGGACCTGGACCGGACCCAGGGCGAAGCACCGACCAGCGAGCGGAGGATCACGCTGTATCGGCGCGCTCTGGAGCTGGACTCGACCTTCGCCGAGGCGTGGGCGTGGCTGGCCGACGCCTACGTGGACCGGGGGTGGGGGGCGGCCGACCAGACCTGGGTGGACTCGGCTGCGGGGGCCGCCGGAAAGGCCCTGGAGCTCGACCCGAAGCTGGCGGATGCCCACGTCCAGCTCGGCGACGTTCACTGGACGCTGGGCCGGATGGAGGAGGCGATCGCCGCCTACGAGAGGGCCCTGGAGCTCCGGCCGAGCAACCGGGAGGCGATGAACAATCTCGTGGCGGTGCTCGCCCGCCGGGGACGGCTCGCCGAGACGATGCAGTGGCTGGAGAGGGCTCGACGCGTCTCTCCGGAGTCGTTTGATCACGTCGGGCACCTGATGGAATTGAACGCCGCGCTGGGCAGGGACGACGTGGCGGACGCGTGGCTAGCCTACGGTCGCGAGCGCGGGCATCCGGTGCTCGTGCCGGCCTTTGCCGTCGCGCTCTTCCACCGGGGAGACCTCGGACGGGCCCGGGAGGTCCTGGACGAGCTGGCGGCAGGGGAGGAGGGATACCGTATCAGCCGCCGCCGCGGCGCGCTCGCGCTCTACGAGCAGGACTGGGGAGAGGCGCGGCGTCACTACCGCGTTCTGCACCCCGGGGTTCTAAGGACCACCGGGCCCAGGTTCAGGGGGCTGCTCTGGGACCCGCTCGGTCTCGCCCACGCCCTGGACCGCCTGGGAGACCGTGAGGAAGCGCGCGAGATCGCCCGTGAGGAAGCGCGGGACACGGAGCGCGAGCGCTCCGCCGATTCCGGCTACACGCTCCGACACCGGATGGCCGTCGCCCACCTCATCCTGGGCGACACGACGGCCGCCCTGGACTGGCTGGAGGAGGCGGTCGACGTGGGCTACCGCGACGTGAGGGAGATGAGGACTATGCCGACGCTCGCCCCGCTCCGGGGCCACCCGCGCTTTCAGACGCTGCTCGAGCGCATGGAGATCCTCGTAGCCGAGGAGCTGCGGCGGGTCGAGGCCGAGGGCTGGGGGCTGCCCGACTAGCTGCTCCCGGCCCACGGCGCCGCGGCGGGGATGGGCCGGCGCCTCCCGATAAGGATGAAGAAGGAGAAATCCGGCCCAGGCCCTTCGCCCGCTCGATCGCGCGTCGATCGGCAGGTCGAGGCCGCCTACGGCACGGTGAACTCCATCAGCATGTTGTTGGCCGCCGGATCGGGCACCTCCGCGACGAAGGCGTAGTGGCCGGGATTCAGGAGCACGTGGAAGTACGCGGTCTCCCCCTCCCGCTGCTGGATGTCCTGCACCCCGCCCAGGAACGTCAGCGGCCCGGGATCCGCGCCGGTGGAGGTGAGCCCCCGCTTACCCGCGTCGTAGAAGAGATCCGCATCCAGAGGCAGGAAGTTCACCCACTCGTTCACATCGGCGGGGGTCGTACCGGCGTCCAGACGGATCAGGTGGACGTCGTGACCGAGCCCGTGGCCATAGAACGTGTTGTCGACGAACGTCACACCGACCGTGTGCATGCCCGGCCTCAGCTTCCCGGCGTCCATCACGATTCCGCCGACGGACGAGATCGAGAGACTGATGGTCGGCCGGGGCTCGCGCCCGGCGGAGGACTCCCCGTCGGTCACCTCGATCAGCTCGACCAGGCCGCGAGTGGAGTGGAAGACCCCTTCCCCACCGAGCACGTAGCACTCGATGGCGTAGGTGCCCGGCTCGAGGTGCTGGGTGGTCTTCGAGCTCTCCCCGCCCGCCAGGAGGCCGGGACCCCCGCTGGTCCGCGTAGCGGTGAAGAGCCAGTCGGGGAGGGCGGCGACCAGCGCGCCAATGAAGTCGAAAACGTCGATCGTGCGGTCGAAGAAGGGATCCCAGGCCTCCTGAAAGGGAAGGCTGACCGCGTCCATGTAGGCCTCGCGCGAGACCTCCTCGAAGTCCTCCTCCAGGCCGGTGAGGGCGTCATCTGCCAACCTGCTCATGAAGATGAAGTGGGTCACGCCGGTCTCGTTGACGAAGTCGAACGTCACCCATCCGGAAGGGATGACGTCGTCGGAGAGCACGAACCGGAGATCGCCGCCCTCCTGGACCGCCGTCACCTGGATGGTGGAGCCGGGCGGGCCCTGCCCGATGCCGAAGGAACTCT
>CAYMQZ010000390.1:0-2226 GCA_964392705.1 uncultured Gemmatimonadota bacterium
TCAACCGGATCCAGAACCGCGCCTTCCACTCCCTCCTCGGATTGGCCACGAGCCGGCGGTTCCACGACGTGGCGTGCGGGGTGAGGGTCATGCGACGGGAGGTCCTGGAGGAGCTGCCGCTGTACGGGGACTTCTCGCGCTTCCTCCCGGTCCTGGCCCTGCAGCAGGGGTTCGCCGTCGAGGAGGTGCCCTGTCCGCAGCACCCCGAGGACCGGCAGCCCAGGGTCTACGGACCCGGCATCTATCTCCGCCGCTTGATCGATCTGGTCGGGATCTTCTTCCTGCTCCGCTTCACCTACAAGCCGCTGCGCTTCTTCGGCCTTCTGGGAGGTGGCCTCTCGCTGATTGGAGGCACGGTCCTGCTCGCGCTCTTCGTCCAACGCCTGGCGGGTCAACCGATCGCGAACCGGCCGATACTCCTCCTGGGCGTGCTGCTGTTCAGCCTCGGTGTCCAGATCGTGGCGCTGGGGCTGGTCGGCGAGCTGATCGTGCACCTGAGCGTGCCCACGGGGGCCTCCTACCGGGTGCGCGAGCGGGTGGAGCGGTCGTCGTGAACGGGCTCGGCCAGGTCCGCCCGGTCGCGGCGAGCGACAGGCGACCGGGCGCGTCCCACGCGCATCTGTTCACCGCGGACGTCGAGGAGTACTTCCAGGTCAGCGCCTTCGACCGGGTCGTCTCGCGGGGGGACTGGGAGGCCCTGCCCAGCCGGGTCGAGCGCCAGGTGGACCGGCTTCTGGCGATGCTCGCGGAGCACGGGACACGGGGCACCTTCTTCGTGCTGGGGTGGGTCGCCGAGCGCCGTCCCCACCTCGTGCGCCGCATCGCGGCCGAGGGGCACGAGGTGGCCTCGCACGGCTGGTGGCATCGGGGGCTGGCGGCGCTCACCCGCGAGGGGTTCCGGGAGGAGGCGCGGCGCTCCAGGGAGCTGCTGGAGGACCTCGCGGGCCGGCCCGTGGTGGGCTTCCGGGCGCCCAACTTCTCGCTCGTGCCGGGCACGGAGTGGGCGCTGGACGTCCTGATCGAGGAAGGCTACCGGTACGACTCCAGCCTCTTCCCGGTCCGCTGGCTGCGCCGGGGCTATCCCGGTGGCCCCCGTCACGCGAGCTGGATCCGGCGGCCCGTGGGCCGGATCCTCGAGCTGCCCGTCGCCACGACGGGTTGGGGGAAGGCGAGGGTGCCTGCGGGCGGCGGCGCCTACTTCCGACAGCTTCCGTACGGGCTCACGGGGTCGGCGCTGAACGCGGCGCGCCGCGCCGGCGCAAGCGGGGTGTTCTACCTGCATCCGTGGGAGCTGGATCCACACCAGCCCAGGCTGCCGGTGTCCCCCCTGGCGCGGCTTCGTCATTACCGCAACCTGGACGTGACCGTCTCCCGCCTGACCCGTCTCCTCGAGGAGTTCGAGTTCACCTCGGTCGAGGACCGCTTTCGCCTGGGGGACCGCGTCGAGCGCGACGGCTCGACCGCCGCGCTGTTCCCCGTCTGACCGTGCGGGTCGAGCCGTTCGAGGGACCCCCCGCCGAGTGGGACGGGTTCGTCCGTGCCCGTACCAGGTGGACCCACTTCCACCTCCTCGGCTGGAAGCGGGTGATGGAGGGATCGTTCGGCCACGACTGCCCGTACCTGTGCGCCCGCCGGGATGCGGGCGGCGAGGGGGCGGAGCTGGTCGGCGTCCTGCCCCTGGTACGGGTGAAGAGCCTGCTGTTCGGCGACTACCTGGTCTCGATGCCGTTCCTGAACCACGGGGGCCCGCTGGGCTCGGAGGAAGCCGTCGCGGCGCTGGCCGAGGCCGGGGCCGAGCGGGCCCGGCGGGAAGGGGTCGACCTCCTGGAGCTCCGGAGCCGGGACCCGCTGCCGATCGACCTCGACGTCTCCCACCGGAAGATCTCCGTGCTGCTGGACCTGCCGGAGGATCCCGAGATGCTGTGGGAGGGGCTGAAGTCGAAAGTGCGCAGCCAGGTGCGGAGGCCGCGGAAGGAGGGGGTCGAGGTGCGCTTCGGTCCCGGGGAGCTGGATCCTTTCTACGGCGTGTTCGCGCGCCACATGCGGGACCTGGGCACGCCCGTGCTCCCGGCCGGCTTCTTCCATCTCGTGCGCGAGACGTTCGGCGAGGAGGTCTGGTTCGGCTGCGCCTATCTGGAGGGCGAGCCGATCGCCTGCGGGGCGGGCTTCGGCTGGGCGGACGAGTTCGAGCTGACCTGGGCCGCGGCGCTCAGGGAGCACAGCCGG
>CAYMQZ010000391.1:0-2223 GCA_964392705.1 uncultured Gemmatimonadota bacterium
TCTTCTCCTTCCTTCGGGCGACATGCCCGCGAGGAACTCCTCATCCTCCAGAGGGCGGACGGCGCTCTCCGGATCCTCTTCCAGGAGCTTCCTCACGTCGAAGGCCAACGGAGGGCCCGGCTCGTCCCCCTCCGTGCCAGGCGCGGGATTGCGGTAATCGTCGGGATCTGCTTCGGAGGCGAGGGGAACGTATTCCCGCTGCTGGACGATGGCCATGTGACGCTGCCCGTTGGCGAAGCTGAGACACTCGACTGGCTTGGTTGGAACGGTAAAGGGAGCCGCCCACGTGGGCAATCGGCCCCGGCAGTCCTTCCGAGTCTCCGCCCGCTCCTCAGCTCGACTCCGCCATCCGCCGGATCGCCCCCCGGTCCACCTTCCCCAGGTGGGTCCGCGGCAGCTCGTCCACGAAGGCGATCCGGCGAGGGTACTTGTACGGAGCCAGTCCCTCGCGCACGAACGCCTGGAGCTCGGCCTCGAGCGTGGCGAGGTCGGACGCCGAGGGTCCCGCTTCTCCCGGCTCCCGAGTCGGCCCGTCCAGAGCCTCCCGATCGAAGGCTCGGTCGACGCCTCCCCGGGGCGTCGCCTCGGGCGCCAGCACCACGCAGGCGTGCGGCTTGGTGAGCCCGTCCTCGTTCGTGACGCCGACCACGACCGCCTCCTTCACGGCGGGATGCTCGAGCAGGCGGTTCTCCACCTCGCCCGGGGCCAGCCACTTCCCCGACACCTTGAGCATGTCGTCGTCGCGGCCGCAGTAGGTGAAGTAGCCCTCCTCGTCCCGCTTCACCATGTCGCCCGAGACGTACCACTCGCCCCGGAAGGCCCGCTTGGTCTCCTCCATCCGCTGCCAGTAGCCGATCGCCCGGGACCCGCCCCTCACCCACAGCCAGCCCGTCTCGCCGTGCGGTAGCTCGCGGCCGTCGTCGTCGCGCACCTCGACCTCGAAGCCCGGGACGACCTTGCCGAGCGTGCCCGGCCGGACGTCGCCGGGCCGGTTGGAGAGGAAGATGTGCCACATCTCCGCCGTGCCGAGCCCGTCCAGCAGCTCGACCCCGAACGTCTCCCTCCAGCGTCGGTGAAGCTCGACGGGCAGGGCCTCGCCGGCCGAGGTGCAGAGCCTGAGGCTCGAGAGGTCGCGCTCGCTCGCGGCGGGATCGCTCACCATGCGGTTGATCATGGTGGGTACGTTGACCAGGATCGTGGGGCGATGGCGCTCGATCTTCTCGAACAGGAGCTCCGCCGAGCAGGGCTCCGGGTAGAGGATCGCCGTCCCGCCGACCGCGAACGGGAAGAGCAGGTTCGAGCCCGTGGCGTACCCGAAGAACAGCTTGGGCACGGAGAGGGTGAGGTCGTCCTCGCCGTAGCCGATCACGCCTTTCGCGTAGCATTCGGTGCTGTTGGCGTAGGAGGCGTGCGTCTGGACCACGGCCTTCGGCCTGCCCGTCGTGCCCCCCGAGAAGAGCCAGATCGCCGGGTCGTCCCGGTGGGTGGGGAACAGCGGGGACTCCGGTGGCGCCGCCCGGAGGCGGGACTGGAGCTCCGGGTCGTCCACGACGAAGACGGTCCGCAGGTGGTCGAGGCCGCGCCCTCGGGCCGCGGCGCGGGCTTCCTCGAACGCCGGAAGCCGCTTCCGGTCGGTGGCGAGCGCCACGGCCCTCGTGTACGCGAGAAAGTACTCGATCTCCTCCCGGGACAGCTCCGGGTTGACCATCACGACGGCCGCCCCGATCCCCAAGGCGCCGAACAGGGCTCCGACGTAGGCGGGGCCGTCCGGAAGCGCCAGCAGGACCCGCTGCTCCGGCTGCACGCCCGCCTCCCGGAGCAGGGCGCCGAAGCGGTGCGCCAGCTCGGAGACGTCGGCGTACGTGAAGCGACCGTCGTCGGTGAGAATGGCCGTCCGCCCGCCCCTTCCTTCGCGAACCCGATCGTGCAGGAAGTAGCTCGCGATGTTGAACCGCTCGGGTGGGGCGAACGACATGTCGCGAACCTCCGCGGCGAGATGGGGCCGTGATGGAACGAGCCTGCGCCGTGACGGGATGTTAGGGCCGGGCTAGAATGCGGGTCAACGCGAGGGGCGCGCGGCCGGATCCATCGGGGAATCCGGTAGAGCTATTCGAGCCTGGCCGTCGCTGACTTGCAGAGGATCTTTCGGATACCCGCGCGTTTTTGCGAAGCCCATGAGTGACGAGAACACTTCGTTCTACGATGGCCTGGCTGACGATTACC
>CAYMQZ010000392.1:0-2222 GCA_964392705.1 uncultured Gemmatimonadota bacterium
GTTCCCTGGCTGGAGCGCGCTCCGCGCGTCGTGCTGGACTGCGACATCCGCTTCGGCGTCGAGCTGCTCTGCTACACGCCCGAGGAGCTCGCCCGGAAGCGGGAGCAGTGGGGGATCGTGCGTACGGCTCTCGAGGAGGGGATCGACCTGATCTCGTAGGGCGGCGTGTCGTCCCCATGGCGGCAAGTGCGAGGGTGCACGCCGCCCGTACCGGGACATCCCTCAGCGCCGCGGCACCCTCCCTTCCCGCTCCCTTCCCAGCGTCGAGCAGTTGATCGGCCACGCCAGGGCCGGGGCGCTCGCGTCCACGGCCTCGGTCACCCCGCGGGCGTAGCCGGCGAGGCTGTCCCCCTCGGCGAACAGGGCGAGGCCCGCGCGCCCTCCGGGCTCCGACCAGACGATCCACAGCGTATCGGCCCGCACGGTCCAGCGGAGGGCGCGCCCCGGGCGCTCGCCCTCCGCAATGGCCTCGGCCCGGAAGCTCGGGAGGTCGCGGCCGTGGGCGTCCGCCGAGTCGGGGAGGAGCGTCACGCGGGCCGGCGGCTCGAGCGCGGCGGGAAGCGAGTCGGGGACGATCCCGGGCCGGGTGCCGGAAGGCGAGCCGGGCTGCGCCGCGTCGGCCGGCGGGGTTCGGCCGGAAGCGGCGAGGTTCCACGGCCCGACCCGCAGGACGTAGCAGCCCATGACGGCCCCGGCCCGCAGGTCCGGGCGGTCGACGAGCTCGGCCTCGGGCCGCCTGCCGCGGCCGGTGAAGATCAGGATGTCGACCACCACGACGACGAGGAGCAGGGCGACGACGATCGCGACCTTCCGCCAGTCGCGCCGCCCCTCGGGCCCCGGGCCCTCCGGAGGGCCGGAACGCTCCGGAGGCCCGGGTCTCTTGGTGGACCCGGATCGCCACCCGCCGGCACTCACGGCCTACGCGGCCAGCTCCCGGCGGAAGAGCTGCAGGAGGCCTCCGTCCAGGATCATCTGGATCTGGCGCTCGGAGAGGTCGTGCCGGACCCGGTAGCTCTCTTGCTTGGTGAGGTTCTCGAGCTCCAGCTCGTTCCCCTCCTGGATGGCGCGGTGCACGTCGGCGAGGCGCAGCCGGTCGTCCCGCTCGATCCGGTCGTAGTCGGAGGGATCCTCGAACGTGAGGGGCAGAACCCCGAAGTTGGCCAGGTTCTGCCAGTGAATCCGGGCGTAGCGCTTCGCCACCACCACGCGAAGCCCCAGGAAGCGGGGGGCGATCGCCGCGTGCTCGCGGCTCGAGCCCTGCCCGTAGTTGGCGCCCCCGACGACGAAGTGGCCGCCCTTCTCCCGACTCTCCAGCGCGCGGTCGTAGTACGTCTCGTCCACGACGCTGAAGACGAACCTCGAGATCTCGGGGATGTTGCTCCGGTAGGGGAGGATCTCGTTCCCGGCGGGCATGATCTCGTCGGTCGAGACGTCGTCCCCCACTTTGAGCAGCACCTCCGCCTCGAACTCCTCGGGGATCGGGTCGAAGTCGGGCAGCGAGACGATGTTCGGGCCCTTGCGCAGCCGGATCATGCGCGCCGCCTCGACCGGCGGCGGCTCGACCAGCATGTCCGTGTTGATCGTCTCCTCGTAGACCGGGACCTCGCCCGGCCATTCGATCCCCAGCAGGTCGGGGAGCTCGCGCGGATCGGTGATCCGGCCCGAGAGCGCCGAGGCGGCGGCCGTCTCCGGGCTGCACAGGAAGACCTTGTCATCGCGGGTTCCCGAGCGGCCGGGGAAGTTCCGCGGGGTGGTCCGAAGGCTGAGCTCGTTCGTCGCCGGCGCGGCCCCCATCCCGATGCAGCCGCCGCATCCCGCCTGGTGGACCCGCGCCCCGGCGCGGATCAGCTTCTCGAGCAGATCCATCTCCACCAGGTTCTCGAGCGTCTGCCGCGACGTGGGCGTCACGTCGAAGGAGACCCGGGGGTGCGTCTGCCGGCCGTCCACCATGAGCGCCGCGACGGCGAAGTCCCGGAGGCCCGGGTTGGCCGAGGATCCGATGTAGGCCTGGTAGATCTCCTCGCCCGCCACCTCGCGGACGGGCACCACGTTTCCCGGGCTGGACGGCGTGGCGATCAGCGGCTCCAGCGAGGAGAGGTCGATCTCCTCCTCCACGTCGTAGGTCGCGCCCTCGTCGGCCACGAGCTCGACCCACTCCTCCTCCCGACCCTGCGAGGCCAGGAAGCGGCGCACCATGTCGTCCGAGGGGAAGACGGTCGTCG
>CAYMQZ010000393.1:0-2215 GCA_964392705.1 uncultured Gemmatimonadota bacterium
CGGCGGTTGGAGGAGGCGCTGGCGGAGCGGGGGATCGCCGCGTCGAAGATCGAGGTGCCCGCGAGCCCGGCGGCCGCGACCGCAGGCTCCCTCGCGCGCCTCCAGCGCTACCTGTTCGAGGCCGAGAGCCCCCAGCCCGCCGAGCGCGACGAATCGCTCCTCGTGCTCTCCGCGCCCGGGAAGAGCCGCGAGTGCGTCGAGGTGGCGCGGAAGATCCTGGGGTTCGCGGCCGACGGCGTCCCGTTCGACCGGATGGCGGTGCTCCTCCGCTCCCCCGGCGAGTACCGGGCTCACCTGGAGGAGGCGCTGGACCGCGCCGATGTCCCGGCCTACTGGGAGCGGGGCGTCGTGCGACCGGATCCGGCCGGCCGCGCGTTCCTGGCCCTCCTCCGCTGCCGGGCCGAGCGCTACTCGGCCAAGCGGTTCGCCGAGTACCTCTCCCTGGGCGAGGTTCCCGACGCCGATGCGGAGGGGGCGCCGCCCGAGGCCCTGGAACCGGGCGAGCGCTGGGCGCCTCCGGAGGAGGACGGCCGGGAGCCGCTCTCCACGATGGCGGGCGAGGTCATCGAGCCGTCAACCGACGGATCGCCCGAGGCTCCCGAAGCCGTCCCTGTCACCCGGGGCACGCTCCGCGCCCCTCGCCGCTGGGAGCGGCTGATCGTCGAGGCCTCCGTGGTGGGCGGGCTGGACCGCTGGCGCCGCCGGCTGGACGGGCTCGCCGAGCAGAGAAAGCTGGAGCTGACCGCGCTCCTCGCCGAAGAGGACGGCTCCGAGGCGAAGGCCGAAGCGTTCGAGCGCCAGATCGAGGACCTGGGCCACCTGAAGCGCTACGCCCTGCCCCTGCTCGAGGCGCTCGAGGCCCTCCCGACCGAGGCGAAGTGGGAAAGCTGGCTCGACCGGCTCTCCGCCCTCGCCACCCGCTCGCTCCGGAGCCCCGAGCGCGTGCTCCAGCTCCTGACCGAGCTCGCGCCCCTGGGCCCGGTAGGGCCGATCGACCTGGAGGAGGTGATCCGGGTCCTCGCCGAGCACCTGCTGGAGCTCGCCCGGCTGCCCGAGGGAACCCGCTACGGGAAGCTCTTCGTGGGCGACACCGGGGCCGCCCGCGGCCGGAGCTTCGAGGTCGTCTTCGTCCCCGGCCTCGCCGAGCACCTCTTCCCCCGCGAGATCCGCGAGGACCCGGTGCTCCTGGACGCCGACCGCGAGCGGCTGGACCGGGGGCCGGCCGGAAACGGGGACCGCGGCCCTCCGGCCGGAGGTCGCGCCATAAACGGGGACCGCGGTCCCCCGGCCGCGGCGCTCGCGACCAACGAGGAGCGGATCGCCGAAGAGCGGCTGGCCCTCCGCCTGGCGGCGGGCGCCGCCAGCCGGGCCGTCGTCCTCTCCTACCCCCGCATGGACACCGACCTCTCCCGTCCGCGCGTTCCCTCCTTCTACGCACTCGAGGCGCTGCGCGCGGCCGAAGGGAAGCTGCCGCTGTTCGAGGAGCTGGCCCGACGGGCGGACGCGGTGACCGAGGCGCGGATCGGCTGGCCGGCCCCCGGGCGCGCCGAGCGGGCGATCGACGCGACCGAATACGACCTGGCCGTGCTGGACGCGATCCAGCGCCGCGAGGCGGAGGATCGCACGGGCGCCGCCCACTATCTGCTCACCGCGAACCCGCACCTGGGTCGTGCGCTCCGGGCCCGCGCCTACCGCTGGGGGGTGCGGAAATGGACCGCGGCGGACGGCCTGGTCGACCCCGGAGAGGCGGCCCGGGAGGCGCTCGAGGCCTACCGCCTGGGCGCCCGCGCCACCTCGGCCACCGCGCTCCAGAACTACGCGGTCTGCCCCTACAAGCACTTCCTCTCCTCCGTCCACCGGCTCGAGCCGCGCGAGCGCCCGGAAGCGATCGAGACGCTGGACCCGCTCCAGAAGGGGAGCCTGATCCACGACATCCAGTTCGCCTGCCTCTCGCGCCTCCGGGACGAGGGGCTGCTCCCCGTGCGCCCCGCGAGCCTCGAGGAGGCGCGCGCCCACCTGGACCGGGCCGTGGACGAGGTCGCGGCGAAGTACCGGGACCGCCTGGTCCCGGCGATCGACAGGGTCTGGGAGAAGGGGATCGAGGCGATCCGCGCCGACCTCCGTCGCTGGCTGGCCCTGGCCGCGGAGGACACGAGCGGGTTCGTCCCGTGGCGCTTCGAGCTGGGCTTCGGGATCCCGTGGCGCGACCCGCAGG
>CAYMQZ010000394.1:0-2204 GCA_964392705.1 uncultured Gemmatimonadota bacterium
CGACCCGACGGCCACGCCCGGCTCGACGACCAGCGAGTACACCACGGGCACGACGATCAGGGTGAGGAAGGTGGCCGAGATGAGCCCCCCGATCACGGCCACCGCCAGGGGGGCCCGCAGGTCGGCCCCGGCTCCCCATCCCGCCGCCAGCGGAAGGAGCCCCACGACCGTCGTCACCGTGGTCATGAGGATCGGTCGCAGCCGCAGGCGGCCCGCCTCGAGGATCGCGGTCCGCTTCGAGCGGCCGGCCGCCCGCTGCTGGTTGATGAAGTCGACCTTGATGATGGCGTCGTTCACCACGATGCCGATCAGGATCACCAGCCCGATCCCGCTCATCACGTTCACGCCGTGGCCCGCGATGGCCAGCCCCGCCACGGCGCCGATCGCCGCCAGGGGGACCGCGACCAGGACCACGGCCGGCTGGACCAGCGACTCGAACTGCGCCGCCATGATCAGATAGACGAGGAACAGGGCGAGGGCGAACGCGAAGAGGAGGGAGCGGAAGCTCTCGCGCATCTCCTCGTTCTCCCCCCCCACCCGGATGGTCGTGAGCGCCGGGCGCGGCAGGTCGGCCAGGGCGGCCCGCGCGCTCTCGACCGCTGCCCCCAGGCCTCCGCGGGCCGCGGCGAGCACCTGTACCGTCCGGTTCTGGTTCTCGCGTCGGATCTCCACCGGCGCGTAGCCCTCTCGGACCTCGACCAGCTCTCCGATCGGGACGCCATCCACGCGAAGCTTCAGGACGTCCGCCATCTGCCGGCGGGCCGACTCCGGGAGCGTCACCCGGATCGTGACCTTGTCCGCGAACTCGGCGTAGGGCTGGTCCGTCTCGCGGCCGCGCAGGAAGGCCTCCATCGCGTCGGCCACCTGCGTCACCGTGAGGCCGTGGCGGGCGGTCGCCTCCTGGTCGACCCGGATCTCCACCTCCGGCTGCGTGCGCTGGAGGTCGATCCGGACGTCGGCCAGCCGGGGAAGCCGCTCGAGACGCGCCGCCGCCTCTTCCGCGACCGAGACGAGCGCCTCCAGCTCGGACCCCTGCACCTTCACGGCCAGGTCCGCCTCCTCGAGGGCCAGGGCGCGGCCGAGCGAGGTGGCCCGTCCCGACTCCACGGCCACGAAGCGGGGATCGACGCCAAGCGTCGCGAGCGCCTCGCGGAAGCGGTCGACGACCCGGGGCGTGGGCGGGGCCCCGGGCGCCAGGCGCACGTCCAGGGCCGCGCTGTTCAGCCCCGACAGCTCGCGGGCCACCAGCTCCGCGCCGCGGGCGCGACCCACGCGCGCGAAGACGCCCGCCACGCCCTCCAGACCCAGCAGCGCCTCCTCGAGCCGGACCGCCGCCTCCTCCGTCGTGGCGAGCGGCGTACCGACGGGAAGCTCGAGCTCCACCCGGAACTGGCCCTCGTCCACACGCGGCATCAGGCTCCGCGGAAGCGCCGCGCCGGCCGCGCCGGCCAGCAGCAGGCCGGCCGCCGCCACGGCCAGGATCGCCGGGCGATGCTCCAGCGCCCAGCCGAGCGCCCGCTCGTAGCGGGCCGCGAACCGCGCGAACGCCGCGTCGAAGCGGTCCAGGAGCGGCCCCGAGGCGCGGCCCGCCGCGTGCGCCGCCGCCCGTCGGATGTCCCGGCCGGTTTCGCGCACGGACGTGGCCACGAAGCCCACTCCCCGGCGCACGAGGACCACCGCGCGCGCCGCCGCCCGTCGGCCGCGCCGGGCTGCCCGTCCGCCGCCCGCGAGGAGCCGCCGCAGGCGGCCCCCGCCCGGCGGCTTCCGCGCCGGCGGGCCGCTCCCGGCCGTCGGGGCCTCCGGGACGGGAAGCTCGACCCCGCGCCCCTCCCCCCGCGTTCCGGTCGCGGCCCGGCGAGCCGCGCGGGCCGCGAGCACCGGCAACAGGGTGAGGGCCACCAGCAGGGAGGCCAGCAGCGAGAAGGTGACGGCCAGCGAGAGGTCGCCGAACAGGGCCCCCGCCACGCCCTTCACGTACAGCACCGGCCCGAACACGGCGATCGTGGTGAGCGTCGAGGCGGTGATCGCGGCCGCCACTTCCCGCGCTCCGATCGAGGCCGCGGGCTCCGGCGCCCGGCCTTCCTCCTCGCCGTGCCGGAAGATGTTCTCGAGCACCACGATCGAGTTGTCGACCAGCAGTCCCACCCCGAGCGCGAGCCCGCCCAGCGACATGATGTTCAGGCTCACGTCGAACAGGTAGCAGA
>CAYMQZ010000395.1:0-2202 GCA_964392705.1 uncultured Gemmatimonadota bacterium
GCGAAGAACTGGTGGGGCACCGCCGCGTCCAGGGGTCGGTAGAGAGCGCCGGAGAACAGCTCGGCGTGCCGGCCGCGCGCCCAGTCGAAGGTGATCCGCTTCACCGCGTCCACCAGCGGGTAGCCCGCCCACGGTCGCCGGTACCGATACTGCGCCCAGCTCACCCACCCGGTGACGAACGGCCACACGGTGCCGGCGTTGTAGTGCAGAGGATCGTACAGCTCGCTCCCCGTGGAGAGCATGCGCGCGCCCCAGTCCGAGGAGATGGAGTCGGTGGCCAGCTTCGCGAGCGTGCGGTCGGCCCGCTCGCCGTCCAGGAGCCCGAAGGCGCCCGCGGTGGCGGGCCACGCGGTCAGGTTGTCGTTGGTCCCGCCCGAGGTCAGGATCCCGAACGCGTGGTGGCCCTCGTCCTCCCGCCAGTAGCGCCCGTTGAGCGTCTCCCGCGCCAGCCGGCGGATGCTGTCCGCCTCCGCGACCAGGCCGGTCTCCCCGAGGTGGCCGGCCAGATCGGAGACGGCCTCCAGGGCCTCGATCCAAACGGCCGCCAGGTAGATGTCCTGGTGGAGCTCCGCTCCCAGATCGCCCACCTCGACGGCCCCGAGGCCGCCGACCGTGTTCTCGATGATCCCGTCCCCGTCGGTCTCCGCCGTCAGGCACCAGGCGTACGCCTCGCGGACGGCCGGCCACAGCTCCCGCAGCCACGCGTCATCGCCCGAGGCCAGCCAGTGGTTCCAGGCCGCCAGGATCCAGTACGGCGTCGTGTCGGCATGATAGTAGGCGTACGGATATGCCTCGAACCACGGGATGTGGGCGGCGGCCTGCGAGATCTCGTGCGGGATCTTGCCGTCCTCCCTCCGGTAGCGGGCGAGGAAGGCGAGTCCCTGTGCCACGGCCTCCCACTGGCCGATCACGTCCATGGCCAGGGTGTTGATCGCGGCGTCGCCGCCGAAGAACCAGCCGAAGCCGGGACGCGCGCTCGTGCCCGAGGGCCCCCACCCGGCCACGAGCCCGCATCCGAGCTCGGGATTGCAGACCATCTGCTCGTCCAGGTTCAGCTTCGCCCACTGGAGCGCCCGGTCCAGCTCCGGGTCCGGGGACTCCAGCCGGACCGTCTCCTCCAGGAGGCGGCGGGCGTGCTCGCGCCGCTCCCGGTAGAGGCCCTCGGCGTCCTCGAGGAGCCCCCGGTACGCCTCCCACGCCTCTTCGCGACTCACCGGCCCTCCGGCCACGGCCACGGGGATGAACTCCCGGCGGGCGCGGGCGGCCTCCACCGGAATCGTGAAGATGGAGGGCGCCTCGGAGAGCCGGTGCGCCGGGTGCGCGGAGGCCTCGGCCGCCCACGGCGAGCCCAGGATCACGTTCCGCTCCTGGATGCTCTCGGAGAGCACGAAGGCGACCCGCTCGGCGTCCCAGCGGACGTACTGGCCGCCGAGGCCCGCGGGCCACGCGTACTGGAGGGCGGGCCGGAAGCGGACCAGGATCTCCAGCGGCCGGACCATCTCGACCTCGAGGAGCAGGAGGATCCCCGGCCGGTCGAGCGGGGCGAGGATGTGCTGCTTCACGGTGAAGGCGGCGTGCGCGTACGTGATCGTGGTGACGGCGGGCCGCACGGTCACCGTCCGCGCCACATCCCTCCCCTCCACGGGATCCACGTACTCGGGGATCCGGAACGCCAGGTGCAGGTCCCGCACCGCCTTCAGCGGATGGAGCCACACCTCGGCCTCGCCGGTCTCGAAGCCCAACCAGGCCGCCTCGCGGCCGACGACTCCCACGTACTCGCGCGGCCGGACCTCGCCCGAGAGCTCGACCGGGGAGGCCTCGATGGGGAAGCGGGGCACGGCGATCTCCCGTCCCTGCCCGGCCACGGAGCCCGAGAGCGGCCACAGGAGCCCGATCAGCACCAGGGGGGCGACGGCGCGAGCTTTCATGTCGGGGAGGGAGCTCGTCGCGCACGGGGCCCGGCGGGACGCCGGAACGCCGAGCTCCATATCTACTCCAGCCCCAGCTTCTCGAGCATCGCCTGGAAGCGAGGGTCATCCCGCAGCGGATCGGCGGATGGATCGGAGGCGATCAGGTTGAGCTCGGCGGGATCGAGCTCGTAGGCCCGATCCAGGTACTCGAACGCGCGGTCGATCTCTCCCAGCGCGCCGTAGACGAGCCCTATCTCCTTGAGCGAACCGCCCCTCCGCTCCGTCTCCGCGA
>CAYMQZ010000396.1:0-2198 GCA_964392705.1 uncultured Gemmatimonadota bacterium
CCGCTCCCGCCGAGGCCACTCTCACGAGCCATCCTCCTCCACCAGCCTCGCCACCCGTCGGCCGACCTCCTCCGTCGTGGCCTTTCCGCCCAGATCGGGCGTGCGCACGCCCTCGCGCAGCGTGCGATCGACGGCCGCCTCGATCCGGTCGGCCCCGGCGGTCGCCCCCGCGTCCCGCAGCAGCATGGCCCCGCTCAGGATCGCGGCCAGCGGGTTGGCCCGGCCCGTGCCCGCGATGTCCGGGGCGCTGCCGTGCACCGGCTCGTACAGCGCGGCGCCCCCGGGGTGGAGGTTGCCGGAGGGCGCGAGGCCCGGTCCGCCCACCAGCTCCGCGCCGAGGTCCGAAAGGATGTCTCCCAGCAGGTTCTCGGCCACGATCACGCCGAAGCGACCCGGCGCCCGGATCATCTCCATCGCCAGGGCGTCGACGTAGCGCATCTCGGCCTCGACATCGGGGTGTCGCTCGGCCACCTCCCGAAAGACCCGCCGCCAGAGGCCGTAGGCGTGCGGCACCGCGTTCGCCTTGTCGGCCAGTGTCACCCGGGGACGACCCGCCTCGCGGGCGTGCTCGAAGGCGGCGTGGACGACGCGCTCGACCCCGCGGCGCGTGGCCAGGAGCTCGCTCACCGCCCGCTCCTCCGCCGTCCCCTCCCCCTCGAGCCGCCCCTCCCCGAAGTACAGACCCTCCGTGTTCTCGCGGAAGATCACGAAGTCGATGGTCGTCCCGTCGGCCGAGCGTAGCGGGGAGAGGTCGGGAAGCCTCAGCTTGACAGGCCGGATGTTGAGATAGAGGTCGAGCCGGGTGCGGAGACCCAGGAGGATGTCGCGGGCGTGCGAGTCGTCGGGGATCCGGGGGTCGCCTACCGCGCCGAGGAGGATTGCGTCGAAGTCGTCCCGCAGGCGGCGGAAGGCGGCCTCGCCCAGCGTCTCGCCGGTGGCCAGGTAGTGGTCGGCTCCGTGGGGAAAGGCCTCGAACGAGAGGCTGGCAAGCCCGGCGGAGGCGGCCGCCTCCATGACGCGGCGGGCCTCCCCGACGACCTCCGGACCGATCCCGTCGCCCCCCAGGAGGGCGACGCGCAGGGCTACGTTCCGCCTCGACTGAGCACCCACACGTAGGCGGCCACGGCCCGCACCTGCTCGTCGGAGAGCCGACCGCCGCCACGCGGCGGCATCGGGACGCCGACCGTGGAAGCCTCGGCGGAGACGCCGGAGCGCACCCGCTGCACGATGGCCTCGTAGGTGCCGTCGGTGTGGGTCCACTCGTCATCGGTCAGGTCGGCTCCGAGCTGCGGCACGCCGCGTCCGTCGGCCCCGTGGCAGGTGTAGCAGAAGCCCGCCCCGCCGTACAGGTCTTCGCCTTCGGCCACCATCTCCCCGGTCACGCCCTCCGGGAGCTCCTGGAACCCATCCGGCCTCCGGTCCGCCTCCAGCGCCGCGCCCCGCGGGCCATCCAGCTCGCTCGCCGCGCGATCCGCGGCACGCGCCTGGCCGTCCCCCGCTCCGTAGCTCGCCGCCACGAGCGCCAGCAGGGGCGCCATCCACGCCATGGGCCACCCGGGGATTCTCATCGTTCAGCTCCCGTTCGCAGCCGCCCCGCAGCGCGGGCAGTACTTCCACTCGGACTCCAGCGGTTCCCCGCATCCCCCGCAGCGCCGCTGCGTCTGATCCGCGCCGCAGTGCGGGCAATACCGGACCCCCGGCCGCGGGGGAAGTTCCCCTTCGCACGCGGCGCAGCGAGCGTCCTGTGGGGGGTGGGACGCGTCCGATCGGACCTCCGATCCGACCTCCTCCGCGGGCTGCCCGGCCCGAGCCCGGCGCTCGACCGCCTCCTCCAGGGAGGCTAACCACTCCCCGGCCGAAGGCACCCTCCGGGCCGCGTCCGATCGCTCCCCGTCGCCGGCCGCGGGCTCCTCGTCGGCCACGGAGCCCGACGCGGCCTCCGCCCCTCGAGGCAAGATCGGCTCGCCGGCTTCCCCCGATTCCTCCAGCGCCCCGATCTCGAGCGGGGAGGCGGCGAAGTGCTTCAGGAAGGCCAGGCCGGGCTCGGGAGACGCCAGCTCCTTCTCGACCGCCTCGGACAGCGCCTCCTCGGCGACGCGCACGCCCCGCCCCTCCCGGAGGAGATGCAGGAGGGCGAGGTCGTATTCCGCCTTCGTGGCGAAGCCCAGCGCGTCCCGGCAGACGGGATAGGGAACGAG
>CAYMQZ010000397.1:0-2194 GCA_964392705.1 uncultured Gemmatimonadota bacterium
ACGTGGACCTCCGGATCGTGGACTGGGTGGCGCGGAACCGTCGGGTCGAAGGGCTGGGCGCCTGGGGGAATGCCCTCGCTCGCGTCCGCGACGCGACCGCCGAAGAGCCGCGTCGCCTCCGGGGCGCCGGCGTCTACCCCGACCGGGCCGAGGGGGCCGTGGCCGCCTTCGAGAGCTTCCGGGAGGCCGTGGCCTGGCTCGCGGAGGAGCGTCGCGAGGCCGAGTGGCTCACCCTGACCCTGGAGCTGCTCGGGGGCCGGTGGCTGGACCTCCGACGCCGGCTCTGCCGGCCGGCGGGCGGCGACCGCTGGGACGTGGTGCGGCTGGATCAGCGGGCCGTGGTCCGCCTCGAGGAGCTGCTCCGGGAGTGGCAGGGGCTCCTGGCGGAAGGGCTCCGGGTGGACGACGAGCCGCTGGACGCGGCGGCGTGGGGCGACCGGCTCCGCCGCCTGCTGGAAGCGAACGAGCTCGCGCTCTCGACGCCGATGCGCACCGGCGTGCAGGTGCTCGAGGCGCACGAGGCGGCGCTCACCCCCTTCCGCCACCTCTTCCTGGTCCACGCCAACGACGGGGAGTTCCCCCGCGTCTCGAGGGCGGCGCGCGTGTTCACCGAGGAGGAGCGGCGCCGCCTCCGGGCGGCCGGCCTCCCCCTCACGAACCGCGAGGAGGCGCTGCGCCGGGAACGGACCTTGTGGCGGGCCGTGACCGGCGCCGAACAGGTAGTCATCACGTACCGGACGACAGGGGTGGGCGGGGCCCCGAGGCTGCCCTCCCTCCTGGTCCCGGAGCACGACCCCGGGGACGAGCTTCCCCGCTCGCTGGACGCGGCCGGCGCGTCGGGCGAGGTGGAGCCCGTGAGCCCCGCCGAGCACCGGCGACTCGAGGTCCTGCGATTGAAGGCCCGTCGGCGGGGCCGGGACGGCGACCGCCCGTTCGCCACGCCCGCGCCCGAGCGGATCCGGCACGCGGTGCTCGGGGCGTTCGCCGAGGAGCTGCGCTCCGGGGGCCTGGACGAGGCGGCGAAGAGCCTGGCGGAGCTCGGCGCGGGGGCGACGGCGCAGGCGAGGGCCGGGCCGGGGGAGGCGACGGAGCCCGGGACCGGACCTCCGGAGGCGAAGCCCGAGGCGCTCCCGTCGCCGGAAGTCCACCCGGCCCCCGACAGCCCCTCGACCGACGCGGCCGCCCTCTTCGCGGTCGAGCGCCGCCTCTCCCTCCGCCCCCATCCGTGGAACGGCCGGCTCCGCGATCCCCTGGTGCTGGAGACGCTGCGCCGGCGATTCGACGACGACTCCGTGTGGTCGGCGAGCCAGCTCCAGACCTACGGGATCCGCCCCTTCGACTTCCTCCTCGACCGGGTCCTGTGGATCCAGGAGGCCGAGGAGGCGGAGGAGGAGACGAGCCCGCTGGCCGCGGGCGGCGTGGTGCACGCCATCCTGGAGCGCTTCTACGCGGAGACGATCGACGACCTCCCGGAGGCCCTGGAAGGCGAGGCCGCGGCCACGTTCGAGCGGGTGGCGGCGGATGTGTGCGGCCGGGCCGAGGCCGACGCGGAGCGCTGGCTCGGCCTGCCCGCGATCTGGGCCGTGAGGCGGCCCGAGATCGTGGAGCGCGTGCGGGAGTTCCTGTGCGAGGAGCTGCCGCGGCTGGCCCGCTGGGGCGAGCGGCCGGAGCGGCTGGAGTACGGCTTCGGCGGAGCCCGCGGCTCGCCGGACGACGAGCTCGAACGGCCCCCGGCCACCCTCTCGGGCGAGGACGTTCGCGGCAGACCCGGCCGGCTGATCTACCGGGGGCGGATCGACCGGGTCGACCGGAAGGAGACGGCGGGCCGTCTCCGCCGGAAGGTGATCGACTACAAGAGCGGCGGCTCCTGTCCCCAGAAGTCAGGATACCGGGACGGCGCCACCCTCCAGACCGCCCTCTACATGCGCGCCTTCGAGCAACTGGAGGGGGAGGAGGTCCACTCCGGCATCTTCCGCACCGTGAAGGGCCTGGGCTGGAACCGGTCCGAGCTGAAGCGCGCCGGCGTGGACGACGTGCTCCGCCTCGCGCTCGCGATTCCACCCCGTGTCCGCGCCGGCCTGTTCGAGGCCGTACAGGCGGCCTCCCACCGGATCGCCGACTGGCAGCCGGGCCGCCCCGTGACCCGGGTCGAGCTGCAGCTCGACTCCAACCAGACGCGGTTCGACGTTGTGGC
>CAYMQZ010000398.1:0-2178 GCA_964392705.1 uncultured Gemmatimonadota bacterium
GGGGCGGCCCCTCAGGATCGTCGGGGAGCGCATCGACGCCAGGGTTCCTTCGTGCTGGAGTACGTGCCGGGAGATTAACCGACTCGTGTTGCAAGCCGATCGGTAGAGGCATAGGGTGCCCGGAACGCCCATCTTCCATGCCGCAGCGAAAGGACACACATCGTGGGACGCAAGTACATCGACTGTCGGGAGTACCCGAGCGAGATGAACTGCACCCTCGCGATCTCGGCCGACACGGAGGACGAGCTCCTGGAGGCGGCCGCGCAGCACGCCGTGGCCGTGCACGGGCACGACGACGGTCCGGAGCTCCGCAGCCAGCTGCGCGGGATCGTGAAGGAGGGCGCCCCGCCCTCCTAGGCCGGACGGTTGTTCCGGGACCGCTCCGTCGGGGCTTCCACCTCCTGGCGCGACCCGATAGGCTTTCAGGAGGACGAAGCTTTCGCGGGCCTCCGGAGCCATCCACCGACCGTCAGGGGGCGAGACGATGTTCAGATGGTTCGCCCTGGCCGTCTTCCTGGTCTCCCTCGGCATCTCGGCGAGGCGACGCCGGCAGGCGCGCCGGGCGGGAGAGACCATCCGACGTAGCCAGGAGCCCCCCGGCCTGATCGCCGGGCGGATGTTGGTCGCGCTGCCGCTGTTCAGTGGCGTCCTCGTCTATCTCGCCAACCCCGAATGGATGGCCTGGGCCTCGCTCGACCTCCCGACGTGGGTCCGGTGGGTCGGGGTGGGGCTCGGAGTCATCGTGCCGATATCGGTCCACCGGGTCCTGGCGGCGCTGGGCGCGAACGTGAGCGAGACCGTGCTCACGAAGCGGCACCACCGGCTGGTCACGTCCGGTCCCTACGGCCGCGTACGCCATCCCCTGTACGCTACGGGGTTGGCGCTGTTTCTGAGCATGGGCCTGATGGCGGCCAATGCGTTCATCCTGCTGTGGACGGCCGTCGCCTCGATCGGCGTGCGGGTCGTGGTCATCCCTCGGGAGGAGGCCCATCTGGAGGCGACCTTCGGCGAGAGGTACCGGCGCTATCGCCGTGAAACCGGGTCGCTGCTTCCGCGACTGCCGGGCGTCGGCGCCGGCCGCCGGGCGGGCTGACGCGCGCCCGGCTCCAGCGTCGCGGCGGGGCCCTCGCGGAGAGGGAGGGGCCTTGAGCGGAACCGTGATTCTCAAGGGGCCGATCGACTGCACCGGGGGGGAACGCCGGGAGTTCGCACGTCTGGTACGGCGAGGGTTCGAGGGGTCGACCGAGGATCTGGACAGACGCATCGGCGACGCCCGGTGCCTCGCGTTTCACTACGCGGCCAGCGGCGAGCTCGTGGCGGTCGCCGCCCTGAAGGCGCCCGACGAGCGCTATCGCTGCGACGTGTTCGAGAAGGCGGAGGCCTCCGTCGAACCGGCCGACTACGAGCTCGAGCTGGGCTGGGTGTTCGTCGTCCCCGCCCACCGGGGGAAGCGGATCGCGGAGAGCCTCTGTCGGCGACTCCTGGCGCGCGTGCCCGCGTCCCGCGTCTTCGCGACCACCCGCCCCGACAACCCCTTCATGATCCGGATCCTTCAGGCTCTCGGCTTCTCGCCAGCCGGGAAGCCGTATCGGCGCCGCGGAGAGGAGCTCGCGCTCTTCCTGCGTTCGCGCCCGGCCGGGGTGGCGCCCGGCCCCGCCCCCTGATCCGGCCCGGGTGGCCAGCGACTCCGCTCGTTCGCGGCCGGGGTCGGTAGCGAGCACCCTTCTCCCCCGACACCACCAAAAGCCGCGGGACCCGCCTTCCGATGTCGTGGCGGGTTGGAGGACCGTTTTTCCGACATGAGGGATGAGGCGGCCTCCGATCCTCGCCTGCGGCGCGAAGGCCGAAACCACGCCGCTCGCGGCCCGATGCCGCCTTTCGGTCCGAGTCGGGCGGTGCCGCCCTGGCACCATCGGTTCGAAAGGAGAGGCCCATGTTCACCCGACGCATGCTCGTCCTCGCGCTCGCGGGGGTCCCCATCCTCGCCGCGTGCGACGACACCGATCCGGTCTCGGCTCCGCCGGCCGCGCCCATGCTGGGCCGTGGGCCCGACCTCGCCCAGGAGGTGCGCCAGCTGGCGGCGCAGCGCGGGATCGAACCGATGCCTAAGCCGCCGAGGATCCGCCCGCAGCTGGCGGAGCTCGGACGGATGCTGGCGTTCGACAAGATCCTGAGCGG
>CAYMQZ010000399.1:0-2174 GCA_964392705.1 uncultured Gemmatimonadota bacterium
CTGGACCCGCGCAAGGTGGGTCAGGAGATCCACGGGGCGCCGGTGCTCGATCCGGTCGGCCTGGAGCGCTGGTTGCGGCGGGGACGGCGAACCCGGGAGGGGCGCCGGCTTCACGGGAGGCGCGGGAGTCTGGAGGGGCGCCGGCCGTACGTGCTGGCCGCCGTGGGAACGCCGGGCGCCCGGGAGGAGATCCGGGACGCGCTGGAGGGGATGGGGATGCGCGAGATCGCCGACTTCCGGGCGGTGGCGTGAGAGGGCGACGGTGGCATGAGGGCTTCGATCGCGGCCTGGAGCTTGGCGGGCTTGCAGGCCCGGAGTGGGTGGTGGGCCGGCAGACGACGCTTGAAGCTGTCAAGAACGATAACTATTATTGATCCGGAAACGTTGGCCGAGACCGAAGAGCGAGCTTCGACACCGAGATCGAAAGGACACCTTCCATGACCGATGCGGGCAGAGACGAGCTGATCGACGGCCTCAACGAGGATCTGGCCGCCGAGTACGAGGCGATCATCCACTACCTCGTCGGCGCCGAGCTCATGACCGGACACGGTCGCCCCGAGCTCAAGCAGTTCTTCGCCGCCGAGATCCAGGACGAGCTGGGCCACGCCCAGTTCCTCGCCAACAAGATCGTGGCCCTGGGCGGGACGCCCACCACGTCGCCCGGTCCCGTCCGACTCGGGAAGGACAACCGGGAGCAGCTCGAGATCGCGCTCGAGGCCGAGAAGGAGACGATCGAGCGGTACCGCGAGCGCGCGGAGCAGGCCGATGCCGCCGGCGAGACGGGCCTCAAGGTGCGGCTCGAGGAGCTGATCGCCGACGAGACCGAGCACCGCGACGAGATCGAGCTGATCCTCAAGAACTTCTAGCGCGCGGGCTCGTTCCCCTGGCGCGAGCCGTCGGCCTACAGGGCCGCCTCCGTCGCCCGGAAGAGGACCTCGTCGGGGATGTCCCGCTCCTGCTTCCAGCGAGCGGAGGCGGTGTGGGACTTCCGGCCCACGTCCAGCACGGAGCCGTCGGGGGCGTGGGTGACGCGGACGAGGGCGGCGTCGCAGGCGAGCCGCCGAGACGTTTCAGCTGAAACGCGCATGCCGTCCTCCAGGTGAGACGTTTCAGCTGAAACGTTTTTGCGGTCCGCGGCCCCCTCGCGCCCCGGCTCTCCCTCGGACCGGAGCGTGGCGGGCTCCACGTGCAGGACGACCTGGTAGCGCTCGGCCCGGGTGCCGCTGATCGGCGCTTCCGAGGGCGAGGACCTGGACTCAGGCTCGGACCCGCAGGCGCACCGAATCTCCGTCTCCGACGGCCCGGCCTCGGTCGCCTCCGGCGTCTCCGCGTCTCCGGGCTCGGGCTCCGACGCCTCTCCCCGCCCAGCGCCCCCGAAGCCCGCGGCCAGGGCCCGCTCGGCCAGGAGCCCCACGGCGTCGGCCCGCCGGCGGGCCGCCTCCCGCGCCGGAGCATACCTACGTCCCGGGCCGGCCTCGCCCGCCGCGCCGGGGAGGTGCCGCTCCCGGTACAGCGCGTCGCTCGCCGCCTCCACCGCGCGCATCAAGAGCGCTCCCACCTCCGGGTCCAGCCGTCCGCGGACCACGTAGGTGCCCTCCTCGTCGGGGAAGACCGACAGCTTCCGGGAGCGGTGCCGCGCCCGCTCCCGGGCCGCCTCCTCCCCCCGGCTCCCCCGCTTCCAGGCCCGGACCACCCGCTCCAGCTGCGCCGTGGTGCACCCCTCGGCCAGCTCCAGGAGATCGGCCTCGGTCTCCGGCTCCGCCACCCGGGTCAAGGCGCGGGCCTGGGAGAAGGAGAGTTTCCCCTCCGACATCGCCCGGCTCGTCTCCGGGAGCCGCGCGAGCGCTCGGGCCACCCGCACGTGCTCCCGCGCGGTGCCCGGGTCCAGGCCGGTGCGGAAGGCGAGCCACCGGGCGCAGCTCCGGTGGCCGCCCCGTTTCCAGCCCTTCGGTCGAAGGGGGCGTCAGGGGCGGCGGGGCGACGTTTCAGAGCGGATTCGTGAGAAGTCCCGGACCGCGCGAGAGCCGGCCCCGAAAACCCGTCAAGGGGTCATGTGACAGTTCCTACCGGGCACGCGGATTCCCTCCCGCGAAGGAGCGTCACCGACGTGCCTCGAGGCCCCATCTGCAGGCACGCTTCCCGGCCCTTCCCCGATTCGCGCCCGAGCGCCCGAA
>CAYMQZ010000400.1:0-2169 GCA_964392705.1 uncultured Gemmatimonadota bacterium
GGCTCGAGGACGAGATGGCCGCCGACCTCCGGAGCGAGGCGGAGATCTACGCCGCGCTGGGGAACCTGGAGACGGCACGGAACCGGGTGCGGGCGGCTCGCGACGTCCACCGCCGCCTCGGCTCGCAGCTCGAGATCCTCGCCGACGAGCTCGTGCTGGCCGAGCTGGCGCAGGCGGACGACGACGCGGACGCCGCGGCCCGGCACCTGGAGGAAGCCACCCGGATCGCGGCGACCCTGGAGGCCCGAACCGTCCGAATCGACCTCGCCCTGACGAGGGCGCGGATCGCGGACGCGGCGGGAGATCCCGGAGGCGCGCTGCGGGCGCTCGAGAGCGTGGCGGAGGACCTACCGCCGGCGGGAGCGGAAGTCGAGTGGGAGGCGCACGCGCTGGCCGCGCGGGCCCAGGCGGCCCTCGGGGCGCCGGATTCGGCCGTCGCCGCCGGCTTGCGGGCCGTGGAGGCCGTCGAGCGGGTGCGCGGACGCTTCGCGTCGGGGCTCCTGCGTACCTCCTACGGGTCTCGCCGCGAGATGCCGTACCTGGACCTCGTCCGGATCCTGCTCGACGAGGGTCGGGTCGAGGAGGCGTTCGAGATCGCGGACGGCGTCCGGGGCCGGGCGCTGGTCGAGCACCTGGCCACGGCCCGGGCCAACGGCGGCGCCACGGTGCGCGAGCTGGCCGAGGAGGAGCGGAAGCTCCTGGAGGAGATCGACCGGCTCGTCCGCGAGCTGGACGGCCGCCGCGAAGAAGACCCGGGAGCCGTGGGGGACGCCGAGGTCGAGACCGACCTGGCCCGCCTGCGCGAGCAACTCGATCGCACCCGCTCCGAGTACGCGGCCGCCCTGGTTCGGGCGGAGGAGCGTCAGCCTGAAGTGCTCTCGCTGCTGGCGGGCCGGCGGCCGGAGGGCGCCCGTGTGAGGCAGGCCCTGCGGTCGGGCGAGGCCCTCCTGGAATATCTGGTCACCCCCACCTCGATCATTTCGTTCGTAGTGGATCCCGCGGGGGTGCGTAGCTTCGAGGTCCGCATCCAGCGCGAAGACCTGAGCACCCGCGTGCGCATCACGAGAGAGCTGACCGCGAGCCGGGAAGCCGACCCGGAGGCGGCCGGACGGGCGCTCGCCGGTCTCTACCGGTTGCTGATCGAGCCCGCCCGCTCATCGGGCGCCCTGGACGGCGTCCGGACTCTGATCGTCGTGCCGCACGCGGAGCTGGCCTACGTGCCGTTCGCCGCGCTCCCGGGTTCCGATGGCCGCTACCTGGCCCGCGACGTGGCGCTCCTCCACCTGCCGTCGTCGGCGGCCCTCCCGGCGCTGCGCGACGGATGGCCCCCCACTTCCCGCCGTCCCGACGCCGGCGCCGCCGTTTTCACCCCCTTCCCGAGAGGGCTGCCGGCCACGCGCGCCGAGGCGCGCGCCCTCCGGAGGGTCATGCCCGACGCGGTCCTCCGGGAGGGCGACGGCGCCACCGAGGCGCGGCTGCGGGAGGCGCTGCGGGAAGCCCGCATCGTGCACGCGGCCACCCACGGGATCCTGAATCCCCTGAACCCGATGTTCTCCCGCCTCGAAGTGGCCCGGGTCTCGGAGGCGGGCGAGGACGATGGACGGTTCGAAGTGCACGAGATCGTGGGGCTGCCGGTCCGCGCCTCCCTCGTCTTCCTGTCGGGCTGCGAGACGGGCGCCGGCGGCCGCTGGACGACCACCTTCGGGGCGGGCGAGGACTACACGACGCTGGCCCGGGCCTTCCTGTACGCCGGGGCGGCCAACGTCGTGGCGACCCTGTGGCGAGTGGAGGACGAGGGGGCGGCCGCCTTCGCCGGGGCCTTCTACCGGCGGCTGGAGGCCTCGGGACCGGTCGAGGCGCTGGCCGCCGCGCAGCGGCAGATGATGGACGATCCGACGTATTCGGCGCCCTATTACTGGGCCGCCTACCGGGTGGCGGGGAGTGGGGAGATGAAGGATCCCGCGCAAGAAGCGGGACGGCTGACCGTTCTAGAGAGAGGTTCCTGACACCCCGGCCGCGAGCGTGACATGACCTGGAGAGCCGTTCTTCGCCGTCCATCGACAGCTGGCGCCCCCCGTCTTTCGCGCCCCGTCACCCGGCGCCCCTCGCTTCCCGCCGCCTTGCTGCTGATCGCCTTCGGGGCGGCCTGCTCGGAGGCTCCGACCGCCG
>CAYMQZ010000401.1:0-2169 GCA_964392705.1 uncultured Gemmatimonadota bacterium
GGGGGGAGCGCGCCCCCGCATGGCACGCCGAGGACGGGTACCGCTGGCGCGAGCTTCACGTGCGGGGCGACCGGCCCGGCTTCGAGAGCTTGGAACCCGCTCGCAGTGGGGTCTCCTTTGCCAATCGCCTGTCCGAGGCCTCCCTGATCGAGAACGAGATCCTGGCCAACGGCTCCGGTGTCGCCGTCGGGGACTACGACGGCGACGGTCTCCCCGACCTCTACTTCGCGGCCATCGAGGGTGCGAACGCCCTCTATCGCAACCTCGGCGGCTGGCGGTTCGAGGAGATGGCGGCGGCGGCCGGGGCCGATCTGCCGGACGTCCGCTCCCGGGCAGCGGTCTTCGTCGACGTGGACGGCGACCGCGACATGGACCTTCTCGTCACGGTGCACGGAGATGCGAACGTCCTGCTCCGAAACGAGGGGGATGGGACGTTCACGGCGCTCCGGGAAGAGGCCGGCCTGTCCGAGCGCGGGGCGAGCACCACGGCGACCCTCGCCGACGTGGACGGGGATGGAGACCTGGACCTGTACGTCGCGAACTACAAGGAGCGCTGGACCCGCGATCTGTTTCCGCCCGAGGAGCTGACCTTCGAGCGGGTTTTGGAGGAGCGGGGAGATTCTCTCCTCGTGCGACCGCCGTTCCGCGAGCACTTCCGTATCGTCCGTCGCGCCGAAGAACCGGTGCGGTTCGAATTCGCCGAGCCGGACGAGTTCTACCTGAACGACGGGACCGGCCGTTTCGAGCGCGTCCCGTTCACAGGGGGTCCCTTCATGGACGCGCGGGGTCGCCCGCTGGAGCGCACGCCCGACGACTGGGGCCTGACCGCGGCCTTCCAGGACCTGGACGGCGACGGCGCTCCCGACCTGTACGTCTGCAACGACCTGAGCAGCCCGGACCACATCTGGATCAACGACGGGGAAGGTCGTTTTCGGGCCATCGATCCGCTCGCGCTCCGAAAGATGAGCGCAGCGGCGATGGCGGTGGGCTTCTCGGATGTCGACCGCGACGGCGACGTCGATCTGTTCGTCGGCGAGATGCTCGCCCTCGAGCCGCGGCGCCGGAAGACGCAGGAGCCCGAAATGGAGCCCGAACCCACGGAGCCCGGCGACCTCCGCCAACGGCCCCAGGTGAACCGGAACACGCTGCAGCTGAACCGCGGCGACGGCACGTTCGCGGAGGTCGCGTGGTACGCCGGCCTCGCGGCGTCGGGCTGGAGCTGGGGTACTCTGTTCATGGACGTGGACCTGGACGGATACGAGGACCTGCTGGTCGCCACGGGCCATGTGTTGGATTTCCTGGACGCGGACACGCGGGAACGGGTGGCGCGAACGCAGGCCGGCGCCGGCGACGACTGGCGCCGCGTGCGGCTGAGCTTTCCCCGACTGGAGGTGGCGAACACGGCGTTCCGGAACCGCGGCGACCTCCGGTTCGAGGCAGCCGGCGAGACCTGGAGGTTTTCGGTGGAGCCGGACATCTCCCACGGGCTGGCGACCGGCGACCTGGATGGGGACGGGGACCTGGACGTGGTCGTGAATCGGCTGGACGCTTCCGCCCTGCTGCTCCGGAACCGGGGGAAGGCGCCTCGGGTGGCCGTGCGGCTGACGGGTCGACCACCGAACACGGCCGGCATCGGGGCGGAGGTCCGCCTGGTTGCCCTCGACGGAGGCGGAAGAACTTCCTCTTCGGATGACTCGGACGCCGGGGCCTCCGATGCGGCGGAGCGACTCGGCGTCCAGTCCAAGGAGGTGACCGCCGGCGGCCTGTATCTCTCTTCCTCCGAGCCGCTCGTGGTCTTCGCGGCGGCACCTGGGGAGAAGTACTCGCTCGAAGTCCGATGGCGGAGCGGCCGTCGAAGCCGCGTGCCCGAGGTCCACGCTAACCGGCTGTACGAAGTCTACGAGCCGGCCGGAGCGGATGGGAACGCCTCCGCCGGCGCGGGTTCCTCCGGGACGGCGTCCGCGTCCGCGGATTCGGCCCCGCCGCATTTCACGGATGTCTCGGGGGCGCTGGGGCCTCACGTCCACGCCGAGCCCTTCTTCAACGAGTTCCTGCGTCAGCCGATGCTGTCGTTGCGGTTGAGCCAGCTGGGCCCGGGGGTGAGCTGGGAGGACGTGGAGGGGGACGGGGACCCGGACCTGCTGGTGGCCTCGGGTCGTGGGGGCCGGT
>CAYMQZ010000402.1:0-2166 GCA_964392705.1 uncultured Gemmatimonadota bacterium
CGCCCGGATCGCCGACTTCGGGGTCGCGACCGCGCTGGAGACCGCGGGCGAGGAACGGCTCACCGCCACCGGGATGACCCTGGGCACCCCGGCCTACATGAGCCCGGAGCAGATCGCCGGGGAAGGGGAGGTGGACGGCCGGAGCGACATATACTCGCTGGGGTGCGTGCTGTACGAGATGCTGGCGGGAGAGCCCCCCTTCACGGGCGGGGGCTTCCAGGGAATGATCGCGCGGCATCTGGCCGTTACGGCCCCCTCGCTGGAGGCGAGGCGGGCCGGGATCCCGGCCCGCGTGGCCCGCATCGTGGAGAGGACGCTGGCCAAGGACCCGGCCGCCCGGTTCGGGCAGGCGGGCGAGCTGGCCGCGGCGCTCCGGGAGGCGGAGCTGGCGCTGGCGGGTGCGCCGGCGGGGGCGCCGGCGGGGGCGGAGGCGGAGTCGCCGGCGGGTGCGACGGCGGGGGAAGTCGCCCCGCCAGCAGCCACCGCCTTTCCAGCAGCCACCGCCTTTCCAGCGGCCACCGACCCGCCCCCGCCGAGCGGCCCGACCGGCTCGATCGCGGCCGTCGCGCACCGCCTAACGAAGCTCGAGGGGAGGCGTGGCCTGGCGGCCGCCGCGCTCGGGGTCCTCGCGCTCGGGGCCGCGGGCTTCCTCCTCGTCCGCTCCCTGGTGGTCCCTCCCGCCTATGCCGTCTCCGAGCCCCGCAAGTCCTACATCGTCCTTCCCCACGAGGCCGGTCCCCTGGAGGCCGCCGAGCGGGACCTCGCCATGGAGGTGTCGGCGGCGCTCACGCGTCTGCTCACCGGCTGGGATGAAGCGCGGGCGGTGAGCCGCGCGGCGCTCCCCGGCCTCATGTTCGAGTCGGGGCTGGACGATCCGGTGCGGCGGTCGCTCGAGGAATCCTTCCGGCTGGCCCGGAGCGCCCGCGTCGGAACGGTGGTCGCGGCGCTCGTGACGGTCGCGGGGGACACCGCCGGGCTCGAGGTCACGCTTCACGACGTGGCCAGCCGGAGTCAGGTGGGGGAGGCCCTCCACGCCCGGGGACCGGCCTCCGATCCCTACGGGCTGGCGCTCCCGGTGGCCCGGAAGATCCTGGGGATCAGCGGCGCCCCCGGCGAGCTGCGGGGCATGGAGCGTCCTTCCACCAGCCTGTCGGCCCTCCAGGAGCTCGACGCGGGGCTGGAGCGCCTCGATCGGTGGGAGCTCGAGTCCGCGGAAGGACACTTCCGGGCGGCCCTCGAGGCGGACAGCGCCTTCGCTCTCGCCCATCACTACCTCGCCCTCACCCAGTACTGGCAGGGGTCGATGGAGCCTCACCGGTGGTCGCGCCTCGGGGGCGAGATGCGACGCCACGCTGCGGCGGCGCTTCGACACCGGAGGGGGCTCGGCCATCGGGACAGCGTGTACGTGGACGCCTTCGCGGCCCTGGTCGGCAGCGACTACCCTCGCGCCCGCTCCCTCTTCGGCGACCTCGTCCGGGCCGACTCCACCGACACCTACGCGTGGCTCCTGCTCGGGAGCGTCGAGTTCCGGGATCGGGCCGTCGTCGAGGCGCCCGGCGGGGGGTGGGTCCCCCGCGGAAACCTGAACCGGGCGATCCGAGCCTTCCGTCGGACCGTCCGCCTCTCCCCCGACTTCTTCCTGGGATACGGTCACCTGTTCGACATCTACTTCGACCTCTCCAGGGCGATGCGGTTGGAGGGGAGGATGGGGATCGGCTTCCAGGCTCCCGGGGCGGAGCCCCTGCTCATCTGGGAGACGGGCGAGCCGGATGAGCAGATCTACCTGTGGCCGGCGGTCCGCGACTCGATCGAATGGCTGGACCGCGAGGGCTTCCTGAGGCTGGAGCCGGATCCGCTGCTCGAAGGGGCCGACGAGATCCTGGCCGACGCCCAGGTGGAGCTCCGCCGCTGGGCGGACTTCGCGCCCGAGAACCCGCGCCCGCACGAGGAAATGGCGACGTGGCTCCTGGCCCGCCGGGAGAACCTCGCGCGGAGGGACCCCGCCGGGCAGGACAGCCTCGCGGCGGAGGCCCTCCGGCACGCGGAGCGGGCGCTCGCCCTGACGCCCGACACGACGGCCATGGACCTCGTCCGCCTGGGCGCGCTCCACCTGGCGACGCGCGACCTGCCCGGGGCGCTGAGGCTGACCGAGGCGGGCCTCGAGCG
>CAYMQZ010000403.1:0-2163 GCA_964392705.1 uncultured Gemmatimonadota bacterium
AGGTTGGCCCCGGCGCAAGCCGCGAGACGTCCCGCACCCGGGTCGGGGCCCGGCGGTTCCCTTCGCGAATTTTCCGCAGCTCGGTCGCGCCGATCGTGGTGCTGACGCTATGTCCCCGAGCTGCGGGAGATTCGCTCCGGGAAACGGCGGACCCCTCCCGTAAACGCCGACTTCGGGAGGAGCGCCGGAGGTTCCCACGACGTCGTCGACGCCCCGAAGACGCTGGTCGCGCGCCGCGCGAGGCGATTACCTTGCGGCCGCTGCGGACAACGCGGGGAGCGGCGGAGGACCCCGAGAGGCTTTGGAGCACGGGATGGAACTTGGCGACATCGCGGATCTGGTCCAGTCGGCGGAGACGAAGATCCTGCTGCTGGTGCTGGATGGGCTGGGCGGGCTCCCTCGTGAGCCGGGCGGCCCCACGGAGCTGGAGGCGGCCCGCACGCCCAACCTGGACCGGCTCGCCCGCGAGGGGATCTGCGGCCTGCAGGAGCCGGTGGCCGCGGGGATCACGCCCGGGAGCGGACCGGGCCACCTGGCGCTGTTCGGATACGATCCCCTCCGTTACCGGATCGGGCGGGGGGTGCTGGAGGCGCTGGGGGTCGACTTCGACCTGGGACCGCGCGACATCGCGGCCCGGGGCAACTTCTGCACGATCGACGACGAGGGCCGCATCATCGACCGGCGCGCGGGCCGGATTCCGACCGAGGAGGCGGAGCGCCTGTGCGAGCGCCTCGACGCGATCGAGGTGGAGGGGGCCCGGGTGCGCGTCCAGGCGGTGAAGGAGCACCGCTTCCTGCTCGTCCTGCGGCCCGACGCCCCCGTCTCGGCCGACCTGGGCGACACGGACCCGGGCCGCCCCGGCGAGCCCCCGAACGAGGTGCGGGCCCTGTCGCCGGACGCGGGGCCGGCGGCCGAGATGGTCGAGTCGTGGGTGCGGGCGGCCCGGGAAGCGCTGGCCGGGGAGGAGCGCGCCAACATGGTCGTGCTCCGGGGCTTCGCGCGGCGGCCCGACTGGCCGGCCTTCGACGAGGTGTTCGGGCTCCGGCCCTTCGCGGCCGCCGCCTACCCGATGTACCGGGGCGTGGCGCGGCTGGTGGGGATGGAGGCCGAGGCGGTGGAGGACGGGCCGGACCCGCTGGCCGACGCCCTCGAGCGCCGGATCGACGACGGCGACTTCTTCTTCCTCCACTACAAGCCCACGGACAAGGCGGGCGAGGACGGAGACTTCGACCGCAAGGTGGAGCTGATCGAGGCGGCCGACGCGATCGTGCCCCGCCTGCTCGAGGCGGGGCCGGACGTGGTTCTGGTCACCGGCGACCACTCCACGCCGGCCACGATGCGCCGCCATAGCTGGCACCCGGTGCCGTTCCTCCTCTGGGGAGGCGCCGGGCGGGCAGCCGGCGTCGACCGCTTCGGGGAGACGGCGTGCGCCGTGGGGTCGGCCGGCCTGCGCCGGGGCTGCGAGCTGATGCCCCTGGCGGTGGCCCGGGCGGGCCGCCTGGCCAAGTTCGGCGCCTGAGGGCGGGCGCGCCGGGCCTTGCCGGGTCGGGGTCCTGTCCGGGTCCCGCCCGGCCCTGGCGGTCGTCGGGTCCTATCCGGTCAGGTGCGTCTCCGGACCCGACGCCACGCTGCCGGCGTACTCCATCCCCGCCCCGCCCATCGCCACCCCGGTTCCCACCGTGAGCACGCCGAACACGAGGTCGTTCCACAGCGGCTGGGCGTGCAGCAGGTAGTCGTGCAGGAAGGGCGCGAACATGGAGTAGGCGCCGATCGCGATCAGGAGCCATCCGTTCAGCCTGCCTGGGGTCATCGTGAACGCCACGGAGACGGCGAGGATCGCGCCCCCGATCACCAGGTCCTGCCAGACCACGAAGCCAAATGGATACCGCCACACGAAGGGGGCCACGATGTACCAGAGCCCCAGCGCCATGCCCACGTAGCCTGATCGCATTCCGTCCTCTCGCCTCGCTTCGGTGGGTGCCTCGGCGTGCCGTGCGGATCGGCGTCCGCGCGGATCGGCGTCCGTGCTGGACTCCCCGTTCCGGCCGCGAACCTACGGACCGACCACCAGATCCTCCAGGGCGGACCGGAAGGCGCGAAAGGCGTCGGTCACCTCCAGCTCGCTCTCGCGGCCGCGCCGGTCCGGGTAGGCGTTGCTCCCTT
>CAYMQZ010000404.1:0-2158 GCA_964392705.1 uncultured Gemmatimonadota bacterium
CGAAGACGGCGTGCCCGTCGATCTCGGAGCGCTCGAAGGTCACGGTCGTCTCGAATCCCATGGCCTCCTGCACGACCGTGTAGCTCTCGATCCCCTCCATTCGCTCCTCGTGACGCTCGAGGGAGGTGAGGAGGATCTGCTCGGCGGATTGGGCGGCGAGCGGCGCCCAGGCGCAGGCGAACGCCGCGGCGATCGCGAGCGCGAGCGCGGCGCTCCGGTTGGCGAAACGAACGGATGACGTCATCGGAAACCCTCCTTCGAAGTCGCGGTCGATCCTGGGAGGCGAGGCCACGGGCTACGGCCAGCGAAACGCGTGGAGCCTGCCGTCCGTGAGGACGAAGTATACCAGCCGCTCGCCGGGGGCGGGAGCGGTGCCGTAGATACGGGGTGCCGGCCAGAGGCGCGGTGGCGGGAAACGCGGCCGCAACCCGCTGATTACAGGGGAGTGGGAGGCCAGGAAGAGCCCTCGAGCCAGGAGAGAGCCATGAGCGAGAACGATCGTCCGGAAGCCTCCGGCGGCGGTCCGGAGGCTTCCCGGGGCGGTCCGGAAGCTACGACGGACGGCCCCGCCCGATCCGCCCAGCCCGCGACCGGCCCGGCGAAGGGGCCGGAGGCGGGATCGCCGCCGCGGTCCCGCGGGCTCCCCACCGGCCTCAAGCTCCTCTTCGGCTGCCTCGGGGTCGTCGCCCTCGGCCTGATCGTCCTCGCCGTGGCCGTCGGGGTGGGAGGCTTCGCCCTCAAGCGGGGGATCGAGTCCACCGTGGGCGGCGTGGAGGAGCACCGGGAGGCCAGCGAGGTGCTGGGGCGCCTGGAGCGAGACCATCCGTTCGAGCCACCATCCGACGGGGCGGTGACCGAGCAGCGGCTCCGGCGCTTCCTGGCCGTCACCGATCGCGCGTGGGAGGGGATGCGTCCCTGGGCCGACGAGATCCGGGAGCTCCGGGAGCGGTCCGCCTCGGGCGAGCAGCCCCGGCTTCGGGACGCGTTGACGGGGGCACGGGCGGTGGGGGGCATGGGCCGGTCCCGCCTCGCCCTCGCCGGGGCCCTCGAGGGCGAGGGGATGTCGCTCGGGGAATACGCGTGGACGGGCCTCACGCTGTCCCGCGCGGTCGAGGCCGCGGGTGGGGGCGCGGCCTCGGGCGTCCCCGAGGAGAACCGTCGGCTGGCGGCCCGCTACGAGGCCGAGCTGGCCCCGCTCGAGCGCGAGGACGGCCCCGGGCTCGCCCTGGCCGTGGCCGTCTTCTGGGGGCTCTCGGAGGCGCCGACCTGGCGGGCGCTGGGCCTGGACACGCTCGCCGCCGCCGCTCGCTGAGGTCGGCCCAGCTCCCTACCGCGACGGGAGACGCGCTCTACCCGCGCGCACGGCCGCACACCGCTCCGAAGGTGGGCGCGATCACACCTGCGTCGACAGGCGGCGCGCCTGCGGGCCGACGATCGGGAGCTGCCACTCGTCGCCCTGGTAGGCCCGGTACATCAGGTAGATCCACAGCACGAAGCCGCCGATCCAGATCACCAGGGAGAGCAGCACGCTGATCAGCCAGCCGATGAGCGGGAGCGCGCCCAGCGCCACGCTCAGGATGAACAGCACGATGGAGAGGGCCACGGCCGCCACCGTGAGCAGGATCGACTGCATGGCGTGGAAGCGGACGAAGGGACGCTCCTTGTCGATCACCAGGAACAGGATGCCCGTGAGCGCGCCCAGGAAGTAGGCCAGGGCCCCGGCCACGTTGGGGGCCAGGCCGCTGCCACCGGTGGCCACCGGCGGCCTCGCCGGGGCCGGCTCGGAGGGACGCTCGCTCGCGAACGGGCGGTCCGTCGGCCGGTCGGACGGCTGGTCGGACGGTTCGTGGGACGGCTGGTCGGACGGCTTCTCCATGCGTGCCTCCGCGCTGCGAGAGGTGTGAATCCGTGGGGGGGCTTGGATCCCGAGCCGCGGCCGGCGAGTGGAAGGCCTGCGGTCCTCGTGTCTCCTCCGCCCCGAACGTGCACGATGCGACTTCCAGCCGGCAGAGCGAAAGAGCGGCGCGAGTTCCGCCACGAGGAGTCGGGGCGGCGGCTCGTCGGGATTCCCGGGTTCTGGCTACACTCCGGGGCGTCGGCTTTGCCCCTACGGGCGTTCCGTCTCGTCCGTCGACCCGTCCCAGTACAGCCCCTCGAT
>CAYMQZ010000405.1:0-2147 GCA_964392705.1 uncultured Gemmatimonadota bacterium
TACTTCGTCGAGCACTGGACGCTCACGCCCGACCGGCGGGAGGTCGTCTACTCCTCGAACCAGGACGACATCGACCGGCGTCACGTCTGGCGGGCGCGGGTGGACGGGCGACGCGAGCCGCGCGCCGTCACTTCCGGCCGGGGAATCGAGTGGTCGCCCGCGGTGACCTCGGACGGCGAGGCCGTGGCCGTCCTGGCCTCCGACGCGCGGCGCCCGGCGCACGCGGCGATCGTCGCCGGCCGCGGCGGACGGCCGCTGGCACCCGGGTCCCTGCCCGACGACTTCCCCCTCGAGGAGCTCGTCGTCCCCGAGCAGGTGATCTTCTCGGCCTCCGACGGCTTGCCGATCCACGGCCAGCTCTTCCTGCCCAACGACCTCCGGCAGGGCGAGCGGCGGCCGGCGGTGCTGTTCTTCCACGGCGGCTCCCGTCGGCAGATGCTGCTGGGCTGGCACTACCGCGGCTATTACCACAACGCCTATGCGCTCAACCAGTACCTGGCCGGTCTCGGCTACGTCGTGCTCTCGGTCAACTACCGGAGCGGGATCGGCTATGGCCTGGAGTTCCGCGAGGCGCTGGACTACGGGGCGCGCGGGGCGAGCGAGTTCCACGACGTGATGGGCGCCGGGCTGTACCTGCGGAGCCGGCCCGACGTGGACGGCTCCCGGATCGGGCTGTGGGGGGGCTCCTACGGGGGATACCTGACGGCGCTCGGGCTCGCCCGCGCCTCGGACCTGTTCGCCGCCGGCGTGGACCTGCACGGCGTGCACGACTGGAACGCCGTGATCCGGAACTTCGTCCAATCCTACGAGCCCGAGGCGCGCGAGGAGGCGGCCCGGCTGGCCTTCGAGTCCTCGCCGATGGCCGACGTCGACGGGTGGCGCTCGCCCGTCCTCCTGATCCACGGGGACGACGACCGGAACGTGCCGTTCAGCGAGTCCGTGGAGCTGGCGGAGGCGCTCCGGAATCGGGACGTGCACGTCGAGAGCCTCGTCTTCCCCGACGAGGTGCACGGCTTCCTGCTCCACCGGAGCTGGCTGGCCGCGTACCGGGCCGCGGCGGACTTCTTCGAGCGGACGCTGGGGGCGGGCGAGCCTTGAGGCACGGGAGTCCGAGGCGCACGAGAGTTCGGGCGGCGCGGGAGCGGGGCGGCCGCCAGGGGCCACGCCCTCATCCCAGCAGCGCCACGCCTCCCGCGATCAGGATCACGAGCCCCACCGCGCCCTTGAGGGCCGCGGCCGCCGCGCGGCCCAGGACGGCGCCCCATCCCACGCGCGCCGAGTCCCGCACCCGCCGCGTCTCCCACAGGGCCACGCCGACGGCGCCGGCGAAGGAGCCCAGGAACGCGCCGACCAGCGCGCCGACCACCGGGAGCGGCGTGCCCACCGCCGCCCCGGCGATCCCCCCCGCGATCGCGCCCCAGAACGCCCGGGTCGATCCGCCGTAGCGGGCGCTCAGCCGCTTCATCAGGAGGAACTCGGCCAGCTCGGCGAGCAGCGCGAGCGCCACCAGCAGGAGGAACAGCCAGGGGCCCACCTCGCCCAGGAACGTGGCGGCAGCCAGCACGGCGAGCATGAGCCAGACGCCCGGCAGCCCGAGGGGGACCAGCAGCAGGAAGACGCCCATCAGCGCGAGGGAGAGGAGCGAGCCGACGGTGCTCATCGCCACCGCGGTCTCACGCGCCCGCCTCGGGCTGGCCGCCTGCGGCTCGTGGTAACGGAAGACATGCGGGAACCCCCTCCCGAACGCGGCCTGGTTACGGCGACGTCGCACGAAGTTACCGGCGAGCGCTCGAGCGGGTCCTTCCGATGGCGTGCCCGGGCCCTCCTGGTGACGCTGGCGCGCTGTCCCGTGCTGGTGACCGCCGGAGCCCCCGACGACGCCGGACCACCGGGAGGTGGGGAGCCGCCGCGCAGCAGGCGGGGAGCCGCCGCCGGCCCGCCGCGGCGGCGTACTATCTCAGCTCGATGTGGTTGCGCTCCAGCAGGGACTTGAACTCCGCCTTCTCCACGGCGTGTCGGTAGGCCTCGCCCGGCTCCACGATCCCCGCCTTCACGAGTTCCAGGAGGGCGTCGTTCATCGTCTGCATCCCCTGACCCTTCCCGGTCTGCATGAGGGAGGGGATCTGGAACGTCTTGTCCTCGCGGAT
>CAYMQZ010000406.1:0-2135 GCA_964392705.1 uncultured Gemmatimonadota bacterium
CCCTCGAGGTGGCGATCGTCCGGGCGGATCCACTTCCGCTCGCCGGTCACCAGGTCCACGCGGATCAGGTTCCCGCCCTGCGACTCGGCGAACATCAGGGTGGTGTCGCTCGGGTGGTGGACGGTGAAGAATCCGTCGCCGCTCCCGACGTTGTACCAGTGACGCGGCCGGATCCCCTGCTCCGAGCGGGTGTCGGAGGGGGCGCACCAGGAGCCGTTGTCCTGGAGCCCGCCGCACACGTGGTAGGGATCGCGACGGTCGACCCCGATCTCGTAGAACTGCGCGATCGGGAGGTTGCGGAGCTGACGCCACGTCTTCGAGCGGTCCCAGCTCACCGAGACGCCCCCGTCCCCCGCCACGATCAGGTGGTCGGAGTCGTTCGGGTCGATCCACAGCGCGTGGTGGTCCAGGTGCACGTCGGCCGCGGCCTCGTCGGTGAACTCGCGGCCGCCGTCCTCGGACATGTAGAGGCGGCTGCCGCCCAGGTAGACGCGCTCGGGATCGTTCGGGTCGATCCAGATATGGCTGTAGTACATCGGCCGGTTGTTCGTGGTGCTCAGGTGCTCCCACGTCTCGCCCCGGTCGGTCGACCGGTAGACCCCGTTCTTCCGTTCCCCCCGGCCCTCGCCGCCGCCGAAGCCCTGGCCGGGCCGGCGAGGATCGGCCTCGACGAGGGCGAACACGAGGTCGCCGTCGCCGCGGAAGGCGGCGAGCCCGATGCGGCCGAGGTCCCCCTCGGGCAGGCCCTCGGTCAGCCGCTCCCACGTCTCCCCGCCGTCCAGGGTCCGCCAGATGCCGCCTCCCGGGCCGCCCCCGTTGAAGCCCCAGGCGGTGCGCCGCCGCTGGTAGGTGGCGGCGAACAGCGTCCGGGGGTCACCGGGATCCATGACCAGGTCGATCGCCCCGGTGTCCTCGTCCACGAACAGGACGCGCTCCCACGTCTCGCCGCCGTCCGTCGTCTTGTAGACGCCCCGTTCCGGGTTCGGGCCCCACAGGTGGCCCACGGCCGCCACGTAGGCGATGTCGGGATCGAGCGGATGGACCTGGATACGGCCGATGTGGTGCGTGTCCTCGAGTCCCAGGTGGGACCAGCTCTTGCCGCCGTCCAGCGACCGATAGACCCCGCCTCCCCACGGAGAGCTCTGGCGGTTCTGTGGCTCGCCCGTGCCCACCCAGACGACGTTCGGGTTGGAGGGCGCCAGGGTGACGTCGCCGATCGAGGCCGTCTCCTGATCGTCGAAGACTGGCTCGAAGCTGGTACCGCCGTTCACCGTCTTCCAGACGCCGCCCGAGGCGGTGCCCACGTAGAACGTGGACGGATCGGCCTCGGCCACCGCCAGGTCCGCCACCCGCCCGCCCATGATCGTAGGCCCGATCTCGCGCCACTCGAGATCGGCGACGGCTTCCTGGAGCCGGGTGGGGTCCACCTGTCCCGAGAGGGGTGGGACGACGATCGGGATCAGGAGGAAGGCTGCGAGCGCCGGGAGGGCGCGGCGCGAGAACGGCGAGCGTCGTGTTGTCATCGGCTTCACCTCGATGGATCGTGGATCGGGAGTCCGCGGGACCACCCCGGCCGGGCCGCGAACCGTGCGCTCGTACGATGCGTCCGACGCGTCCCGCGCGCGGTCCGGCAAGGGCCGGCGTCGCATCGCGGGAGCATCGCGCTGTTAGAACAGGCCGCGGGGGGTGGGCGTTGAAACGGGGGGCCGGATCGGCGTCCGGCCCCGCCGCACCGCGGCCCGGCCGTCCCGGTCCGACACGCCCGCGCCGGACTGGCCCGGGCTGCCCGGACTCGACAGCTTTGGCCGTCCGTGGCCCATCGACTCGAACCGGGAGCCGCCATGCGTCGCGCCGTTCTCGCAGCGCTTCTCGCGACCTTCCTCGCCGCGTGCGGCGGAGAGGACGCGCCTGCCGACGAGCCGCCGGAAGAGGCCGGCGCGGCGGCGGAGCCGTCCGGCCCGGAAGGCACCGCCCGGGACCCGCGCGACATCGCTTTCGCCCCGTCCCTGGACGTGGACCTGGACGCGATGGAGCGGCGGGCGAGCGGGCTCTACGTACAGGTCCTCGGCGAAGGGGACGGCGCCCGCGCGGCGCCGGGCGACTCGCTCCACGTGCACTACACGGTCTGGTTTCCG
>CAYMQZ010000407.1:0-2134 GCA_964392705.1 uncultured Gemmatimonadota bacterium
ATCCGCTCCGCGACGACCCGCGCTTCCAGGACCTGGTACGCCGGGTGGGGCTTCCACTGTAGGCATGAGGGAGGCCGCGAACGTCACGCTGGATCCGGGTCGTCGCCCTCTCGCCGGCTCAGCATCTCTCGCATGATGATCACGTCCTGCCGATCCTGTGGACGATCGGCCGCCTCCTTGGATCGGATGATGTCCGCGAGATCCGCGACTCGGAGCTCCACCCCGAACACTTCGTAGCTGAGCGAGCGGTCGTTCAGGTCCTCGAACCCCTCCGTTCCGCTCGGCCTGAACGCGATGTCGAGCCGGCCGGCCGAGGTCACCAGGTTCCACATCTCGCCTCTCGCGAGGGCAGGTCCATCCCAATCGAAAGGCAGTCCCTCCGGAGTGTTCTCCGTGTAGATGCGGGCGTCGAGCTCGCGGAGCGCGGCGGCCAGCCGATCGAGGTTCTCCGGGTCTCGCGCGGGAGTAATGTCCGCGTCGGCCGTGACACGGGGAAAGCCCTGCAGCCGCGCGGCGAGGGCGCCGATCAGCACGTAGCGGACCGCGTGCTCAGCGAGGGCGGTGAGAAGGCGCTCCGGATCGAGCGGGGCCGGATCAGACACGGCGTGCGTCCGTCTCCAGCCGGCTCAGGTTCGCGATCTCCCGGAGCCGCTCCTCCGGCGTGAGGCTCAGGATCCGGGAGACCTCGTCGAGCATGTGGCTCGCTATAACGGGGGACGCCTCGATCTCGCCGCGCAGCTCGAATCCGCCCGCTTGGAGCAGTCGGGTGAGCGTGGCGAGGCTGGGACTCGTATGGCCCAGCTCGATCCGCGCGACGACCGATTGGGAGGTTCGGGCGCGGCGGGCCAGCTCGCGTTGCGTGAGGCCCGCCCGTTCCCGGGCGGCTCTCAAGAGACGGGCCGGGTCCAGGGTCGAAGTCACGCTTCATGATAGCTGATTGGCTATCGCACTGCAAGGTGTCATGCTCCCGCGATCGAGCGAGGCCCCTTTCCCACCTTGGCCAGCGCGGGGCGCGTGCGCTACGCTTGGAACTCCCTCCACTCTCCGCCCGAACCCCCAGCTCCCGCCCGATCGAGAGGACGTCCTTGTCGGTCGCCTTCAGGCGCATGGCCGGGGTCCGCGCAGCGGGCGCGGCGACTCGGTCCGGAGACCCTCCGGTGTCCACTCGAACGCCCACGCCAGCACGAGGGCCACGGGAAGCCCGACGATGGCCAACCCGAGGACGAGTTGCACCGCGTCGGCTCCGACCGCCGTCATCAATGGCTTGCATAAAAATGCGACAGCGTGTATTTATATGCGCCCATGCAACGGATACGCGTCGGCGTCCTGGGCGCCTCGGGATACGCGGGCGGCGAGCTCGTCCGCTGGCTCTCGGCTCATCCCCGTGTCGAGCTGGTCCATCTGGCGGCCGGCGAGTCGGCGGGCCGCCGTGTGGAGGAGGTGTGGCCCAGCCTCAGGGGGTTCGTCGACGGCCCGCTGGCCGCCACGAACGGAGGGGCGGCGACCGCCGGGTGTGACGCCCTCCTTCTCGCGCTTCCGACCCAAGCCGGCATCTCCGCCGCCGCCGAGGCCGTGGACGCCGGGATCCGCGTGGTCGACCTGGGCGCCGGCTTCCGACTCGAGGATCCGGCGACGTTCCGGGCCTGGTACGGGATGGAGCACGGGGAGCTCAGCCTGCTCGCCGAGGCGGCCTACGGCCTCCCGGAGCTGAACTGCGAGGCGATCCGCGGCGCGCGGCTGGTGGCCAACCCCGGCTGCTACCCGACGGCGGCCGCGCTCGCCCTGGCGCCTCTCGTCCGCGAGGGATACGCGGGGGGGCCCGCGATCGTCGACGCCAAGTCGGGCGTCTCGGGAGCCGGCCGCGGCGCCTCGCCGAAGACCCACTTCGGCGAGGTGAACGAGAACCTCCGCCCCTACGACGTGGGGGTGCACCGGCATCAGCCGGAGATGGAGCAAACGCTGCGTCGAGCCGGTCCGCTGCCGGGCGTCTTCTTCGCCCCGCACCTGGTACCGATGACGCGGGGCATCCTCGCCTCGTGCTACCTGCCCCTGGAACGCGCGCTGGAGGGTGAGGAAGCCCTCGAGCTGTACCGGGACAGCTACGCCGGCGCCCCGTTCGTACGGATCCTGGAGG
>CAYMQZ010000408.1:0-2132 GCA_964392705.1 uncultured Gemmatimonadota bacterium
CGGTCCCAGTCCTGGGCGCTCGAGATGTCCGGCACGCCCCGGTCGCGGCCGTTCCAACCCCGGAAGCCCTCCATCCGGAACGTCCAGAAGCCGGTGGTCATGTCGCTCACCACGATCAGCCCGTCGGCGTTCCGCACGTCCACCCCGAAGGCGCCGTTGAACGCCGAGCTCCCGATCCGGGGATCGGGATTCCGTCCCAGGAAGGTGTCGTAGTAGGCGACGGTCACGGGGTTCTCGGGGTCCTGCAGCGAGAAGACCTGGAGGCCGTCCACGTAGCCCGACACGAACACGTACGGCCAGCGCACCTCGTGGTTGTGGACCAGGTGCCGCCAGTCGGCCGTCCAGGCGGCGATCGGCCGCGTGATCGTCGGCACCTCGCCGTCCAGCCCGGGCTGCAGGTCGAAGATGCGTAGCGGGGCGTACTGGTACTCCGTCTCGGCCACCGCGTAGCGGCCGTTCGGGCCCGGAGTGAAGGTGTGTCCCCAGTTGACGCCGGGCACGCCCGTGATCGAGGTGAGGAGCGAGGGGCTCTCGAGGTCCGTGATGTCGAACACGTAGTAGCCGCCCGCGCCGCCGCCGTAGAACCGGTCCTGGCCGGTGGCCGGATGGAAGCCGGCGTACATGTCGTGGTAGCCGCGGAATCCGAGCGCCTCGCCGAGCGGGGTCTCGGGCACCGGGATCCGGCCCGCCAGCCAGCCCTCCCGCGGCTTCCCCTCGACCACGTTCCCCAGGTCGTAGACGTGGGCGAACGGGCCGCGGACCGTGTTGATCAGGTAGACGCGTCCGTTCGAGTGCTTGTAGACGAAGATGTTGTGGAAGCCGCCGGGGAGGTCCGGCTCCCGGATACGCGCGACCTCCTTCACCTTGTTCGGATCCGGGAGCCCGGTGACGTCCAGGACCACGGCGCCCAGGTCCGGGTCCGGCCCGCCCTGTCCGAACTGGAGCGACTGGACCACGTAGTAGCGGTCCTTCCACTTGAAGTGCTTGACGTCCATGCCGCCGGTGCGCTGGTGGAGCTCCTGGTTCTCGATCCGCCAGCGGTAGATCACCTTCGGGTTCCGCGGGTCCGAGATATCGATGATGTCGGTGCCCTTCTCGCCGGTCTCGCCGTAGACCATCCGCGACACGTAGGCGTAGGGGCGCGAGAGCTCCTGCTCCATGTCCAGGTCCGCCACGCTGAGCGGCGCCCCGAGGGATAGGTGGCCCAGCACCTCCAGGTTGTCGGTCCCGCGCTCCACGGCCGGGTTCTGTTGGGCCGCTGCCGGGGCGACGGCGAGCGGGACGGCTAGCAGGATGGCGAACAGGCGCGTCGTCCGGCTCGACGGCCGGAGGCGATCCGGGCCGGCGAGCCGCGGGGAGTCCTCGAATCGGGTCGTCATGCCATCTCCTTGCGTATCGCCGTTCAGTGTCGGTGGGGGACCCGTGGTGCCACCGGGGCTCCCGGTCCCTACGGCAGGGCTTCTCGCACCAGCGCGGTGTCGGTGAACTGGCGGAACCTGACGGCCTTCCCGTCCTCCAGCCGCCAGACGTGGGCGAACGGGGCGCGGAAGGAACGGCCGGTCTCCGCGTACGTGCCGCCGTATTCCCCCAGCGCCACGATCGTGTCGCCGCCGTCGATGAACTCTTCCGGCACGGCCTGAAACCCGTCCCATTCGGACCCGAGCCTGGCGAACACGCCCTGCAGGACGGCCTCGGGGCCCTCGTACGTTCCCGCGTACGGGAATCCCTCGGCCTCCGTCCAACGGATTCCGGGGTCCAGAATCTCCAGAACCGTCTCGACATCCCCGCGGGCGAAGGCGTCGTAGGCGCCGCGCACGACCGCGACGTTCTGGCTGTCAGCCTCGTTCGACAAGGGAATCCTCCTTTTCGTTACGTTGCGTGTGGTTCGCGGACGCATCGGCCGCCTCCCCGGCCGGCTCCACGGTGAACGTCATCGCCATCCCGGCGTCCAGATGCTCGGCGATGTGGCAGTGCAGCATCCACTCGCCCGGGTTCGAGGCCTCGAGCAGCAGCTCGAAGGTCGAGCCGGTGGGGATCACCGCCGTGTCCTTCCACGCCAGATTCTCGGAGGGGACGCCGTCGCGCGCCAGGACCAGGAAGCGCTGGCCGTGCACGTGGATCGGGTGCTGCAT
>CAYMQZ010000409.1:0-2110 GCA_964392705.1 uncultured Gemmatimonadota bacterium
TGACGCTGGCCATCCTCCTCAACTTCGTCCTTTCGCCGATCGTGCGGCTCCTGGGACGGGCCCGGATCCCTCCGGTCGCGGCGGCCGGTCTGGTGCTCGTCCTGCTCCTGGGAGCGAGCGGCTACGGCGTCTATCGGTTCGCCCAGCCCGCCAGCGACTGGGTGGGGAGCGTTCCCGAGGTGATTCAGGAGGCGGAGTGGAAGCTCCGCGGGATCCGGGAGCCGATGAAGGAGGTGCAGAAGGCGGCCGAGGAGGTCAGGCGACTGGCCGAGATGGAGGATGAGGAGGGCGAGCGGGAAATCGCCGTGAGCGAGGCGGGCGTCGGTCAGACCTTCTTCCAGCAGACCCGGAATGTCTTGGCGGGGGGGGCCGTGATGTTCTTCCTGCTCTTCTTTCTCCTCGCCTCGGGCGACCTCTTTCTCCGCAAGCTCGCTCACGTGCTGCCCCGGTTCGGCCACCGGCGTAGCGCCGTGATGATCGTGCGACGCACGGAGCGACAGGTCTCACGCTACCTGCTCACCTTCGGGCTCATCAACCTCGGCCTCGGTGCCGCCGTCGGCGTCGTCATGTGGCTTCTGGACATGCCGAACCCCTTTCTCTGGGGGGTGATGGCCGCGGGGCTGAACTTCGTGCCCTACCTGGGGCCGCTCGTGGGGATCCTGATCACCGGCCTGGTGGCGATCACCACCTTCGACAGCATGACCCACGCGCTCGCAGTCCCCCTGTGCTATTTCCTCCTGAACGCGCTCGAGGGGAACCTCGTCACCCCGCTCGTCATGGGTCGGCGGCTCACGCTCAATCCCGTGGCCATCTTCATCGGCGTCATGTTCTGGGGCTGGCTCTGGGGCATCCCCGGCGCCCTGCTGGCCGTCCCCTTGCTGGCCGTGTTCAAGATCATCTGCGACAACATCGAGCTGCTGTCTCCCGTCGGCGAGTTCCTGGGTCGATGAGCGCGGGCAGGGGTCGATGGGCGCGGGCACGGACCGTGCACGGCTCGGGAGCCCGGGGAAGATCGAACCGGAAGAAAGGAGACCATCGTGATCGAGCTGGCCATCGTGTTCCTGGTCCTGGCCCTCGTCGCCGGCGTGTTCGGGTTCGGAGGCTTCGCCGTCGCGTTCGCCGGCCTGGCGAAGTTCCTGCTCGTCCTCTTCCTGGTCCTCTTCCTGGTGGCTCTCCTGCTGTGAGGGCGAGCCCGGTCGGGCTCGGAGCTCGTGGAGGTTAGGGATGCGGATAACGATCGGAACCTTCGTGATGATCGTGCTGCTGATCGTCCTGCTGGCGTGGCTGTTGTAGGAGCGGCCATCGTCTGCTGAAGATCGGCACGACGCCCCCAGTCGATGCTGACGGCCCTGCGACTCCTGGCGGGATTCCTGGCCGGAGCTCTCGCCGGGCTGGTCCTGAGCCTCGGGATCGCCGTCGCGCGCGCCCACCTGCTGTCCGTGTACCTGCACGGAGTCGCCGATTTCTGCGGCTGGCTCGGCGCCCCCGTGGCTCTGGGACCCCTGGTCGGATCGGGGCTCGCGCTCGCCCGGCCCCGGCTGGCCGCGCGCGCCGGCGCCGGAGCGCTCGCCGGGCTCCTGGCCGGCGCCGCGACGGGCTCCCTGTCGGGAACGCTTCTGGGCTCCGGGCCCGCCGCCCCCTGGGCCGGCGGCGTCATCGGCGCGGCGCTCGGCACGTTGGCGGGGGGCGTCGGCGGGGCGTGGCTCGCCCGGCGGCGAGGAGCCGGGGCCGCCCCGGACCTCGGGGGGCGAGGGTCCGCGCTCGCGGCGTGGACTGCCCTCTTCCTCTCCCTCGGCTGCTCGCCGAGCGGGGAGGGCCTGAAGGGGGAGGGGCCCGCTCTCGACGAGCCGAACCCCGCCGAGGTCGAAGCCGTCGTCCTCTTCGTCGGGGATCCGGGACTGGCCCGGGAGAGGAGCCATCCGATCCTGCGGCGCGTCCGGAGCGAGGTGGAGCGGTGGGCGGCGGCGCTCGACGACGATTCCGCCGTCTCGGTCGTGATCCTGGGTGACATCATCTATCCGGACGGCCTCCATCCCGTGGGCCATGCGCTCCGGGGCCGGGACTCCCTGCGTCTCGTCGACCAGATCGGGCTCGTGGCGGGGCCGGCGGC
>CAYMQZ010000410.1:0-2106 GCA_964392705.1 uncultured Gemmatimonadota bacterium
GGGCGCCGACGGTCCGGGTGGTCCGCACGGAGCTCGAAGAGACGGAACGCGCGGTGACGGTGCACGTGCGTCCGGGAGTGGTGGAGGGCAAGGGGCCCAGCTTCGCGCTGATCGTCTTCGAGGAAGGGGGCGCGGCGGTCGAAGCGGCTTCGGTGACACCGGCGGCGGACCCGGAGAAGCAGGACGTGGCGAGCCTGGAGGACGAGCTGCGGCGGACGAGGGAGCAGCTCGAGTCCGAGAGGGCCGCACACGACCGGACGGTGGCCGAGCTCCAGACCGTCAACGAGGAATTGCTGTCCATCAACGAGGAGCAGAAGGCCGCGGCGGAGGAGCTCGAGACCGGGCGCGAGGAGATCCAGGCCATCAACGAGGAGCTCACCAGCATCAACCAGGAGCACCAGAGCACGATCGAGGAGCTGAAGCGGACCAACGCCGACCTGAGGAACCTGATCGAGTCCACGGAGGTCGGCACCATCTTCGTCGACCGCGAGAAGCGGATCCGGCGCTTCACGCCCCCGGTGGCCGACGTGTTCAACTTCGCGGCCACGGACCACGGCCGACCCCTGGGGGACATCACCCACCGGCTCGACTACCCCGGACTGGCCGGGGACGTGACCCGGGTGCTGGAGTCGCTGGAGCGGGTCGAGCGCGAGGTGCAGAGCGACAGCGGCGAGTGGTTCATCGTCCGGATCAACCCGTACCGCAACCACGACGGGGAGATCGACGGCGCCGTCCTCACGTTCTTCGACCACACGGAACGGCACCGTATCGACGAGGAGCTGCGGGAGGCGAAGAGGGTGGCGGAGGCGGCGAACGAGGCGAAGACCACCTTCCTCTCCACGATCTCTCACGAGCTCCGCACCCCTCTCACCTCGGTGATGGGCTACGCCGACCTCCTCCAGATGACCGACACCCTCACCGACCAGCAGGACGAGAGGGTCGAGCGCATCAAGATGGGCGGCCGGCACCTGGACGCCATGATCGGGCAGCTCCTCAGCTTCACCCGGCTCGACGGCGGCCGGGAGGTGCTCGAGCGCGAGGAGGTGGACGCGCGGGAGATCGTGGGCGACGTGCGCCAGATCATGGCTCCGCTGGCGGAAGAGCAGGACCTGGCGATGAACGTGGACGTCCCCGACGAGGCCGTGACGCTGACGACCGATGTCGGCAAGGCCCGCCAGATCCTCGTCAACCTCTGCGGGAACGCCGTGAAGTACACCGAGGCCGGCGAGATCCGCGTGCGGATGTACGCACGCGAGGGCCGCGTGATCTTCGAGGTCCGGGACACGGGGATCGGCATCGCGCCCGAGCACCACGAGCGGGTGTTCGAGCGGTTCTGGCAGGCGGACGGCAGCTCGACGCGACACACGGGCGGCCTGGGGATCGGGCTCGCCGCGGCCCGGGAGTACGCCCGGCTGCTCGGCGGGGACGTGGAGCTGGAGAGCGAGCCGGGCGAGGGGAGCACGTTCACGCTCTGGCTACCGTAGGCGTACGCCCCCCGGTACCTTCTCGTGGACGCCGAATCCCCGCAGGGAGATGCCGTGGACGCGCCGGACGACACAGTTCGTGACCTGGCGGATCGCTTTTTCGCCATCTCCATCGACATGCTCTGCTTTGCAGACTTCAGCGGCTACTTCCGATGGCTGAATCCGGCCTGGGAGAAGACGCTGGGGTTTTCTCTCGAGGAGCTGCGCTCGAGGCCCTCCATCGAGTTCGTCCACCCCGACGACCGCGAGCGCACGATCGCGCAGAACCGGAAGGTCAAGTCGGGAGGGAAAGCGCTCTCCTTCGAGAACCGCTACCTGTGCAAGGACGGCTCATACAAGTGGCTGCTGTGGAACGCCGCGCCGGACTTCGACCACCAGGTCATCTATTCGGTCGCGCGCGACATCACCGAGCGCAAGCAGGCGGCAGAGGAGCGGGAGACATTGTTGCGGGAGCTCCAGGCCGCATTCGCCGAGATCCGGACGTTGCGGGAGATCCTGCCGATCTGCTCCTACTGCAAGCGCATCCGGGACGACGATCGTCACTGGCAGACGATCGAAGCGTACATCTCACGAAATACGAACACCCGGTTCAGCCACGACATCTGTCCGGAGTGCTACGTGA
>CAYMQZ010000411.1:0-2104 GCA_964392705.1 uncultured Gemmatimonadota bacterium
GCCGCCGCTTCACGGGCCGGCGCTTCCAGTCCCGCCGCGGCCCGCGCCCGGAGCGCCGCCAGCTCCGCGTCGCCGAAGCCCAGACGCTTCATGCGGCGGAGCAACGGAGCGTCCAGGTCCGCGTCCGGGACCGCCGCGAAGAAGCGCGCCGCGCTCACCAGCTCCGCGAGCTGGCCGAGGAACCAGGGGTCGATGTGGGTGAGCTCGGCCACCTCCGCCGGGGTCATCCCCGACGCCAGCGCCCGGTGGATCTGGAACGGCCGCTCGGGGGTCGGCGTGCGGAGGCCCGCCCGCAGCGCCTCGCGGCTGTCATCCGGCAGCCGGTCGTCCTCCGGCTCAGCGGCCGGCAGCCAGCCGGGCCGGTCGTTCTCGAGCGCCCGGAACCCCTTGAGCCACGCCTGCTGGAAGGTGCGGCCGATCGCCATCACCTCGCCCACCGCCTTCATCTGGACGCCCAGCGTGGCGTCTGTGCCCGGGAACTTCTCGAACGCGAAGCGCGGGATCTTGACGACGACGTAATCGAGCACCGGCTCGAAGCAGGAGGGTGTCTTCCGGGTGATCGCGTTCGGGATCTCGTCCAGCCGGTAGCCGACGGCCAGCTTGGCGCCGATGCGCGCGATCGGGAAGCCGGTCGCCTTGGAGGCGAGCGCCGAGCTGCGCGAGACCCGCGGGTTCATCTCGATCACCAGCATCTCGCCCGTCTGCGGGTCCACGGCGAACTGGATGTTGCAGCCGCCCGCGTCCACGCCGATCTCGCGGATGCAGGCGATCGCGGCGTTCCGCATGCGCTGGTACTCGCGGTCCGACAGGGTGAGCGCCGGGGCCACGGTGATCGAGTCGCCCGTGTGCACTCCCATCGGGTCCACGTTCTCGATCGAGCAGACGACGACCACGTTGTCGGCCCCGTCGCGCATGAGCTCGAGCTCGAACTCCTTCCAGCCGATCACGCTCCGGTCGATCAGGATCTCGCCGATCGGGGAGCGCGCCATCCCGTTCCGCGCCTTCTCCTCGAACTCCTGTCGGTTGTAGGCGATGCTCCCGCCGGTGCCGCCCAGGGTGAAGGAGGGGCGGATGATGGCGGGAAAGCCCACGCTCTCCACGATCTCCAGCGCCTCGTCCATCGACCGGGCGAAGCCGCCATGCGGCACGGCCAGGCCGATCCCCGTCATCGCCTTCGCGAACTCCTCGCGGTCCTCGGCGGTCTCGATCGCGTGTCGGTCGGCCCCGATCAGCTCGATCCCGTGCTCCTCCAGGACGCCGGCGTCGTCCAGCTCCATGGCGATGTTGAGGGCCGTCTGGCCGCCCATCGTGGGGAGCAGGGCATCGGGCTTCTCCTTCTCGATCACCCGCTGCACCCACTCCGCCGTGAGCGGCTCGATGTAGGTGGCGTCCGCCACGTCGGGGTCGGTCATGATCGTGGCGGGGTTCGAGTTAACCAGTACGACCCGGTAGCCCTCCTCGCGGAGGGCGCGGCAGGCCTGCGTGCCCGAGTAGTCGAACTCGCACGCCTGGCCGATGACGATCGGCCCGGAGCCGAGCATCAGGATCGAGTGGATGTCGTCGCGTCGGGGCATCGGGGAAGGGAAGCTATCGCGGCCGAGCGTGGGACGCATCTGCGAACGAGAGGACGTGCGTCATTGGGTCCCACTCCTCCGGCCGCCCGCCGCTCAGCGGTCCTGCGAAGCCAGCGGTCTGACCACCTCACTCTTCCCGCGCCCGCCGCAGCACCTCCGCGAGGAGCCGCGAGAGGCCGAACCTCCGCGCCTCCTCCGCGAGCCGTTCCCCGGTCGATCTCGTTCCTCGAGGGCGTCGACGAGGTGTACGAGCAGCTCCTCAGGCGTCTCCAAGGAACCTCGAAGCGACCTCGTCGGAGAGACGGGAGTCGGACCACTCGGGATGCAGCGCCCGGAGCTGGCCACACAGTTGGGCGCGGACGAAGCGGGTCATCTGGAACGCTTCAGCCAGCCGCTCGGCCGGCGTCAAACGCCGGTAGGCGGCCACCTGGAGCGGATGTGGCGCCTCGAGGCACGATCCCGGGCTCGGAGCCTGGTGGTGGTCGGTTTCCTGGGGGTCGATTCGTCCCGCCATCTCGGGGTCGCGTGGT
>CAYMQZ010000412.1:0-2077 GCA_964392705.1 uncultured Gemmatimonadota bacterium
CGTTCTTCAGCCTCAGCCTGGGCATGGGCGCCATGATCACCTACGGCTCCTACGTGTCCAAGCGGGACGACCTCGTCTCGTCGGCCGCCTGGGTGACCGGCTTCGACACGGTGATCGCGATGCTGGCGGGGCTGATCATCTTCCCCACGCTGTTCTACGCCGGGCTCGAGCCGGGAACGGGCGGGGCGGGCATGGTCTTCGTGACCCTGACGGCCCTCCTCTCGACCATACCGCCCGAGCCTTGGGGCGGGGTCGTGTTCGGGACCGGGTTCTTCCTCCTGCTGGGGATCGCCGCGCTCACCTCCAGCATCTCCCTGCTCGAGGTCGCCACGTCGTGGATGGTGGACGAGCGGGGGACTTCGCGGCGGAAGGCGGCTATCCTGCTAGGGGGGGTGGCATTCCTGATCGGGATCCCGAGCGCCCTGGCCAGCGGCGCCGTGGGGTGGCTTTCCTCGGTCCCCGGGGCCGGGATGGACTTCCTGACGCTCCTGTTCACGATCTTCGGTCAGTACTCGCTCGTGGTGGGAGCGCTGCTGACGAGCCTGTTCGTCGGGTGGTTCTGGGGAATCCGTAACGCGGGCGAGGAGGTGCGCGTGAACGACGGCAGGTTCCCGCTCGGGCGAACCTGGGCCTTCCTCATCCGCTTCCTGTGCCCGGCGGCGATCGTCCTGGTGCTGGCGGACCTCGTCACCTGACCGCTGCTTCCGCTCCCGCGACAGGCGCGGGGCGCGGTCGAGCGCTGTGAGGCGTGGGTCGAGCCGACCGCTGCCGGCTCAGATGAACCAGGCCTTCATCTCGGACTCGACGGTCGCTTCCTTCTCCTTCGCCACCGCTCCGTTCTGGAGCTGGCTGGCCATGGCGATCGCGGCCACGCTGGCGGCCACCGCCAGGACCAGGTAATACGCCTTCATGCTGCCTCCCAACGGGTGCTCACGAGGTTCGTGTCGGGTTCCGTTCCTCCGCGGTTCGGGTAACGCGTTGCGGGCGGAAACCGCTCCCATCCCTATAACGCCCCGACCTCCGTTAACGAGACGAGCCGGAGGGCCCGCAGGTTACGGCCGGCGGGCCGCGGTCGTCGGCGCCCCTCCTTCCACGCAGGATCCGGGCTGCGGGTCCCGCCGGATCCAAGTGATCCGGTGACACAGACTTGGCGTCATGGTGGCTGGAGGTGGGGCACGCATCCGTCGCGGAGAATCCACAGGAGCCTCGCAATTCGCCAGGCCCGAAGCCCGGGGCGGCGCACCGGTCCCGGCGAGCGGAGGAACGCGAGGAAGCGGAGCCAGAGCGTCCGGATCCGGAGTGTCGGTCCGGCTCTCAGCCGCCTCCGCTCCCCCGATCCGGCCCCGCCGGCACGCGCCAGCGGTTCAGCGAGTCCGGCGAGAGGTCGAGCGAGACGACTCCGAGGCGCTCGCCGAACCGGTCGGTGGCCGTGAGCCGGATGCTGAGGGCCCGGACCTGGACGTTCACCCGGCTGGAGTCGAACCCGGAGAGCGTGTCGAGCAGGACCCGGTCCGACCCGGCGTCGGCGTACACGATGGCCAGGATCGGCCGCGGGTTCACGAGGACCAGGCGGTAGGTCCTCAGCTCCGGGGGCCGCTCGGGGACCAGGATCGGGATCTCGGGAACCGACCGCCCCGCGGATGCTTCGGGACCGCCCGGCGCGTCCGGGCCGGTCCGCTCGCCGGCCCGCTCGATTCCGGCGGAGTCGTCCGCCGCCTCGCCCTCCCCGCGCGGCGCCTCGCCACCCTCCGTCCCGCAGGCGAGCGCCAGCAGGGCGAAGAAGAGAAGGCCCCTCATGCCCGGATCGTCTCCCGCCACGCGTCGTCCCGATCGCGCACCGTTCGCGCCCGCTCCACCTCGACCTCCTCCCGATCGGCATCCCAACCCATCCCCTCCCCCATCCGTCGCGCCACTGTCTGGCAGGCGCGATCGAAGGCCTCCAGCGTCTCCATCCCGATGTGCGTGCGGCGGTACAGCACGTCCTCCACGTGGCGGGCCATCTCCCGCCGCACGGCGTAGGCGACCTCGGCCTCGATCTCGGGGCGTTCCTCCACCACCCGTGCCCCGAGCTCCGGGT
>CAYMQZ010000413.1:0-2073 GCA_964392705.1 uncultured Gemmatimonadota bacterium
GCGGGTGTCAATCGGTGGCGGCGCGGGCCGCCAGGCGTCGCCCCAGCAGGGGCGCCGCCGGGAGCGCCAGGAGGAGGAGGAGCGCGCACGCCGCGAGCGACGGTCCCCAGCCACCGGACGCCGGGGCGCCCGCGGAAGGGGGACCGCCGAGGCCGAGCAAGGCCTCGTGCAGCGGTCGAAACGGGCTCCACCGTGCCGCCGTCTCCTGCCACCCTCCCGGCGCCGGCGGGCGGAAGGTCCCCGCCAGGTGCAGGGCGAGGAGGCCGATGGCCGCGCTCGCCAGCGCCCCCTCGGCCAGGGAGCGCACCGCCCCGGCGGCCACGGCGCCCAGCAGGTTGGCCCCCAGAAGCGCCAGCAGGACCGCCGCCCCCAGACGCAGGACGGCCCCGGCCGTCCCCCCCTGCGCGACCACCAGCAGGCCAAGGGCCGGCAGGAGCTGCAGGGCGTCGAGGGCCGTTTCGCAGGCCGTCCGCTCGCCGAGCCAGGCAGCCGGCCGGTAGCCCGTCAGCAGAAGCTTCTCCGTCCAACCCGCCCGGCCTTCGCGGACGAGAGGGATGCAGGAGCCGAAGGTGCCGAACAGCACGACCAGGACCGCGTAGACGGCGGCGCGGTGAGGCGCCGCCGCCGGGCTGACCGCCACGGGCGCCAAGAGGGCCAGCGGGATCGCCACGTTCCACAGGAAGAGACGGCGGCGGGCCCGTGCCACCCGCCACTGGAGCCGCCACACCGCCCCCACGGCTCGCCGCCCCTCAGGCGCGGATGGCCGTCGGGGCGGCGTCCCCGCCGGCTTCCCCCGGAGCCCCGTCCCCGCCCTCGAGCGGCCGGCCCGTGAGGGCCAGATAGACGTCATCGAGTCCCGGCTCTCGCACCCGCACTTCGCGCACGTCCGCTCCGGCCTCGACGAGCCAGGCGCACAGCGCGGAGAGCGCGGCCGATCCCGACGGGGAGCCCACTCGCAGCATCCGCGCGGCTCGGCCCAGGAGTCGGAGCGCGTCCGGCGGCTCCCCCGTCGGCGGCGGCGACGCCGTCTCGACCTCGAAGACCGTCTCCCCGCCCAACCGGCCGATCAGGCCGGCTGGCGTGCCGTCCGCCGCGACGCGGCCCTCGTGCAGGAAGAGCACGCGATCGCAGGCCCGCCGAGCGAAGGCCGCGTCGTGCAGCGCGAGCACCGCCGCGCCGCCGGCGCCGCTCCGGCCACGCAGCTCCGCGGCGAGCGCGGCCCGCCCGGGCGGATCCAGCCCGATCAGGGGCTCGTCCAGCAGCAACAGACACGGCTCCGCGGCGAACGCCTCGGCCAGGGCCAACTTGCGGCGCATGCCGAGCGAATAGTGGCCGACGGGTCGCTCCCGCGCGGGGCCGAGACCGAAGGCGTCCAGCCAGCGATCGGCCGACGCGCGGGCGGCCTCGGCACGGCGACCGCGGAGCGCCAGCAGGCGCGTCAGATTCTCCCGACCCGGGAGGGCCTCCAGGGCCGCCGCACGGTCGAAGACGACCGCGGTCCGGCGGCGGATGGCGCGCGGGGAAAGGTCCGGCGCGCCGGGAAAGAGCTCGACCCGTCCCTCGTCGGGGCGCGATGCGGTGGAGAGCACTCTCACGAGCGTGGTCTTGCCGGAGCCGTTCGGGCCCAGCAGGCCGAGCACCTCTCCCCTCCGCACTTCCAGGTCCACCGCCTGGAGAGCCGCGGTTCCGTCGGGCCAGGTGAAGCCGACCCCGCGGGCCCGGACGAGGGGCGCGGAGACGTCTCCGACGTCCGTCACGGAACGAGCTGCCGGCCGTCCTCGTCCAGGGCCGTGAGGGCGTCGACGGGGCACGCGTGGCACGCATCGAGGAGGCGCCAGCGCGGCACCTCGTCCGGATGCTTGAATACGGCGATACCGTCCTCGTCCAGCTCGAAAGCCTCGGGGGCCTCCGAGATGCAATCGCCGAACCCGACGCACAGATCACGGTCGATCAGGACCGTCAGCCCTCCCACGACGCGCTTCCGCTCCTCGCTCACGGTCTCGTCTCCACCCTACATGCCCTCGAGCCCGAGCTCGCTGCGAGCGCGGTCCATCACCTCCGGAGTGATCTCCG
>CAYMQZ010000414.1:0-2059 GCA_964392705.1 uncultured Gemmatimonadota bacterium
ACAGCCGCGCCGGCCATCCGCCCGGGCCCCCTCCCTCGCCGATCTCGTCGAGGAACCGAATGGCGCACGCCGACCAGAGGGTGGCGTTCGAAGTCGACCGGACGAGTCGAAGCGACATCGGCGCACATGATAGGAAGCCGATGGGCGGCGCGCAGGGCCTCGAGGCGGAGGAGATCGACCGTCGATTTTTAACAGGTTGCCAATATGCGACTTACAGAGAAGGCCCGGAGCTTGCACCCGGCTTTCATCAAGCCGCCGTCGCCGGGATCGCGAGCCTTCGTCGGCCGGAAGAGCCGGGCTCCCCGCGCGACGATGCGGCCGGACGAGGGCCGATGGATACGGCTCGAACCGAAGACACAGCTCGAACCGAAAGGAGACGTCCGATGCTCTGGTTCATCTTCGCGCTGCTGCTCATCCTGTGGCTGCTGGGGATGGTAAGCTCCTACACGCTGGGTGGCTTCCTGCACCTCCTGCTGGTCGTGGCCCTGGTGGTTCTGGTGATCAACCTGATCGCGGGCCGTCGGGTCGTGTAGCACGGCCCGGCGAGCGTGTAGCCGCGGCTCGGCGAACGCCTCGCCGCGCACGGCCCGCCGAGCCCGAACCTGGAGTGGGAGAATTCCGAATCCGGACGTTCCGAGGGCGAGGGGTGGGCGGTAGCGACGCCGGCGGCCGCGGCTCCGCCCCGCCCCACGCCGAGCCCGACGTGTCGACGACGCTCGTGCTGCTCAACCCCTCCGCCCGGAACGCCGGAAAGGAGAGCGGCTGGGGCTCGGCTCTCGAGGCGCTCGAGGCGCACGAGGACGCCGAGATCCGTGAGACCCGCGACGAGGAGGACGCCCACGCGCGGGTCCGGGAGGCGCTCGAGGCCGGTGTGCCTCGCATCGTCGCCGCCGGTGGGGACGGGACGGTCAACGGCGTCGTGAACGGCCTGGCGGCCGCCGGGGGATTGGAACGTGCCGAGCTCGGGATCCTCCCGCTCGGGACGGCGAACGACTACGCGCGCTCCCTGGAGCTGCCGCTCGAGCCGGATGCGGCGCTCGACGTGCTGCGACGGGGCCGCACGCGGCGCGTGGACCTCGGTCGCGTGGGCGGCTCCACCTCCCGGTACTTCGCGAACGTCTGCGTCGGCGGCTTCGGCGGTCGTCTCGAGGGCCGGGTCGCCCCCGAGCGCAAGCGGCGCTGGGGTCCGCTCGCCTATTTCCGGGCGGCCGCGGAGGAGATCGCCAACCCGGCGCGCTACGGCCTCTGCGCCCGGCTGGACGAGGAGGAGATGGAGCTCGAGGTCCTCCACGTGATCGTGGCGAACGGCTCCCGGGCGGGCGGCAACATTCCCGTCGCGCCGCGGGCGCGCCTCGACGACGGTCTCCTGGACGTGGTTCTGGTGCCCGCTCTCGAGCTGGGGCAGCTGCTCACGCTGATCCCCGCCTTCCTGGCCGGTCAGCATACGGACGACGAGCGGCTCGTGACGCGTCGGGTGGAGGAGGCGGCCTTCCGCTCCGAGCCCGAGATGCCGTTCGGGGTGGACGGCGAGTCGATCGGCTCCGGCTCCGTGACCCTGCGGGCCGTCCCGGGGGCGCTGGACGTGGTCTGTTGAGCGCCGAGAGCCCCCGCGACGAGGAGCGACGGGCGCGGTCGGGAGGCCGCTGACCGGCGGCCCTCAGCGCGCCACCAGCCGGATGCTGCCCGACCCCGTGTCGATGCGGATCGTGCCGTCGCCGTCGCCCAGGCGCCCCGTCAGATGGTCTCGGCTCGCGCGCGTCACCTGCACCGGCAAGTCGGTCTGGATGCCGCCGCTTCCCGTCTCCAGCTCGACCGCGCCCCCGAGATCGGCGGGCACGCGGACGAGCACGCCCCCCGAGCCTGTGTCGATGACCAGGCTGCGGACGTCGGAGGTCAGATCCACTTCCACGCCGCCGCTGCCGGTGTCGAGGCGCAGGTCCGTGGCCGCGACGTCCGAGAGGTGTATCCGCCCGGACCCGGTGTCGACGCGCAGCTCGTCCGCCTGGACGTCGGTGCCGGTGACGCTTCCGGAGCCGGTGTCCAGGTTCACGCGGCCGCC
>CAYMQZ010000415.1:0-2055 GCA_964392705.1 uncultured Gemmatimonadota bacterium
CGTCCACGTAGCGGTCGTAGCGGTTTCCCTCGTCCAGGTAGCGAAGGGGCGTCCCGTGAGCCGAGAAGACGACTCGCGTCGCGGGATCGGCCAGGTCCAGCCCCGCCCCCTCAGCGCATCGCCGGACCGCGTCGGCCCGGAGCTCCAGGTAACCGGGCTGCCGATGCCAGCCGCTCACCTCGCGGACCTCGACTCCCGCCCCCGCGTCGCGGACGGCTTTCGACAGCTCCTCCAGGGCGGCCACCGTCGTCGAGCGCCCGCAGAGGGGATAGACGGGGAGCCCCACGAGCCGCTCGGCCCCGTCGTCCAGCGCCCGGCCCACGGCCTCGGCGACGAACGGTTCGATGAACTGCATGCCCACGTACGCGCGGGCTTCCAGCCCTCGCCGGACCAGCTCGGCCTCGAGCGCGCCGGCCTGGGCCTGCGCCTGCGCGTTCAACGGGGAGCCGCCGATCTCGCGGTATTCCTGGAGGAGGTCGGGGGCCCGCCGCTCGGCCAGCTCGCGGCTCCGCCCACGCGCCGCCTCCTCGGAAGCGGGGTCCTCCAGCGACGCGTTGGCCCTGAAGATGCGCTCCAGGTAGGCCACGACCCCTTCGAGGTCGGGGTCTTCGGGCTCTCCGAAGCTCAGCAGCACGATGCCGGCCCTCATGGCGCGCGAATGTAGGGAGGATCGCGGCCGGAAGCCACTCGGGAGACCCCGGACCGGCCGGCTTCTCCTTGCCGGACCGGCCCGCCAGCGGGAACGTGGGCCCCATGGATCACCGGATCGCGATCGTGGGCGGAGGGATCACGGGTCTCTTCCTCCTCCACGAGCTGCGGGAGCGGGGCGCCGACGCGGTCGCGCTCGAGGCCGACTCCGAGCCGGGCGGGGTGATCCGCAGCGTGCGCCGGGACGGCCGGATCCTGGACCTGGGCCCCCAGCGCACGCGGCTCGTGCCCCCCGTGGAGCGCCTGATCGACCGACTCGGGCTTCGGGACGAGCTGGTGCGGGCGCCGCCCGATCTGCCGCTCTTCGTGTGGCGCGAGGGCCGGCTGCGGGAGGTGCCGCGGTCCCTTTCCGGGCTGGCGTCGACGGATCTCCTTTCGCTGCCGGGCAAGCTGCGGCTCCTGGCCGAGCCCCTGACGGGCCGCCCGCGCTCCGGCGAGACGGCCGGACGCTTCTTCCGTCGCGCGTTCGGTCGGGAAGCGTATGGGGTCCTCCTGGGTCCTCTGTTCGGCGGGATCTACGGCTCGGACCCCGATGAGATGCCGGCCCGGCATTCGCTGGCCGGGATGCTGGAGGACTTCGGCGTCCGGCGGAGCCTCCTGCTCGCCTTCCTGAGCCGCCGGAAGGGAGGACGCGAGATGCCGGCGGCCGTCAGCTTCCGCGACGGCATGCAGACGCTCCCCCGGGCCCTGGCTCGGGCGCACCAGGATCGGGTGCTGCTCGACACTCCGGTCTCCGCGGTGGAACGGAACGCGGGAGGTTGGACGCTCCTTACGGGCGCCGGCGAGCTGGCGGCGGAGACGGTGGTTCTCACGTCCCCGGCGGGCCCCACGGCTTCCCTGATCGATTCCGTCGCGCCGGATGCGGCCTCGCGGCTCGCCCGTCTCGTCTACAACCGTCTCGCCGTCGTGCACCTGGAGTCCGAGGCCCGGCTCGAGGGCTACGGGTACCAGGTGGCGTTCGGCGAGGCCCTGAGGACGCGCGGCGTCACCTGGAACGCTAGCCTGTTCGACCGTGACGGGGTCTACACGGCCTACCTGGGAGGCGCCCACGACCGCGAGGCTGTGGAGCTGGAGGACGCCGAGCTCGGCGAGGTGGCGGCCCGCGAGTTCGAGACCGTGACCGGCCACGCCGCCCGTCCGCTCCTGGTCTCGCGGACGCGGATCCCCGCCTTCGACGTGAGCTGGGAGGCGCTTGAGGGGTTGGTCCTGCCCGAGGGGATCCGGCTATGCGCGAGCTACCTGTCGCGTCCCGGGATCACGGGACGGCTGGAGCGGGCGACGCGGCTCGCCGAGGAGCTGGCCGCGTGAGGCCCGACCCCTCCGTGCGGTTCAATGGTATCCGTCACA
>CAYMQZ010000416.1:0-2052 GCA_964392705.1 uncultured Gemmatimonadota bacterium
TCTCCCGTGAACCAGTCCAGGTCGATCGATCTCCGGTGGCCGATCTGCAGGGCGACGGCGGTTCCGCCCCCGAGGTAGAAGCCGCGCGGATCGAGGATGGGACCGAGGCGCGCCAGCGCCTCCCGTTGCTCCGGGGGGAGGACCTCCAGATGGAGGGCGGTCAACGGCGCGTCCGCCGCGACCAGGGGTCGGACGCTCGCACCGCGATCCACCGATCGACTTCCTCTCCAGGCAGATCCAGGATGACCTGCCAGAAGCGGAGCCGCTTCCTGTCCACTCCACGCCCCTGTCGCTCGAGAAGAAACTCGCGCAACTCGTCGTCCGAAAGCTCCTCCAGCAGCCAGCGCGTGGCGTCCCATCCGCCAGCCTCCAACAGGCGGGAGACGATCGTGTGCCTGTCCTCCTCCCAGGACAGCGCGTCGGGCTCGTAATCCCAGAAGTAGCGGTGAAGCTCACGAGGCAGGGCACGAACTCGGGGAAGGTGCATGTTCATAATATACCTTCTGGAGCGCCGAGATGCGGACGTTCACCGCCGGTTTCCCGGAACCTGGCCGTTTCCCGCCCCCCGTCCGCTCCCCGGATCCATCCCCTCGCCTTCCCAGCGCACCTTCTCTTCGATGGGCGCTCGCGTTCCCCTCGGCCACGGGATCGCCGGGCGCCCGACGTAGAGGAATCCCTTGAACAGGGTGTCCGGGCCGAAGCCGACGGCGTCGGCCACCAGGGGGTGGATCGACGTCTTCCCGCTCGTCCACTTGCAACCTAGACCCTGGGCGCAAGCCATGAGCTGCGCGTTCATCACCGCGCAGCCGAAGGCGATGAGCTCCTCCCACTCGACCCTCGCCGGGTCCGGTTCGACGCCGAGCGCGATCCATACCGGCGCCTTCCACACCTTCTCCCGCGCCGCGGCGAGGCCCGCCTCGCTGAACGCTGCCTGCGGGGTGATGTAGCGATACACCTCTCCGAAGGCCTCGGCCAGGGCGCGGCGGGAGTCCCCCGAGAAGACGACGAAACGCCAGGGCTCGGTCTTCCCGTGGCTCGGCGCCCAGTTCGCCGCTTCGAGCATGCGCCGGACGAACGACGGGTCGATCGGGTCCCGGGAGAGGTCCTTGAGGCCGAAGCTCCGGCGGTGGCGGATGAACCGCAGCAGGGCTTCCGGGGAGAGCGGCGTGTCGGTCACGAAGCCGGCGTCAGACCCGGGGATGGTGCGGCTGGGAAGCGATGCATAGGCACAAGATAGGCGGAGTACGCCCGGCCCGCCTCAGATCCTGAGCAGGTAGCTCAGCTTCGCGAAGAAGCCCTCGGAGGCCGGCTCCATCCGCCCGGGGTCGAAGCTCCGGTCGCCCTCCTCCAGCCGCGACCAGCCGATGAAGAAGATCGTACCGGGCGAGGGCTCGTAGGAGAGCAGGAGCTGGGTCTGGAGGCTCCCGAACTCGGAGGCCTCGGCGAGCGCGCCATCCACGACCAGCGATTCCTCCGTGCGCGGATCCCGGAGCGCATCGCGCGACGACAGGTTGTACTGCACGATCCCGCGGAAGAAGAGCGAGCGGCTGAACTGGTACTGCGCCTTGAGCCGCGGGATGTCTGCCCTGGAGAAGAGCGTCCCGTCCCGCGAGCGCCAGATGCGCGAGAAGGCGTAGCTCAGGTCGACCGACAGTGAAGCCGTCGGCCGGAGGTCGAGGCTCGGTCGGAGCAGCAGCTCCCGGCCGCGGGCGGCCTCGCGGAAGATCGGCGTCGCCCGGTAGGAGAGGCTCCCGTCGACGGAGACGGAACCCGAGAGCCGTGAGCGCGTGCGGAGGCTGGCCGTCAGCATGTGGTCCAGCGGCTCGGGCACGGCGAACGGCCGCAGCTCGCCGCCCGTCTCCAGAACCTGGTAGTCCTCGTACTCCTCCGGCCGGAAGCGGAAGTAGCCGTGCCGTAGGCCGAGCTCGACGAACTTCTCGCCGGCGAGCGAGAGGCTTGCCTCCAGCTCCTCCTCGCGCTCGAACGGGGTCAGCTCCCGGCCGCTCCAGAAGGCCGAGTGGTCGAAGAAGCCGTCGAGACGCGCCTCCAGCC
>CAYMQZ010000417.1:0-2048 GCA_964392705.1 uncultured Gemmatimonadota bacterium
CCCCTACCGGAGGCCCGCCGCGATCTCGCTCCGCTCCAGGCGGCGGCGCTGACCCTCGACGTCGGCGCGGATCGCCCCCAGGATCTCGCCGAAGCGCGGGTCGTCCCGGATCCCCTCGAGGAGCGGATCGATCGCCGGCCAGCGGTGATCGCGCCAGCCGCCCTCGAACGCCGCCCGGAACCAACTCAGGGCATCCTCGGGATCCCGCTCCAGCACCCGGAGCGTTCCCATCTCCCAGCGGTACCACGGGTCCTCCGTCCCCCGCTCGATCGCCGCGGACACGAACCGCTCCGCCGCTTCCAGGTGCTCCCGCGCGGAGTCGCGGCTCCCGTCGCCGCGGGGGCCGTCCTCCAGAGCCAGGAAGGCCGCGAGGGTGTGCGCCTGGTGGGCGTCCTCGTCCCACAGCTCGCCCTCCGGCGCCAGGCGGAGGACCTCGCGCAACTGGATCCGCGCCAGGTCCATCCGGCCGCCGTCCAGGGCCGCGGCCGCCGCCGTGAAGTGGGCGCGCGGATCCCCCTCTCGCTCCCCGGCCATGCGTTGGCCGACGACGACCAGCGAGTCCAGCGCGTGGGCGGCCCGGTACAGGCTCACCCGCTGAGAGAGCAGCCCCGGGCTGGTGGGTTCCTCCGCCTCGATCTCCGCGAGGATAGCCGTCGCCAGATCGTATTCCCCCAGATGGATGTAGAGGCCGGCGATGTTGGTGCGGAGGAACGCGCTGCCGGGAGCCAGGCGCGAGGCCCGCCGGATCCAGCCCATCGCCTCGTCGAACCGTCCGAAGGAGTGGTGCAGCACGCCGACGTTGTTCACCGCGGCGTCGAAGCTCGGTGCGAGCTCCACGGCGCGCAGGTTGACCTCGAGGGCCTTCCGGAACTCGCCGCTGGCGATGTGGGCCAGGCCCAGGGCGCGATAACCCTCCGCGAGATCCGGCTCGAGCTCGAGCGCCCGCTCCGAGGCGATCCTCGCCGAGTCCACCCACTCCGCGGGCGCGCCGAAGAAGAAGTGGCGGAAGACGTAGGCGGCGCCCAGGCCCGCCCACGCCCGGGCGTAGGTGGAATCGATGGCGATCGCCCCGCGCAGCAGCTCGATGCCCCTCTCGTTGTCGTCGTTCGTGCGCCGCCGGATCGCGTCGCGCGCCTCGAGGTAGCGCTCGTACGCGGCGAGGCTCCCGGTCGTAGCGCGACCGATCCGGTCGGCCTCCTCGCGGGTCAGGGTCACCTCCAGCTCCCGGGCCACCAGGTGGGCGATCTCGCCCTGGATCGTGAGCACGTCTCCGACCGTCAGCCGTCGGTCATAAGACCCAGCCCAGAGAGGCTCGTCGGTTCTCGCATCGATGAGCTGCACGCTCACCCGGATCCGCTCGCCCGCGCGGCGCACCCCTCCTTCCAGGATCGCATCGACGCCCAGCTCCTTGCCGATGGTGGGAATGGTCTTGGTCGTCCCGCTGTATTGCATGACCGAGGTGCGGGAGAGGACGGTGAGCGAAGCGATCTTGGCCAGCTGGGTCAGCAGGTCGTCGTGCATACCCGCCGCGAAGAAGGACGCGCCTGGGTCGGCATCGCGCCCGCCCGGATCCGCGCCCGCGCCGACCTCGCCTCCACGGTCGGCGCCGCCCCCGACGTTTGGAGGCTCGGCTCCCAGCGGCTGAAAGGGAAGGACGGCGATGGAGGGCAGCTCCGAGGAGACGAGACGCATCACGCCCGCGGCTTCCGACCCGGCCGGCGAGCCTTCGGGGGCTCCGGCCGGACCCCACAGCGCCAGCACCGTCCCCGCCACGGCCAGCAGGCCGCCGATGAGGAGAATCTCGGTGGCGCTCGCCCTCTGCCGGCCCTTCTCACCGTGATACCAGGCCAGCACGAGGACGATCGGCAGCCCGAGGGCCAGCAGGACGATCAGGCCCTGCTGCAGCCGGAGCGGCCAGAGGAACTTGTCACCGAGGACATCCGCCACCTGGACGACGAGCCAGGCCGCGGCCAGGTAGGCGACGCCCCAGCTCACGAGCTTGCGACGCTTCAGTCGCTCGAGGAGGCGGCCCATGGGGGGCGATCTCC
>CAYMQZ010000418.1:0-2035 GCA_964392705.1 uncultured Gemmatimonadota bacterium
CCCGTGCTCACCAGCCACACGTTCGTGCCGTGCCTCCGCATCCGTTCGGCCAGCAGCTCCGCGTATTTCGCCGGGTGCCAGACCAGGAACGGCCCCCCGAAGCAGGGCGAGAAGGTCGCCTGGGGCTCGTCCACCCCCACCTCCGTGCCCGCCACCTTGGCCGTGTAGCCGCTGATGAAATGGTACATCGCCTGCTCGGGGTCCAGACGGCTGACCGGCGGCAGCACGCCGAAGGCGTCGCACGTGAGGAAGACGACGTCGGTGGGGTGCTCCGCGACGCAGGGGATCTTCGCGTTCGGAATATGCTCGATCGGGTAGGAGCCGCGCGTGTTCTGCGTGATGCTGTCGTCCGCGTAGTCCACGCTGCGGTCCTCGCGAAGCACCACGTTCTCCAGCACCGCCCCGAACCTCAGCGCCCGGTGAATGTCGGGCTCCTTCTCCTCGCTCAGATCGATCGCCTTCGCGTAGCAACCGCCCTCGATGTTGAAGATCCCCTCATCGGTCCAGCAGTGCTCGTCGTCGCCCACCAGCGATCGCTTCGGGTCGGCCGAGAGCGTCGTCTTCCCGGTCCCTGAGAGCCCGAAGAAGAGCGAGGAGCGGCCCGTGTCCGGATCCGCCGTCGCGGAGCAGTGCATGGACAGCACTCCCCGCTTCGGCATCAGGTAGTTCATGACCGTGAAGATCCCCTTCTTCATCTCGCCGGCGTACTCGGTGCCCAGGATCGTGATCTCCCCGGCCTCGAAGTTCAGGTCCACGCTGGTGTCCGAGGTGACCCCGGCCACGTCGGGATCCGCGGGAAAGGAGCCGGCGTTGAAGACGACCCAGTCGGGCGCGCCGAACCCGGCCAGCTCCTCGCCCGAAGGGCGGATGAGCATGTTGTGCATGAACAGCGCGTGGTAGGGGCGCGAGCAGACGATCCGGACCTTCAGGCGGTGTTGCGGGTCCCAGCCGGCGAACCCGTCGATGCAGTAGAGGCGGTCACAACCGTTCAGCGCTCGCACGGCCCGCTCCCGATTCGCCGCGAACGCTTCGGGCTCCAGAGGGGCGTTCACGGGCCCCCACCAGATGTCGTCCTCCGACTCCGGATTCCGCACCACGTGCTTGTCGTCGGGCGAGCGGCCCGTCTTGGCCCCCGAGTAGGCGACGAGCGCGCCGTTCGCCGCGATCCGGGTTCGGGCGTCCCCCGCTTCGATCGCCGCTTCGTAGAGCGCGGCGGGCGGTGGATTGCAGTAGACCCGCTCCACCCTGATCCCGTGGCGCGTCAGGTCGAAGCCCGGCGCGGTCCCTGCGGGCGTCCTCGTATCCATGAAGCGTCGCGTCCTTTCCGCGGCGGTTCCAGCCGAGAGAGTTGCCCATCGCGTCGCGAGAGCGGGCCGCAAAGCTATGCGACTCGGCGAAACGTCACCACCGGCCTGCATCTGCACCCCTCTCATGGCCGGGGAGAGACTGGGCGAAGCTGGCGGCGCGCCCTACTCTTGATGTGCTCGCGCGACTCTCGGGTCTGCTCGCGCGCGTACAATGAGGCAGGAGCGATCGTCCTCCCAGGAGGTTCTTTGAGCGTCGATCCGAAGTCCCGCCCGCCCCGCGATCCCGATCGCCTTCGTCCCGTGTCGTTCGAGCTGGACGCCGTCCCGTTCGCCGAGGGATCCTGCCTCATCCGCATGGGGCGGACGCGCGTCCTGTGCGCGACTACCGTGGCGGCCGGGGTCCCCGCCTGGCGCGAGGGCCGCGGCGGTTGGGTGACCGGCGAGTACGCCATGCTGCCTCGATCCACGGTCGAGCGGACGCGCCGGGAGCGCGCCGGCGCCCGGGGCCGCACCCAGGAGATCCAGCGTCTGATCGGCCGCTCGCTCCGGGCCGCGACGGACCTCGCCGCCCTGGGCGAGCATACGGTCACCGTGGACTGCGATGTCCTGGTGGCCGATGGCGGCACGCGAACCGCGTCGGTTACGGGGGGCTGCCTGGCCCTGTGGCAGGCCTTGGACGGGCTCGTGCGGGCCGGCGTGCTGGAGCGGAACCCGCTGCGGCAGCTGGT
>CAYMQZ010000419.1:0-2016 GCA_964392705.1 uncultured Gemmatimonadota bacterium
CTGCGCGATCGCGTGGCGGGAGGCTTCCAGGTCGTCACGTTCTGACGGACAGTCACGTCGGACGGATGTTCTGACCTACGCCTCGCGCGCCGCCGTCCTCCCCAAAGAGCGCGGATGGCGACGGCGCCTCGGTCGAGCGTGCTGCCGCAGAACGCGATACTCACCCGACCCCTGTTCTCGTCGAACTCTCCTCGAACGCGCGGACGTGCTCGTTGGCCTGGACCTCGGCCGGAACGACCGGCCCGGCGTGGAGGAGCCGAGAATCGGTATGCTCGGAGAGGCCTGAAGTGGCTCTTGATGGATACCTCCAGCCCCGTCACGATGTGTCCGACGGAGAGCCGGTCCACCCCCCCTCAGCGCGCATTGCCTTCTTCCGTTTCGTCGAGTGAAGCCGAGGCGATCCGTCATCGGCGCGAGGAGACGTCTGGCGGGATGGAGACCGCCGGCTACGCGACCGCAAGCGGCCCCCGCTCGCGCGGGTGCGATGAAGGGTACGATGAATTCGAAATCGGACGGAGGCCGGGTGACGTGACACATGTGATCGTCGGAGCGGCGCTCGCCGCGACGGTGCTGAGCGTGCCGGTCGAGGCCCGGGCCTCGGGGGACGATGCCGACCGGGGGGACACGACGACGGTGCTTCCCGGCGATGAGCGTCTGGAGGCGGACCGCCTCGTGCCTCATCGCGCGACGTGGCGCGTGACCGTTCACGATGCGGGCGGTGGGAGCATCGTGCAGGGTCTCTGGACGGACGTCTGGGCGCGCTCCCAGGAAGAGGGGCGACCGGTCGTGGTGTTCCGCCAGCTGTACGTGGACACGACGGGAGCCATCCTCGTGGACAACGAGACGGTCTTCGAGGCAGAGAGCTTCCGCGCCCTTCGGTCCAGTCAACACCTCCCGCCGACCGGCGGTCGGGTGTCGTACCGGTACGAGGGTGACACGGCCTCCGGCACGTTGCGACGGGGGACCACCGCGGAGCCGCGGGACTTCGAGGTCGTCTTCGACCAGCCCGTGTGGGACCCGCTGGCCCCCGTGAACCTGCTCCTGCCGCTCGAGCGGCAGGAGCCCGGAACAGTCGTCCGCTTTCCCATCTGGAACCAGATCGGTTCCGGAGACGACGTCACATGGACCCTGATGCGGGTGGACTCGGCGGGGCCGGCGGAGCTGGCGGACGGGTCCACGGTCGAGGCCATGCACCTCACGATGAGAACGCTCGCGGCACCGAACACCTTGATGCGGCTCCGGCAGACAGCGGATCGCGTCTGGTGGTTGAGGGTGGAGCGGCCGGCGCTCACGCGAGAGTGGACACTCGTGCACTGGGAGCCGTTCACGCCGTGACACTGACGACGGTCGTTTCCATGCCGCGCCCAGGGTCGGCCTCGGGGAAGCTCGTGCCGGCCGGGCAGCCCGACACGAGCCGATCTGCTACGATCCGGAAGCCGCCGTCAGCGTCATGACTCCACCCTCTGGCCGGCGCCCACCCGCCGGGACTCGGGCGCGGCGAGCTCTCCCCGCTCTCGCTCGAGCAGCGATTCCACGAACTCCTGGCGGGCGACGAGCCGCTCCACGTCGCCCTGCAGCGCCTCGACCGCGCTCGCGAGCCGGCCCACGTCGTCCGCCGAAATCGAGAGGGCGCTCTCCTCGCGCCGCAGGCGAAGCCACTCCTCCAGCGCCTGGCCCAGGCGTCGCGCGATCGGGAAGAGGAGGATGAACCCCCCGATCACGAGCGTCATGATGAGAGCGAACGCCATGCCGATCATCGCGAAGTAATCGCCCGAAGAGAACACGTCTCAGCCTCCTGTCGCGTGGAACGGACGAGGTTCGGGGACGCCGACGTCCGTCACGATCCCTCTCTCCCTACGCCGCGCCCCGACGACGGGTTTCCCGCGGGGGCCGTCCCTTGTCCGATCCCGGGCTTCGGCCTAGCATCCTCCTGCCTCCGCGCGCCCGTAGCTCAACTGGATAGAGCGTCGGACTTCGGATCCGAAGGCTGGGGGTTCGACTCCTCCCGGGCGCACT
>CAYMQZ010000420.1:0-2007 GCA_964392705.1 uncultured Gemmatimonadota bacterium
TGGCCGCCAGGAACCGCCGCACCGTCCTGCGCAACCACTACCTGAAGGCGAAGCGGCAGATCGAGCGGGGCGAGCGGGCGGAGCCCGCCACCCGAGGGCCCGAAGGCCCGCTCGCCGCGTTCATCCTCCCCGCCGAGCAGCACGACCCGCTCACCGCCACGAAGCTCGTGGAGAAGCTCCTCCTCCAGGGGATCGAGGTCGGGCGCGCCCGGGGCGATTTCGTACACGAGGGGCGGGTGTACGGCGCGGGGAGCTGGATCGTCTCCATGGCCCAGCCGAAGCGGGGGCTCATCCGGTGGCTCCTCGGCCGCACCTTCTACCCGGACAACACGTACACGCGGTACCGGGACGGATCGCCGATCCCCCCGTACGACATGTCGACCGACAACATGGCCGAGTTCATGGGCGTGCGGGCCGATCCGGTGGCAGCGCCGGTCGGGGCCCCGACGGAGCCCGTGGTCCCCGAGCTCCGGGTCGCGGTGGTCGAGCGGATCCCGCGGGTCACCTCGGGGATCGAGCCGGTCGGAGAGGCGAACCGGGGCCGCTTCGGCTACGCCGCCGACGGGCGACTGAACGACGCGTTCCGGGCCGTGAACCTCCTGCTCGACCGCGGCGTGGCCGTGGGCCGGGCCGAGCGCTCCGATCCGGCGTCCGGGCTCCGGGCCGGCGACTTCGTGGTCGGGCCCGAGGCCCCCGAGGAGGCGGTCCGCGAGGCCGCCCGCGAGACGGGCGTGGACTTCGTCGCCCTCGACTCCGACCCCACGGGCGTCACCCGCCCGGCGAGGCGCCTCCGCATCGCCGTGTACCGCCGATACGAGGGCGGGAACATGGACGAGGGCTGGACCCGCTGGCTCCTCGAGCGGTTCGGGTTCCCGTACGACAGCCTGATGGACGCCCGGGTCCGCGCGGGAGGCCTGATCCGCGACTACGACCTCATCCTCCTGCCCGACGACGATCTCGAAGCGATGGTCGGGGAGGAGGACGAGGAGCCGGTCCCGGGCGAGATCCCGCTTCCGCCCGAGTACCGGAGCGGCTTCGGGCAGGAGGGCGTGGACGCGCTCGAGACGTTCGTGGAGGCGGGCGGCACGCTGCTCACCCTCGGCGAGGCCGGCGAGCTGCCGATCGAGAAGTTCGAGCTCCCGGTCCGGAACGTGGTCGCCGACCTCGCCCCGACCGAGTTCTGGTCGCCCGGATCCACGCTGCGCGTCCGGGTGGACACGCACCATCCGCTCGGCTACGGGATGCCCGAGCGCGCGCTCGCGATGTTCCTGCGCGGGAACCAGGCCTACGAGGTGAAGCAGGTCGACCGGAGCGAGCTCGTCGACCGGGTGGTCACCTTCGTGGAGGCCGGCGAGGGGACGGACCAGACGAACATCCTCGAGAGCGGCTGGCTCCTGGGCGAGGAGCGGATCTCCGAGAAGGCGGCGATGGTCTCGGTCCGCCACGGCGAGGGAAGGGTCGTGCTGATCGGCTTCCGGCCCCAGCACCGCGCGCAGACGCACGGCACCTTCAAGCTCGTGTTCAACGCCCTCCTGGGCGCGGATCGAGCCCCTCCGCGAAGGTGAGCGCGCAGACAATGTCGAGCACTCTCGGACGAAACGACCCGTGCCGTTGCGGCAGCGGGAAGAAGTACAAGCATTGCTGTCAGGAGAAGGATCGCTCGACGTCGACGGTGAGATCGAAGACGGCCATGATCGTCCTCGCGGTCGTGATGATTTTCGGGCTGGTGCTCGTTGGGCTCTCACTGACCGTCGGCGGCGGTGAACGCGCCTGCCCGCCCGGCACGGTCTGGTCCGCGGCGCATCAGCACTGTCACTGACCCTGGCCGTCAGCGATTCCGCTTTATGGAATTCACTGGCCGGAGGTGGACGAGGACCTGAGCGTCGAGGGGCTGTTGCGGGGCGCTCCGGCGGCGGGAGGGGAGGCGACGGTTTCCTAGCCGGCGCCCGATCGCGTGACCTCCCACGCCGGACGGCCGGGTGACCCGGCCAGACGGGCTGTCGTCTG
>CAYMQZ010000421.1:0-1989 GCA_964392705.1 uncultured Gemmatimonadota bacterium
AAGAGCGCCCGCATGATCAGCTCCTCCGTCCAGCGCACCTCGTGCTTCATGGCCGCGATCATCACGCGCTCCCCGATCACCGCGGCCGCGTCGCGAGTGAAGAACAGGTTGGGCAGCGGGGGCAGCACGTAGCCCGCTTCGTTCACCAGGGCGGAGAGCCTCTCGCCCGTCCGCCTCTCGATCTCCTCCTTTCCCTCGACGAAGAGGCGTGCGAGCTCCTCGGCCTCCGCCTCCGCGGCCCACTCGCGGAGACCCGTCTCCGCGTGACGGAGAAGGTATGCCCGTGCCTCCGGGATCCCGAGCACGTCGGTCAGGAGGTCGACCACGTCGCGCACTTCCGAGAAGCGCTCCAGCACGGCCTGGAAGCGTCCGTGCTCGCGGGCGGCGCTCTCGAGGTCCAGGAGATCATCGAACAGGAAGTCGGCCCGGTTGTCCGGCGTGACCACCGTGAGCTCCGGACCGGGCGCGTGACACAGCACGCGGCGAAGCCGACTGATCTCGCTCGTGACGCCCACGCTCTCCCCCATCGTCCACGTCCTCTCGTCCCGCCGGAGTCGTCCCCCGTTCCCGGCTAGCGGCCCCGACGCTCGCGCGCGCCCTCGGTCGAGCTGAGCTGGTAGCACAGGCCCTCGAGCTCCAGCACCACGTCGACCGTACGGACGGCGACCCCTTCGGGAGCGGTCAGCTTCACCGGGGCGAAGTTCAGGACCGCCTCCACTCCCGCCGTCCAGAGACGCTCGGCCACTTCCTGGGCGGCCCCCGGCGGCGTGGCCACGATCCCGATTTCCACGTCGTGCGCGCTCACGATCCGTTCCAGCTCCGAGATCCCCGAGACCTCCACTCCGGCGATCCGCCTGCCGATCTTGGCCGCATCGACGTCGAACGCCGCCACCAGATCGAACCCCCGGCCCTCCAGGTCACGGTAGCCGAGCAGCGCGCTGCCGATCTTCCCCGCTCCCACCAGCACCACGCGCCACCGGCGGCCCAGGCCGAGGATCTCCTCCAGCGTGGCGATCAGCTCGACCACGGAGTAGCCCCTCCCCCGCTTGCCGAAGCTGCCGAACAGGCTGAGATCCTTGCGGATCTGAGCGGACGTGGCACCGCACAAGCGAGCCAGATCCTGGCTCGACACCAGCTCCTCGCCCCGGCGCTCGAGCTCGCGAAGGGCCCGAAGGTAGAGCGAGAGGCGTCGCACGGCCGAATCGGAGATCTTGGGCTGGCTCATGCCTGGGTGCCGCGAGGGTAGCGGTCTTGTGAAACTCTTCACAAGTCAAGATATCGCCTTCCGGAAGCGGCGACAACTTCGCCCGTCCCACGGGCCGCTTCATCTTGAAACGACATCAGTCGAGCCAAGCCAAGTAACCAATATACAGCATAATACCAGCTAAGTATCATCGCATCCTCAACGCTCCTCGAGCGCCCGGGCGAGTCGTACGAAAAGCTCGGCCGACACGGCCTCGGGACGGACCCGGGGGTCCAGGCCGATTCGCTCCAGGAGGGCTTCGACCTCGGCTCGGGAAAGCCGGTACTCGGGAGCGGTCCGGAGGATCTTCTGCAGCTGCTTGCGGCGACGGCTGAACGCGGCCCGGGTCAGCCGCCGTAGGGCCTTCGCCGGCAACGCTTCGAGTCGGGCCGGATCCGGATCTATGCGCAGGGTCGCCGAGTCGACGTCCGGGACGGGCCGAAAGGCGGACCTCGAGACGTGGAACGCCAGCCGCGCCTCCGCCCGCGCCTGCACCCCGACGCTGAGCGCTCCGAACTTCCGGGAGCCGGGAGCCGCGACGACCCTTTCGGCCACTTCCTTCTGGACCGTGACCACGATCCGCCGGGGGGACGGACGAAGCTCCAGGAAGGCGAACAGCAGGGGCGAGGTGATGTTGTAGGGTACGTTCGAGATCACACCGTACGGCGGCTCGGGGACCAGCTCCGACATGTCCACCTCGAGCGCATCCGCCCGCACCACGTGGACGTCCGGGCGGTCGCCCCAGC
>CAYMQZ010000422.1:0-1983 GCA_964392705.1 uncultured Gemmatimonadota bacterium
GCAGCGGCGCGTAGAGTCGTCCGAACAGCATGAGAATCGGCTCGAGGCCGATCGGGAAGAAGGGAGAGAGCGGCCCCGTGACCCACATCGTGTAGATGCCCAGGCCCACGAGCGGGCCGGAGCGTGGAGCGAGCAGGACGAGGCCGATCCCGACCAGCCCGAGGACGCCCGTGGATCGGATCACGGCGTCCCACACGCGGTTGCCGCGGCGTCGCGTCAGGAAGGACCAGGCGCCCCGAAGTCCGGCCCTGATCCGCCCGTGCGCACCGGGAGCCGCCCCCTCGGGCGGAGCTTCTACGCCGCCCCTCGGCGCGGTCGGCGTGCCGGGCGTGCGCGCGGACCCGGCCAGCGCGCCGCTCGCGCACGCATTACCGGGTCGCATCGAGCGTATCTTCCATCACACCAGGCGATCTCCGTGGATGTCGGAATATGGACGGTCGCATAGCAAGTCGACGTTCGTCGACGAAACGCCAGACCCGCGCAAGGTGTTTCTTCACGAGCCTTTTGCCAAGTGCCGATCGACCTCGGCCTCCGAGCCTTCGCCCCCGACCGCGAGCGCCCGCAGCAGGACCCGTGCCTTGTCGTGCGTCTCTCGCCACTCCCGGGCCGGCACCGAATCGTGCACGATGCCGGCTCCCGCTTGGGCGTAGGCACGTCCATGTCGAGCCACGATCGTCCGGATCGCGATCGCCATGTCCAGGCTGCCCGCGCCGTAGCTCGCGTAGCCGACCGCTCCCCCGTACGGTCCCCGGCGCGTCGGCTCGAGCTCGTCGACGATCTCCATCGCCCGGACCTTGGGCGCGCCCGTCAGCGTTCCGGCGGGAAAGCAGGCCCGCAACGCGTCGAGAGCGCCGAGGTCGGCGCGGAGCGCACCGGTCACCTCGCTCACCAGGTGCATCACGTGGCTGTAGCGCTCGACCTTCATGAACTCCGGGACCCGGACCGTGCCCGCCCTCGCGACCCGACCGACGTCGTTCCGACCCAGATCCACGAGCATGAGGTGTTCCGAACGTTCCTTTTCATCGGCCAGGAGCTCCTGGGCGAGGCTTTCGTCCTGGGCGCGCGTCTCCCCACGGGCACGGGTTCCCGCGATCGGTCGAACCGTGACCCGACCGTCCTCGACCCGTACGAGGGCTTCGGGCGATGAGCCGATCAGGCACAGCCCGTCGAGCTCGAGGAAGAAGAGGTAAGGGGACGGGTTCAGCATGCGCAGGGCGCGATAGACGTCCAGCGCGTCGGGGGGCATGCGGGCCTCGAGCCTCTGGGACACCACGACCTGGTAGGCGTCGCCGGCCTTGATGTATTCACGAATCCGTTCGACGGCGGCCTCGAAGTCGTCGCGGCTGCGGTTGCTTCGCGCCTCCACCTCGTTCCGGGCGGACAGGGGCAGCGGCCGGAGGCCGGAGGGAGCCTGCAGCCGGGCGACCCAGGCGCGCACCGAGGCCACCGCTCGGGCGTAGACGGTCTCGGGAGGGTCCGGGCTTCCCTCGGGTATCGGAACGGCCTGCACCGCCAGGGCCCGGTTCCGCAGGTTGTCCAGGATCAGGACCCGGTCGCTGGCCAGGAAACAGGCGTCGGGGATGTCGAGGTCCCGGGCCGGCGGATCGGGCAGCCGCTCGAGCCACCGTACCATGTCGTAGCCGAGGAAGCCGACCGCGCCTCCCCAGAAGCGGGGCAGGCCCGGCAGCTCCACCGGCTCGTACCGGCGGATCCACGCTTCGAACTCGGCGAACGGATCCCCGGTCGCCCCCGCCGGGCGCCAGCCCTCCGCCTCGCTCCAGATCGAGATCCGGTCGCCCTCCACCTTCCAGGCGGCCCTCGGGGCGGAGCCGACGAAGCTGTACCGGGCCCAGCGCTCGCCGCCGACCACCGACTCGAGGAGGAATCCGAACGGTTCCTCCCGCAGCTTGGCGTAGGCGGTGACGGCGGTGTCGATGTCGAAGGAGAATTCCACGTACACCGGCAGGATGCGGCCCGGCCGCG
>CAYMQZ010000423.1:0-1980 GCA_964392705.1 uncultured Gemmatimonadota bacterium
GCGGCGGCGATCGAGCCGAGCGAGGAGGAGATGGCCGCGCTGGCCGCCGGCTCGGACTCCTGACGGCGCGGGTCGCCCCGCCCCCGGCACCCGCCGGAGGGGACGCTTCGGGCTCCCGCACCGGGGGGAGCCGCAACCATCAAGTCCCCCGGGGAGACTCCCCGGGCTCGGGCCAACCGCGCTCGCGCTTCTCGAGCAGCGTCAGGCGGCGGGCGAGTTCCTGCTGGTTCCGGCGCAGCCGCTCCAGCCCCCAGGCCTCGCCCATGGAGATCAGGATGATCCCTACGACCAGCAGCAGATCTCGGTAGCCGGCCAGGGCGTCGCCAACCGCCCAGAAGACCAGGAAGACCCCGATCAGCAGGGGCACGAGGCCGAACCACGATTCACGACTCATCCTCAGCTCCCGGCTCCGAGTCGGACACCGAGTCCGGAGCGATGGCCGGCTCCGGCTCCGGCGTGTTCGTGTTCCAGATCTCCCACAGGATCTTCCACGCTCCGGCCTCGCTCCTGCGGGCGATCACGACGTACTTCCCTCGCTGGACGATGCCGTGCTCTCCCGCCCGTTCTCCCGACGGTTCTCCGGACGGTTCTCCCGACGGTTCTCCGGACGGCTTCGCGGTCAGCGTATACGCGCCGCGCTCCAACGCCCATCCATCCACGAAGTGCACCTGCTGGCTCGCGCCCTCGGTGTCAAACTCCAGGAAGCCCGCGAAGGTCTCGGTCAGGCCGGCGCGGATCGCTTCCAGCCCCCGCTGGGCGGGGGCTCCGGGCGGCATACGGATGGCGTCGGGAGAGTAGAGGGCGAGGAGGGCCTCGACGTCGCCACGGTTGTACGCGTCGAACCAGCTCCGGACGAACAGCTCGTAGTCGCCGTGGATGTCCTCCGAGGGCGCGGCGTACTGCTGGGAGGGACGCTCGGCCTCCCGTTCGGGGGAGGAGTCGGCGGGGGAGCAGGCGGCGATCGCGATCAACAGCGGCCACGGGGCCATCCGGCCACGACGCATGCAAAGCCTCCGGGGTGTGGGTGGACGCGGTGGCCGAAACGTACGTGATATCTTCGCCACGTCCACCCCCCGGCTAGTGCGCCTCGTCGAGGCGCCCGCTCGCTGCCGGCGCCGGCGTCGACCGCCCGCCGCTATTCTCCGTCCGGCGCCGCGGCGCCGCCTCGCGCGCCACCTGCTCGGCGATCCCGTCCAGCAGATCCTGCATGCGGCGGCGGCGGCGCTCGACGTGCGCCTGGAAGATCTTCCGGGCGGCCACGTAGGTGCCGGTGATGACCGTGACCGGCCAGGCGACGGCGAAGATCGGCAGGCCGAGCGCCCCTCCCACGGCCCCGCCGACGCCGATCCCGACGCCGCCTCCCACGCCGCCGAGGAGCCCGCCGAACAGGCCGCCCGCGAAGCCGCCGAGCCGCTCCTCGACGCGGACCAGCGTCTCGCCGTCCCGGACCTGGACGAGCACCTGTTGCGAGGAGGTGTTGGAGTCGGAGCGGGAGCTCCAGGTGAGCGTCTTCCCTACAGCGCTCGCGGTTCCCTGTCCGAGCGTGCCCGCGCTCAACAGCGGCACCAGCTCCTCGAACCGGGCCTCCGACAGCTCGCCGGGTACGACGCGCTCGAGCACGAATCCGATCGGGGCCCCCGCCAGCTTCTCGGCGAGGCCCTCCCCGCCACCGGCCTCGAGCTCGGCCGCGGCGCGTCGAAGGTAGCGGGGATCGATGCCGGCCTCGAGCGCGGCGTCCTCGAGCTCGGATAGCGTGAAGCCCCCCGGGTTCGGGGCCGACGGCTCCGAGCGCTGGAGCTCGGTGGCCCGACGGAGGAGGCGCGCGACCTCCCTCTCGGAGTAGCGGCGGGCGGGCAGATCCGGGGTGTCCATGACGCGCGCAATGTAGCACGCCCGGCCGCTCCCCGCCGGGATGTCATGGCCCTCCTACTCGGCGGCCGGCGCCTCCGGGGCGACCCAGGCGTCGGTCCCCACCCGCCA
>CAYMQZ010000424.1:0-1980 GCA_964392705.1 uncultured Gemmatimonadota bacterium
CCGGGGGGCGAGAGGTAGCCTCAAATCCAGAGCTTCGGCCTCGGCCCCGCACCGGATCGTACCACCTTTCCGCGGCAACGGACATCGCTCAACGTCCGGCGACGAGGTCTCGATACAGAGCCAGCAGCTCGTCCAGCCACTCCAGGGCCTGCTCGGCGTCCCGCCGCTCGAAGAGCTCCGAGGCCGGTCGTCCGGTCTCCTCGTCTCCGTAGAACGCCAGGCTGCGGAGCTCCAGCAGACGGGCCGAGCGCGCGACGATGTCGGCGGCGGCGACGCGCCAGGCGTCCGGAAAGCGGTCGATGTGGCGCTCGAGAGTGGGCCCCACGTCGTGCCGCTTCGGTGGATCGATCCCGACGAAGCGGAGCGCTCCCTTCAGGAGGAGTTCCACGACCTCCTGACACTCGCGCAACACGTCCGCGTAGGCTTCCTCCTCGCGCAGAGTCGCGATCGCGGCCCGCCTGGACTCGGCTCGGCCGAGATAGTCCTCGGCCAGCTCCGAGAAATTCACAGGACGACTTCGTCGCCCGGCTGCCAGTCAGGGGCCAGATCCCAGTACTCGTAGCCATCCGGATCGATCAGCCGACGTGCGCCCCTGGCCTCGAGGCGCGCGCGAAGCCGCTCGAGGACCGCGGCGAAGAAGCCGTCACGATCGAGCAGCAGCTCGTGTCGGTCGAGCATTCCCAGATAATAGGGCTTGAACCGGCGGGCCTCCTCCGGCGTGAGCACGATCGCCGACAGCCACGCCGCGAGCCGCGAGCTGACGGAACGGGCGGCGGCTCGGACCGGCTCTCCCCTGAGCCAGCGTCGCGGAGGCGCTTCGCTCCATACGATGAGGAGATCGACATCCCGGTCGGCACGCACCCGTTCGACCTGCGAGCCGAACAGGCACACCGTGACCAGACCGGAGCCCAGATCGGCCTGCAGGCGCTCGACGAGGTTCCTCAGCTCGGTGTCGAGGGAGTCGGTCATCGACTGTCCGTTCGCGGTGGGAAGCGTGTAGGCCGCATGGATGTCGCAACCTGATCGGCGGCACCCCTGGCGGCAACCGGAGCCGGCCGATGCCTCGCGCCCGGCGAGCTCGCGCGCTCGGGCTTCCTCCCGATCCGCTGTCGGTTACCAGTCGAGTCGATGACTACCGAAACCCTTCATTCGAGAGCTCCGGCGCCGTCACGTTTTCCGCGTGGGAGTTCTGTACGTGGTCGTCGGCTTCGGAGTGATCGAAGCGGCGGACCTGCTCTTCCCCAGGCTCGGCCTGCCGAATTGGACGGTGCAGCTCGTCATGGGGCTGACCATCGTGGGGCTTCCTGTGGCGCTGGTGCTGGCGTGGGCGTTCGAGTTGACGCCACAGGGCCTCCGGACCGAGCCGACGTCCCGGGCTCGCGAGGAGGCGGAGCCTGTCGTTCGTACCTTGACCGAGCAGCACTCGGACAGCCCTTTCACGTCGACGGCACGGGCCCTCTTCCATGGGCTGAGGGGAGAGCGGGCCGCCGCGCTGGAGGCGATATCCCCCGCGCTTCGCGAAGCCGGCCGACGGACCGAGATGTTCTCGCGGTTCATCGCCGAGTCGCACGCGCTGGCGGGCGACATCGAGAGTGCTCTGGACTGGCTCGAGCGTGCCGTGGAGCTGGGCATGGCCAACTATCCCTACCTCTCCCGCATCGACCCGTTTCTCGAGAACGTTCGGGGAGATCGCCGCTTCCGGGAGCTCATGGAGCGGGTGGAAGCGGAGTGGAGAGCGTTCCAGGAGTGACACGCCCTGGAGGGGAGCGCAGTAGCACCTCCTCATCCGTACGCCGAGCCACCCGCCCCCTTGATCGGTGGGACTCTCGCGAGGAGCTTGCGGGCTCACGCACGAAGACCGCTCGGGATCGGGCCACGAAAACGTGGCCTCCGTCCCGCGGCCACCGACAGCCAGCCGACCGGAGCAGACCATGCGTCGTCGATCCACCCGACTCCCCTCCCTCCTCCTCTTGATCCCGG
>CAYMQZ010000425.1:0-1941 GCA_964392705.1 uncultured Gemmatimonadota bacterium
TGGCGATCAGCAGCTCGATGATCGTGAAGCCGGACGCCTCGCTCCCTCGGGCCCACCCGGCGCGCCTCGCGGCCTCGCTCAACTCCCCCTCCCTCGAATTCACCTTGCCTCTCGTGCCCGCGCTTCGGGGTCGCGTCGCGCCTGCACCGTGCCGACGCCGCCCGTACCCGGGGGGCCGTCCCGCTCGTGCGTGCGGGACCGGCCGACGCCGCATTCAGGGCAAGATCGCTGCCCGGACGTAAGTCGTTGTTTTTCAGCACATTCCCCTCTCATCGGACGCCAGACGGCGTGAACTTTTTGCACAGCGGCGGACTTCTTTGTCTCCGGCTCGCCGGCTCCGGAGGCAGGGTTCCGCGCAGCTCCCAGACCGCCCCCCGCGATCCGCCATCTTCTCAGGGCAGCCGGAACGTCTCCCGACGGATCCGCCCCAGGAAGTTGCTGACCAGCCGGACGCCCCTCTTCCCGCGGTAGAGGTAGATGCTGCCGGGCGCCGCCTGCCCGCGGGCGTTGAAGCGCAGGGTCGCGGGGCGTAGCCGCACCGAATCCAGCCGGAGCAACGCGCCGCCGTGGATGTGCGTCGTGCTCAGCACGCCGCCGTCGGCATCCTCGAGCCTGAGGTTCCGGTCGACCGCCAGCCGCACTCGCACGGCCTCCCGGCGCGCCACCGCCGTCGTGCGAGCCCGGATCAGGTGACCCCGCGCCAGGTCCGCCGAGCGACGGAGCGAGAAAGCGTCCAGGGCCCTGCCCGCGACGGGGATCGCGATCGCGAAACCGATCGCGAGCAGCGCCACGGCCGCCAGGAGCTGCGGGAGCGTGAAGCCGGCGCTCGCCCACCTCTTCGGTCTGTACGCCATCGTCACGCGATCCTCCCCCCGAGCCGTCGTTTCGCCCGGCGGGAGGATCGCGTAGCGCCCTCATCGTTCCGTCAATCCCAGGGACCAAGGTCGGGGCGGGACATCTCTGTCTACGGCTCCGCGCACTGGGGGGCGCCGGCGCCCTCGTCGCTGACCGCGACCGTGCAGATGGGACCCGCGCTGGGATGCGTGGCCGTGGCTCCCCACCCGGTGGTCGTGGCGCTGTCGATCTCGATCGTCACGTTGTCCGACGGGGTGAAGTGACGCGCCAACGCATCGAGGTTGCCGGAGTAAGCCCGGTTGTCGTCGAAGTAGGCGGCCTGGGCAGCCGTCAGGTTCCTCAGATCGCTCCTCAGCGTCGCCACGAACGCCCGGTCCTTGGTGCTGAGGAAGCGCGGAATCACGATGCCGGCGAGGACCGCCAGCACGATCATGACGATCAGCAGTTCGATCAGACTGAAGCCGGAAGTCCTGAGCCTGGGTCGTTTCATCACACCGTCCAAATCTGGCGTTGTGGTCGCGTGCCTCGAGGAGGGCTGGCGCAACGGCCATGCCCGTGAGCCGTCAACGGTAAGGCATTGATCCACAATCAGATGAGGCCACGCCTGTCGCGTGCGTACGACAGGTTTTGATGGTCACTCACCATCAACCGTGCAGAATGCGAAGGACTCGTTCCTCCCCGCCCTCACGGCAGCCGCTCGAAGCCCGCGCCTCGCCACAGGTAGGCGGAACGGTCAGGGTAGCGAACCCAAAGGGCGGCGTTCCTATCCCGCAGGTCGCGGGCGGCCACGATCGGCCCGTCCAGCCGCGGCGTGTTGGCCAGCAGGTGCGGCGTGTAAACGGTGTAGCCCGCCCGGTCGTACGTGATCTCCTCCTGGCAGGCGGGCGCAAGCGGGCGTCCCGGGTCGAGCCTGAGCGTCCGGTCGCCGTTGAGCTCGGCCGTGGTCACGAGATCCTCGGGCGGTCGAGCCAGGAGGCGCTCCACGGCGGCCGTGACGCGCTCGGCGCCCCAGCCCTCCGTGCGCGTCCGCCGCCGGAGCAGCTCGAGCTCGCAGTGGTCCAGGCTCCGGTAGGCGCGCTCGGCCGT
>CAYMQZ010000426.1:0-1910 GCA_964392705.1 uncultured Gemmatimonadota bacterium
TAGATCTCGCGCGCCGTGTTCTCGGCCATCTCGGCCAGGAAGCGGCGGTCCGCGGCGTCGAACGCGCCCCGGAAACGGATCTCGCGGGCGAAGAGCCCGTAATTGAGGGCCAGCTGCGCGCCGATCAGGGACGCGAGGTTCCGGGAAGCCGGCTCGTCCGGCCGGAAGACATCCTCCTCCCAGCGGTACAGCAACTCCGTGACGCGTCGATCGCCGCCCGAGACCGCGGCGTAAGGCATGGCCAGCCGGCGGGCCCCCAGCTGCACGGGACCGACCTCCAGCCGGTCGAGCGCGAGCACGGAATCCAGGGGATCTCGAGGGGACGCTCCCACTACGAGGCTCCGGCTGCGGGGATGTCCCGGTCGCGAGGGGCGGGCCCGCGCCGCTCGACGTACGCGGCGATCAGGTCTGCCAGCTCGCCGGCTCCCGCGAGCAGCGGATCCAGGGTCGGCAGGCCCGTCTCGGCCCGAATCCGCGCGCACGCCGCGGCCACCTCGTCCTCCTCCAGACCCTCGTGGTTCACGGCCACCGCCACCACGGGCTTTCCGGACAGCAGCTCGACCGCCTCGATCTGCAGCGGCAGCGGATGCAGCGGGTAACCCGGGAATCCGTCGTACTCGGCGCGGGCGGGCGCGTGCTGGAGGACGACGATGTCGGGCCGCGCGGCGGCCAGGATCTCGAAGCCGCCGGGGTACGCCGGGTTCATGAGACTCCCCTGCCCCTCGACCACGATCACGTCCGGGCGGCGCTCCTCCCAGGCCCGGCACACCGCGTGTTCGATCTCCCCGGTCACGAAGTCGTTGACCAGCGAGTCGAGCACCAGCCCGTAGCGGACGCCCTGCATCCAGGCCGTCTGTCCGGTACCCACGAGCTCCGCCGCGTGGCCGCGCTCGTTCAGGGCGTCCACCAGGAGCCAGGCCGTCGTCCGCTTGCCCACCGCGGAGTCGGTGCCGAGCACGGCCACCTTGAGGGCCGCCACGCCCTCGATCTCGCCGCTGAAGAAGTGGAGCGCCTCCCGGGGCGGCGGCTTTCGGACGTCGTGCAGGGACACGTCCCGCTCGACCGCGAGCGCCGCGATCTCCGGGTCCTCGCAGAGGAAGTCGTGGAGACCCGATACGACGCCCAGGCCGGCGCGGATCGCGGCGCGCACCTCCTCGCGGGCCTCCGCGCCCAGACGTCCGCCGTCGGGGGCCAGACCGATCACCAGGAAGTCGGGCCGCTCTCCGGCGTCCCGGGCCGCGGCCAGGGCGGCCCCGAGGTCCGCGTGGATCGGAACGCCCGTCGGGCGGCCGTCCAGCACGACACCGGCGTCGCGGCCCGCGTGGCGAGCGTCGATCACCGACAGGATCCGGAAGCGCCGGCTCCTCCGGACGAGGCCGTGCGCGGTCTTGCCGCTCGGCGTGCCGAACGCGCCCTGGCAGTAGACGATCGCGTCCCCCGCGACTTCGCTCACGGGCCCAAGATCGCGCCGACGGGAGCGGAGAGAAAGGAGGTGCGGGAGCCGACCCGGCCCGGGTCGCGTCGGGGATGTCCGCCGTGTACCTTTTCGATCGACCCGGCCGGCCCGGCACGACGTCCGGCCCGGTCCGCACCGTGACCCGTAGGGAGGATGGATGGACCACCGCCCCCCAGCTTCGACCGCCGATCCCGGGGCGGAGCCCGCCGGCGACGCCAGCCCGCGGGAGGGCGAAGGGCTCGAGCTCGCCGCGCTCGAGGTGGGCGGAGGCGCCGCCGCCGGCGCGGTGATCGGCCGCATCCTGGGCGGGGGCGCCAGGGCCGCCCTGATCGGCGCGGTCGTGGGAGCGGCGGCGGGAACCGCCCTCTCCCTGGGGACCCGCCTGGGCTCCGCCGGGCCGCGGCCGGTCGGGGCCTCGCGGGAGGCCGCGCGCCGTCCTACCCGCGGCCCGCGA
>CAYMQZ010000427.1:0-1901 GCA_964392705.1 uncultured Gemmatimonadota bacterium
GGTCGAGCGCGAGTGGCCCTCCTCCGAGCTGGACCACAGTCTGTGGGAGGTGTTCGCGCCCGATGGAAGGCTCGTGGGCTCCCTCGTCGTCGAAGGGGACGTCCGCGTGAGGGCGATCGAGGGCTCCCGCCTGTACGGGATCGAGGACGATGAATTCGGCGTGCAATACGTCAAGCGTCTGCGGTTCGACGGCCTTGGACCCGTCGCGCGCTGACGACGAGGGAGGAGGTCGCGGCGACGCGACCGCCGGAATGCCCCCCTCCCCGACGGCGCCCACGCGGGCCGTCGACTGGGAGGCGCTGTATGAGGAGCTGGGGGAGACGGTGTTCCGGATGATCGATCGGATCACGGGCGACCCGGCGCTGGCCGAGGATCTGACGCACGACACGTTCGTGAAGGTGCACGAGCGGCGTCACCAGTACGCCGGGCACGGCTCGCTGCACGGCTGGGTCTGCCGCATCGCCAGGAACCTGGCGCTGAGCAGCGAATCGAAACGGTCGAACCGAGTCCGGCTGCTGCGTCGCGAGGCGCCCGTCCTCGAGCGGGAGCGAGGCCCGCGGTCGGGAGGGACCGAGAACCGGCTGCTCCTGGAGGAGGCGCTGGACCGGCTCTCCCCGGGCCGGCGCGCGGCCCTGCTCCTGCACGTGGTGGACGGCTACAGCCACGGGGAGATCGGCCGCATGCTCGGCATCGCGGAGGGAACCTCGAAGGCGCGCGTGTCGCTGGCCAAGGCGGACCTTCGGAAGATGTTGGATCAGAAAGCCTGAAGGAGTCGAGAGGTGCATACAAAAGACGAGAACCACCTGGACGATGACCTGCGGCGAGCCCGACCCGGGCCCGAGTTTCCCGAGAAGCGGATCCGCGCCCGTATCCGGGAGACGATCGCGGCCCGCGACGACTCGCGCGTCGCCCCGCGGGTCGACCCGGTCGGCTGGCTGCCGGGGAGACTCGGAGCCGCGGGACGGGCCGCGCTCCTGGCGGCCGCCTCCCTGGTGATCTTCGTGGCGGGGACGGAGTTCGGTCGAAGAACTGTCGACTCGACGCATGCGCGAGGGGCGAGTCCGCCGGCGGGCGGCGAGCTCGAGCTCCCGCTGTCCATCCAGCACACCGGAAGCGAGTACGTCGCGAGCCTCGCCGGACTCACGGCGCGGGGGGAGACCCTCTCGCCGGAGCAGCGGCGGCTGGCCGAGGAGGTGGCCCTCACGGTTCTCCACGCCGCCATCGTGGAGCTCGGCCGGGCGGCCGACGACGACCGCGTCCTCCGGACCGCGGCCGGCCTGGTGTCGGCGCAGCGCAGCCTCGTTCTGTGGAGAGGGCCGCCCGCCCCTCGCGCCGGGAACGGGAGCTGACATCCCGTGGGAACGACGATCCACACGGCCGCGGGAAGGATAGTGCTGCTCCTCGCCGCGGCGGCGCTCGTCGGGAGCTCCCGGGCCGCGAACGCTCAGTCCTGCCCGGGGGGCGGGGACCCACACGTGGGGCTGGGCGTGGGGCTCTTCCACTGTCAGGGCGGAACGTGCATCACCGGCGGCGCCATGGTGACGATGGAGCGGAAGGAGGAGCGCCGGCCGCGGCCGCCGAAGCCGGAGCGGGGAATGCTCTACGACTTTTCCATCGAGCCGCGTCTCTGGCAGATCGACGAGGACGGTCCGGCCGCGGGTCGCCTGCAGGACGGCGACGTCCTGGTGGCGGTGAACGGCTTCCCCATCACGACCCGCGACGGGGGGCGGCAGCTCAGCGCCATGCGGCCGGGCGAGCCGGTCACCCTCACCGTGCGACGCGACGGGCGCGTGATCCCGACGACCGTGACCCCCGAAGCCACCTGCACGCCCCCGAGCCTTTCGGCGGGCCCGGATCCCCGGCCCTCACACCTGGATTCGCTGCTGGACGATGTGGTGGAC
>CAYMQZ010000428.1:0-1887 GCA_964392705.1 uncultured Gemmatimonadota bacterium
AGGGCCAGATAGCTCTCGTGGCGGCGGCGGTCGATCTCCCCCGCCTCCACGGCGGCGCGCACCTCGCAGTCCGGCTCGGCCCGGTGTCGGCAGTCCGCGAAGCGACAGGCCGCCGCGGGCCCGCGAAATTCGGGAAAGGCGTCGGAGAGCTCCGCGGGGTCGGCCTCCCACAGCGCGAGGTACTGCAGGCCGGGGGTGTCGGCCACGTAGCCTCCGGGGGGGAACGGATAGAGGGCGGCGGCGACCGTGGTGTGACGGCCCCGGCCCTTCCGCGGCCCCACCTTCCCGATGCGCAGGCCCAGCCCCGGGACGAGCGAGTTGAGGAGGCTGGACTTGCCCGTCCCCGACGGCCCGGTGAGCACGGTGATCCGGTCGGTCAGGCGGGTCCGGAGCTCGTCCAGGCCGTCCCCCCGCTTCGCGCTGGTCCGCAGGATCGCGTATCCCGCGTCGGCGTAGGGGGCGAACTCGGGGGGCGGCTCGTCCCCGCTCCCGGGAAGGCCGTTCCCGGAAACGAGGTCCACCTTGTTGAGCACGATGACGGCCGCGAGCCGGTTCAGCTCGGCCAGCACGAGGAGGCGGTCGAGCATCGAGAAGTCGGGCTCGGGTCGCGCGATCGCGAGGACGGCGGCCACCTGGTCCACGTTCGCGGCGATCACCTGCTCGCGGCGCCGGGCGACGCCCAGCCTGGACAGGGTGCTCGAGCGGGAGAGCCGCTCGCGGATCCGACAGCTCCCGTCCTCCAGCCGCTCCACCCTCACGCGGTCGCCGACCGCGACGTTCGTGGCCGACCCGGCGTGCTTCACCCGCCCGCGCAGCGAGCACTCGAGCGTCTCGCCGCCGCCCTCCACGTGGTAGGTCCCCGCGACGATCCGGAGAACCCGCCCCTCGAGGAGGTCTACGATCGTCCCCTCTGCCGGCGGCCCGCCCCGGGGGAGGCTCCGGAATCGCCCTCGCCGATCAGCTCCTCGAGGCAGTTGAAGCCGAGGAGGGCGCACTTGATCCGCACCGGGAACCTGGACACGCCGGCCAGGGCACGCAGGTCTCCGAGGTCCTCGTCCCGCGCCAGCTCGGCCTCGCCGTGCATCAGGCGCGTGAACTTGCCGGTCAGCTCGCGCGCCTCTTCGGTGGTGCGGTCCTGCAGCTCTCCGGTGAGCATCGAGGCCGAGGCCTGGCTGATCGAGCAGCCCTTGCCCTGGAATCGGGCCTCGACGATCCGGCCTTCCTCGACGCGCAGGTCGAGCTCGATCACGTCTCCGCAGAGCGGGTTGTTCATGGTGACGGAGTGAGAGGCCCCCTCCAGCTCCCCCTTGTTCCGGGGGCGCCGGTAGTGGTCCAGGATCACCTCCTGGTAGAGAGCGCTCAGGTTCTCCGGAATCCCCCGGTCGATCTCCGGGGAGGGAGCCTCCGGATCGGTCACGAGGACCCGGCCTCCTCGATCAACCGGTGCCCCCGAACACCCGCGAGGCGAATTCCAGGCCGTCGACGAGCGCGTCGATCTCCTCGCGCGTGTTGTACAGGTAGAAGCTGGCGCGCGCGGTGGCGTCGATCCCCAGGTGGTCCATCAGGGGTTGGTTGCAGTGATGCCCTGCGCGGATCGCGATCCCGCGCTGGTCGAGGATGGTCGACAGGTCGTGCGCGTGGATGTCGCCGTAGGTGAACGAGAATACGGCGGCGCGGCCATCGGTCGGCCCGTACAGCGTCAGCCCGGGCAGGGCGAGGAGCCGCTCCTGCGCGTAGGCGGCCAGCTCCTCCTCGTGGGCCCGTAGCCTCTCGAAGCCCACCTCCCGCAGGTAGCGGATCGCCTCGGCCAGACCGACCGCCCCCGCGATGTCGGGCGTTCCGGCCTCGAACTTGTGAGGGACGGCGGCCCAGGTCGAGCCCTCCAGC
>CAYMQZ010000429.1:0-1883 GCA_964392705.1 uncultured Gemmatimonadota bacterium
CCGAACTCAGCGTTCACGTGGAAGGCACGCCGAACCCGAACGCGGCGAAGTTCGTGCTGGATCGTCCCCTGCTGGGCGAGGGGAGCCGTTCCTATTTCGACGCCGGAGCCGCGCAGGGGGATCCGCTCGCCGAGCGCCTGTTCGAGATCGAAGGGGTCCGGGCGCTCTTCATGGTGGACGACTTCATCACGGTGACGAAGCGCGAGGACGTCGACTGGGCCGACATGGTCGACCGCGTGGAAGCCGCGATTCGCGGCGCGTTGTCCTGAGGACCAGGAGCGCGGGCCCCTACGAGCCCGCCAGGGCCGCCGGCACGCCCTCCCGGTAGCTCGGGTAGCGCAGCTCTATCCCCAGCAGCTCCGTGAGCCTCCGGTTCGACACGCGCCGGCTGGACAGCTTCCGCGCCAGGCGTCTCTCGCCGTAGCGCTGGCGGGCCTCGGCCAGCGAGATGGTGGGGAGCTCCAGGCCCAGGAGCTCGGCGGTGAGCCGGGCGTAGTCGGCCGAGCGATGGGGGCTCCCGTCGCTCAGGTTGTAGACGCCGCCCCCTTCTCCCTTGCGCCAGACCGCCCGGAGCCCCGCGACGAGGTCCTCGACGTGGATCCGGTTGGACCACGCATCGAGGCCATCCACCAGGTGGTACCGGCCGGCCCGGATCGCGTCGGCCAGCGTCCGGCCCGGCCCGTAGATGCCCGCGACCCGGGCGATGCGGACCCCGACGCCGGTCTCGCGCGCCGCGGCCAGCACGCCGTCCTCCTCGGCCAGTCGGGCCCGGCCGAGCCCCGAGTCGGGGGAGGGAGCGTCCTCCTCGTCGACCCAGGCGCCCTGGCGGTCGCCGTACACGGAGGTGCTGCTGACGTAGATGAACTCGCGCAGCCCCCGCCCCGCCAGGCGCCGCAGCGCAGCCGCCGCCCCGAGCCCGTGGCCGCCCCCGGCGCGCGCGGGTGGCGGGATCAGATGGAAGACGGCCGTCGGGGGAGACTCCGGCACTTCGGCCAGCCGCTCGGGCCGGTCCACGTCCCAGAGCAGGGGCTCGACCCCCGCCTCCCGGAGCTCGCGCGCCCGCCCCTCATCCCGCGTCGTTCCGGTCACCGGATGGCCGGCCCGCAGCAGGGCCCGGGCGAGCCGGCGTCCCGTGTAGCCGCAGCCGAGGATCAGGACCCGCTCCGTCACCGGAGATCGCGCAGGCGATCCAGGAAACCCGCGATGATCTCGAAGGTGAGGCCCCAGACCGTGAAGCCCCGGTACTCGATCGTCGGGAAGCTGACCACCCGCTCGTCGCTGCGCAGCGTGAAGGCCGAGCGATGGCGCCGGTCGCCGAGGACCGGGAGCGGGATCCAGACGTGGTCCCGGACTTCGACGTTCCCGCGCACGGGCCGGGAGCCCCCGTACCATGCCACGAACGGCGTCACCGCGATGGCGGGCAGATGACGCGTGAACGGATGGACGTCGTCGAGGCTTCCCAGGACGTCCCCGCGCGAGAGCCGCAGCGACGTCTCCTCCAGGGTCTCGCGGATCGCCGTCGCCAGGAGGTCCGCGTCGTCCGGCTCCCGCCGCCCCCCCGGAAGGGCCATGTGGCCGGACCACGGATCCCCGTCCAGCTCGGCTCGCTGGACGAGCAGGAGCGAGAGGCGATCCAGCCCGTCGGCTGGCCCACGCTCGGGGCCGGGGTCGGCGCCGGCCTCGGAGGTGGGTTGGAGCACCAGGGCGACCGCCGCCCGGGCGTCGCACTCGGAGTCCGGGACCCGATCGGGGGCCCGGCTGGCCAGGGCATCGCCGAGCCGCCGACGGGCGGACGTTGGCTCAACGGCCACCCTGCGCCTCCTCCAGCAGGGCCAGATAGCTCTCGTGGCGGCGGCGGTCGATCTCCCCCGCCTCCACGGCGG
>CAYMQZ010000430.1:0-1880 GCA_964392705.1 uncultured Gemmatimonadota bacterium
CCACGATCCGGACGCTCACGCGAGGAGGCCGCCGCCGTCGATCACGATCGCCTGTCCGTTGATCCCCTTCGCCTCGCGAGCGCACAGGGCCAGAACCGCGTGCGCCACCTCGTCGGGCTCGATCAGCCGCCCCTGCGGGTTGGAGCCGAGGATCGAGCCCAGCGCCTCCTGCTCCGTCCGGCCCGTCTTCCGCGCGATCCGCGCGACCGACGCGGTCGTCATCGGCGTGTCCACGTACCCGGGGCAGACGGCGTTGACGGTGACGCCCTCGGCGGCCACCTCCGCGGCGGCGCAGCGCGTGAAGCCCACCACCGCGTGCTTCGAGGCCGCGTAGGCGGCGATATAACGGGCGCCGGCGAGCCCCGCGACCGACGCCACGTTCACGATCCGGCCCCAGCCCCGCTCGAGCATCCCGGGCAGGAGCGCCCGCGTGCAAAGGAACGCGCCCGTGGCGTTCACGGCGAAGAGTCGATTCCACTCCTCGAGCGACAGCTTCGTCACGGGTGCGGAGCCGGCCGCGCCCGCGTTGTTCACCAAGATGTCCGCGGGGACTCCCTCCGCCGACAACCATTCCGCGGCCTCGCGGGCCAGCGACTCCACCCGCTCCGGGTCCGTGACATCGCAGGCCACGGCGGTCGCGGGCCCGCCGCCGCGACGCAGCTCCTCCGCCACCGAGCGGATCTCGGCCTCGCTGCGCGCGCTCACCACCACGGCGGCGCCGGCCTCGCTCAGGCGGAGGGCCACCGCCGCGCCGATGCCGCGGCCCCCTCCGGTCACGACGGCGCCGTGGCCCGCCAGCGGGCGCTCCGCGCTCATGCCTCCTCGCTCCCCCGTTCGCCTTCCGTCCCGGTCACGCCCGGTGGCCCCCATCCACATCGAGCAGCTCCAGGACCGCCTCGGTCAGGATCTCCCCCAGCACGTCCAGCGTCCGCTCGCCTTCGGCCGCCGTGGCGTCCGCCGGCCACCCGAAGTAGGCCCGGGGGCCGCCGGCCGCCTCGAAGCTCCGGATCCCCTCGCCGACCGCCCTCGAGAGGGAGGCGGGGTTGGGGGGAAGCTCGCGGCGGATCTCCTCGCGCACCAGCCCGGGCGCGAGCACCATAACGATCGAAGCCTCGTAGCGGCCGGCGTGGCAGGCGCCGCTCCGGAACTCCTCCCCCAGCCGCGGCGCCCAGGGCCTCCGGGTCAGGTCGGGAAAGGCCACGCGGATCAGCCCCCGTTCCGCGCAGGCCGAGCGCGCGGCGTGCAGGGATTCCAGGTGCGCCGGATCCAGATGGGCGTTGGCGATCGCCAGGACCGGGAACTCCTGGGCTGCGAGGGCCTCGGCGAGGTCGACGATCACGGCCTCCAGGGTGGCGGACCGGATCCCGAGCGTCCCCGGGAAGCCGGCCGCGAAGCCAGCCGGAGTGTAGGCGAGGGGAGGCAGTATCAGGCTTCCGAGGCCGGCCTCGGCCAGCCCCCCCGAGGCGCGCTCGGCCATCCCGCGGGCGATGATCACGTCGGTCTCGAGCGGAAGATGGGGCCCGTGGGCCTCGATCGCGCCGACGGGGAGCAGGGCGACCGTGCGCCCGCGCTCCAGATCCCGGACCTCCTCCCAGGTCATCTCCGACAGCCTGCGCACCGAGCCTCCCGTGTTATCTGTAGCCGGGGCCGCTGGTAGCCCGGCCGAACGCACGGGAACCACGTTTATGCCCGCCCAGCCGCGCCTGGTCGCTACGGACGCCGTGCCACGATCAAGGGCTGAAAGAATCCGGTATCCACCGGCATGCGCCACTCGACCGCTGACGCTCCCGCTTCCTCCAGGACTTCACCCAATTCCGAACGGGTGACGGCTCGATAGCTTCCGCGATGGCTCCGCACACGCCACCGATCTCGACCTTCCT
>CAYMQZ010000431.1:0-1878 GCA_964392705.1 uncultured Gemmatimonadota bacterium
CGGGGGCCGGCCGGAGCGGATGGAGCGAGCCGTGCCGGTGCCTGAAGGCCAGGAGCTGGGCGTCGGTGAGCGCGAAGAACGGGCCCTTGAGGGTCGCGTAGACCGAGAGCGCGTCGTCGGGCCACTCGATCGCCTGGAGGGCGTTCCGGAGCGCCAGCACCTCCTCGCGCTCGTGGAACCCCTTCCCGCCCACCAGCACGTGGGGCACCTCCCGCGCCTCGAGCGCCCGCACGTAGGGGCGCATCACCTCCTCGTACCGGCTCTGGAGCCGGCGGGAGAGGATGCAGACGTGGCGGTAGCGGAGCTCGACGGGCTCCTTCGGGCGACCCGGCTCGGTCACCCGCCAGCCCGACTCCTCGACCAGCCAGCGGACGAACGCCGCCGCGGCGTCCGCGTAGCTGTCCGAGATCACGTAGCCCGCGCGATTCCCGTAGCGCGAGTGGATTCTGGGGGTGGGGAGCGCGACCACGGCCGGCTGCCCCGCCGTCTCCCCCCGGAAGCGCTCGAGCGGCACGTACGCGGGCTGGCTCCCGTCCTCGGCGGCCCGGATCGCATCCTCGAACACGGCGTTCACGGCCTCCTGGATCCCGGGGACGCTCCGGAAGCTGGTGGTGAGGTGGAGGAGGTCGGTGCCGCGGGCCGTGAGCCGGCGCTTCGTCTCCTCGTAGATCCGGACGTCGGCCCGCCGGAAGCTGTAGATGGACTGCTTGGGGTCGCCCACCAGGAAGAGCTTGCCGGGGGCGGGCGTGGCGTTCCGGTAGTCCACCTCCTCGGGGTCGGCGGCGGCCAGCAGCAGGAGGATCTCGGCCTGCAGGGGATCGGTGTCCTGGAACTCGTCCACGAAGAAGTGCGTGAAGCGGGCCTGGAGCTCGCGGCGGACCTCTTCGTTGTCACGGATCAGGTCGCGGGTCCTGATGAGCAGGTCGACGAAATCGAGCGCCCCCTCGCGACGCTTGAGCTCCTCGTAGGCGGCGACCGCGGGGCGGAGCTCCTCGCGGAGCCGGGCGGCGAGGTCGGCCTCCGCCTCCTCCAGGATCGCCTGGAGGCGGGCGCGGATCTCGTCGCGGCGGGCCTTCACATCGTCCAGACGCAGGGTCCGCTCGCGGTCCCACCACTCCTGGCGGGGTCCCCCGTAGTCCCAGCCGCACTTCCGGTCGCCGAGCAGCTCGCGGACCCCCGCCTCGAGCGCGTCGTGGTCGCGGGGCTCGGTGCGTTCGCGGGCGTCGGCCTCCTCGACGAAGCGGCCGATCTTCTGGAAGCCCCGGGCCAGCCAGCTGTAGGCGTGGGCCGTGCTCGTGGCGAAGGCCGCCAGCTCGCGGAGGAGGTCCAGCGCCTCGTCCATGGCCTTCGCGTGGTCGAAGCCTTCCGGGCCGCTCCAGGGGGCCGGGAAGTCGCGGTGCTCGATCAGGTCGCGTACCGCGTCCCGGAGCTCCTGGCGGGGCCCGCGCACGCTCCAGTTCGCCCCCGGCATCCGCCGCGGCTCGCGGCTCAGCACCCGGCGGACGCCCTCCGGCGGGTCCTCGAGCGTCTCCTGGAACCAGCGGTCGAAGGCGCGCTCCATGAGGCGGGCCGCGTCGGTGTCGGAGAGGACGCGGAACAGGGGGTCCACCCCCGCCTCGACGGGCCGCTCGCGGAGGAGGTCGGCGCACAGGGAGTGGATGGTGCCGATCCGTGCCACCTCGAGCTGGCGCACCGCGTCCACGAAGCGACGCCGGACCTCGGGGTCGGTCGCCTTCGTGCGCGCTTCCTCGATGTCGCGACGGAGGCGCAGCTTCATCTCGCCCGCCGCCCGGTGGGTGAAGGTGACGGCCACCATGTTCTCGAGCTGGCCCTTCCCCGCTCCGACGAGCGAGACGATGCGGGAGACGAGCGCGGTGG
>CAYMQZ010000432.1:0-1874 GCA_964392705.1 uncultured Gemmatimonadota bacterium
GGCCGCGCGCAGCTCGGGCCCCCCGGCGGCTCAGCCACCCTCCCGCGCCTCCTCCGGCGTGACCCAGTAGGGCTCGGGCAGCGTCACGCGCTCGGGCAGGCCGCTCGCGTCCCCGGTCGCCACGAAGCGCAGCAGCGCGTCGCGGAACTCGCGCGATGCGTCCCATGCCTCGCCCAGCGCCCCGTGCGAGCCCCGCTCGACCAGCACGAAGGTCCCGTTCCGGAAATGCGGCACCAGCTCCAGCGCGTTCTCGAGCGGGGTCGAGAAGTCCCAGTTCCCGTGCACGATCACGGTCGGGATCTCGGTGTCGAAGTTCGCCCGGAACTCGTCACCCAGGTCGGCCTCCCAGGCGGGACAGGCCGCCCGGTAGAACCAGTTCTGCTCGCCCACGATCCGTCGGGCCGTGTCGGCCACGAGGCGATCTTCCCGCTCCGGGGTGATCCCCGACCCGCAGTCCAGCTGGAAGAAGGCGGCCGAGGTCCAGAACCCCCCGCCGCCGCCGCCACCACCGGCCAGGTCCTGGGCCGCGAGGTCGTAATCGCCGCGCTCGAGAAGCAGCACGCCGGCCGGCCAGGAGGCCTCCGATCTACGATCGCCGACGCGGCCCAGATAGCCCTCGGACACGCGGCGACCCGCCTCGCCGTCCAGCCGCACCTCCTCGACCTGGCCGGTCTCGGGATCCTCCACCGGCACGACCACGGGCTCCCGCTCCAGCCGCTCGATCGTCCGCCGCAGCGCCGCCAGCAGGCCACCCTCGGGGACCCGTCCGCGGAGGCGGGGCGACTCCTCGGCGTCCTCGGCGATCCGGGCGAGGACGTTCAGCATCCCGATCGGGCTGTCGTACGTGTGGTTCGGACCTTCCATGCCGGTGAGCACCGCCCGCTCCACGATCTCCGGGTGGAACCGCATCACGGCCATCCCCCAGTGCGAGCCGAAGCTTCCACCGGAGATCGTGATCCGCTCGTAGCCCAGGGCCCGTCGGACCGCGTCCACGTCGGCGGCCGCCTCGACCGCGGTGTAGCCCGCGAGGTCCAGGCCGCGCTCCGTCCACCAGTCGCGGCACCGCTCGCCGGCCTCCCGCACCGCCCTCCGGCGCTCCTCGTCGGATGCGTCGTCGGGAGTCGACGGGGGCGCCTCGCACATCGTGTTCGGCCGCGAGGAACCGATCCCGCGCTGCCCCACGAACACCACGTCGGCGAACTCGGCGTACGGCTCCACCCGCTCCTCGTAGAAGCCCTCCCGCTCCAGGTCGGGACCGAGCCCGGGCCAGCCGGGACCGCCCCGGAGCACGAAGACGGGGGGTGCCGCCTCCGACGCCCCCTGGCGGCGCTCGCCCGCTTCCCGGCGGGCCGGGAAGCGCCAGAACTCCAGTCCCAGGGTGCCGCGCTCGGGCGCCGCGCGGTTCACCGGGACGAAGAGGACGCCGCGCTGGACCTCGCCCAGAGTCCCGTCCCGCTTCTCGAACCGCTCCGGGTGGAGGAAGAGCGTGCCGGGATCGGGCGAGACGTAGCCGGGTGGACGGGCGGCGACCCCGGTCGCCTCCTGGGCGGCGAGCGGGGCGGACGGGGCGGCGATGCCGATCGCGAACAGGAGCGAGAGGGAGGCGGTGCGAGAGCCGAAGGAGCGGGAGCCCGAGGAGGGCGGGGTCGAGTCGCGGCGAACGGCCGGAGCGGGAAGCGGCATCGTGCACCTCTAGGCTAGAGAAGCGGATCTCCGGGAATTCAGCCCATGATCTCGATCACAGGACGTGGTCCGTCGGTCGGCGGTTTCACCGCGTTCGACCGGAGGGGATCGAGGCGATCCACGAGCGCGAGGACGGTCGGCCCGAGGGGCCGGGCGCCAACGGCGCTCGCCGGCGCGCCGTTCACGGGACG
>CAYMQZ010000433.1:0-1872 GCA_964392705.1 uncultured Gemmatimonadota bacterium
GGATGCGATTCGCCGTGTCGGGCCCCCGATCGTCGAGGCGGCTGGCCTCGGGAGCGTCGTCGCCCGGATCGGGATGCACCGCGTAGGGGAACACGGACGTGCCTCGCTCGTTCGGCCTCACGCCGCGCGGGCGTCCTCGCCCACGAAGGCGCGCCGGCGCTCCGGGACGTGCACCCGACGACCGTCGTAGGTGGCGAGGGCCTTGTCCCACATCAACGTGTCGTAGGCCAGGATTCCGGCCATGTCGTGACTGCCCTCGAAGCGGTTCCGGCGATCCGCGGTCGGTCCGCGGCTTCGAGCTCGGCAAGATAGAGGGATCGTCCCGGGAATCCAATAGGGGCGGCCCAGCGAGGGTGGTCGGGACGAAGCGCCGGCCGAAGATTTGCTCAGGCGCCGCTGGCCCGAGTAACCTGTTCGGGAATGGTCCACATCCCGGCCGTCTCCGCCGAGCCTCGCACTCCGCCCGGTCCGGACGGGCTTCCGCTTCTCGGGAGCTCGCCCCAGTTCCGCCGGGACCTGCTGGGCTTCTTCACGCGTTGCGCGCGCGAGCACGGCGACGTGGCCGCGTTCCGGCTCGGCCCCCAATCGTGCTGCGTGGTGAGCGACCCGGATCTGATCGAGAGCGTGCTGGTGGACCTGGCCGACCGCATGCGGAAGGGGTGGGACCTGCGGCAGCTCCGCTTCGTGCTCGGCCGAGGCCTCCTGACGAACGAGGGCGACGACTGGTACCGGCGGCGCCGGCTGATCCAGCCGGCCTTCCACCATGGACGCATCCACGAATACGCCCGGGTCATGGGCCGGCGCGCGGTCGAGCGAGCCGCGTCCTGGCGCGATGGCCGGACGCTCGACGTCCACGCCGAGATGATGGCCCTGACGCTCGAGATCGTGGGCGAGGTGCTGTTCGGAGCCGAGCTCTCGGGCCGGGTGGACGCCGTGGGCGGAGCGCTGGACCGGGTCATGACCCAGTTCGAGCGGATGCTGCGGGGCTGGCTGCCGATCCCGCTGGCCTTCCCCACCCCGGGCAACCTGGCGGCGAGGATGGCCCTGAGGAAGCTGGACCGCGTGGTCTACGACCTGATCCGGCGCCGGCGGGAGGGCGCGGGAGCGGACGGAGGCACCGACCTGCTGGCCGCGCTGCTCGTGGTGCAGGACGAGGGGGGCACGGGCATGTCGGAGCGGCAGCTCCGGGACGAGGTGATCACCCTGCTGCTGGCGGGCCACGAGACGACCGCGCTCGCCCTGGCGTGGACGCTGTGGCTGGTCGCGCGCCATCCCGAAGTCGAGGCGCGGCTGTCCCGCGAGCTCGCGGCGCTGGACGGCGTCGGGCCTCCGGACGCGGAGGACGTGGAGCGACTGCCCTACGCGCGCGCCGTGCTCCAGGAGTCGATGCGGCTGTTCCCTCCCGCCTGGGGGATCGGGCGCGAGCCCCTGGAGGATGTCGAGCTCGGCGGGTTCCGGATCGAGCGTGGGACCCAGATCTTCCTGGTGCCCTGGGTCACGCACCGCGACCCGCGGTTCTTTCCCCAGCCCGAGCGCTTCCTGCCCGAGCGGTGGGCGGAGAAGCCGAATCCGGCGCCGCCCGGGGGCAAGCTTCCCAAGTACGCCTACTTCCCGTTCGGGGGCGGCCCGCGCTACTGCATCGGCAGCAGCTTCGCGATGATGGAGGCGACGCTCGTCCTCGCCGCCGTGCTGCGCCGGTGGCGCTTCCGTCCGCTCCCCGACCACCCGGTCGTGCCGCAGCCGGCCGTGACCCTGCGGCCGCGCCACGGAATCCGCATGATCCCGAGCCGGAGGTAGGGGGTGGACGGGCTCCACGATCCCGCGCTCACCGTGACCCTGGCCCTGGCCGCGGGCATCGTCGCCCAGTCGGTG
>CAYMQZ010000434.1:0-1866 GCA_964392705.1 uncultured Gemmatimonadota bacterium
TGGGTCACTTCATCACCCGAGAAGACATCGAGCGGCGGCGGCCCTTGAGGATTACCCACATGATCGCCGAGTTCCCAGGGGTCGAACTGGTCTGCCGGCGGGGCAATCGATGTTCGGTTCGGATGCGGCGGAGGTGCCGGCGCGCGAAGGTCTTGGTGGACGGAATGGAGTTCGGAAGTCCCGACGCGATTCTCCCGGTGGAGATCGGCGGCGTGGAGATCTACAAGGGACCCGCCTCCACGCCGGCCGAATTCACGGGGCTGGAAGGCAACTGCGGGGTCGTCGTGATCTGGACGAGGGGCCGATAGCCCCCTCGACCGCTAGGATCGCGCCGGCGCGTCGATCCCGCGCTCCCGGAGCGCCGCCGCGACGCTCTCGATGATCCCGTCGTAGCCGGTGCAGCGGCACAGGTTGCCCGCCATGAGCTCGCGGAGCGAATGGGTCTCCAGAACTTCCGGGTTCTCGAGGATCCAGGTCGCCGTCATCACGACGCCCGGCGTGCAGGCGCCGCACTGGGTGGCGCCGCCGGCCAGGAACGGCTCGAGCTCCTCCGGGTCCAGCGACTCCACCGTCCGCACCTCGGAGCCCCGGACCTGGTAGGCCGGGATCAGGCAGCTGTCGGCGGGGATCCCGTCCACCCACACCGTGCAGGCGCCGCACTCGCCCTCGGCGCAGCCCTCCTTCGTGCCGGGGAGCCCGAGGCGGTAGCGGAGCAGGTCGAGCAGGCGCTCCGCGGGCGAGACCTCGACCGACACGGCCTCGCCGTTCAGGATGAAGGAGATCGGGATCCGCCGGCCCGAGGTCGCGTGTCCGCCAGCCGGCGCCGCCCGGCCCGGGGCCGCGCGCGCGGAGGGAGCCGTCTCCCGGCTCGGGGTCCCCTCCCGGCTCGAGCCGCCGCTCCGCCTCACGCGGACCTCCGCGCCGGTTCTTCATCCCCCAGCAACTCGAGCAGGTATTCGGGGGTCATCGGAACGCGCCGCGGATCGGCGCCCGTGGCGTGGGCGATCGCGTTCCCGATCGCGGGCGCGGGCCCCTCGATCGGGAGCTCCGCCAGACCCTTGGCGCCGTAGCCGCCGTGCGGGTACGGCTCCTCGAAGAACTCCACGCGCAGGGGCGGCAGGTCGGCGCTCGTCGGGATGATGTAGTTCGTGAGCTGCACGTTCTGCATCGCCCCGTCCCGCCAGGCGAAGTCCTCCTGCAGCGCCCAGCCGATCCCCTGGGCCACGCCTCCCTGCACCTGTCCGCGGGCGAGCGTCTCGTTCACGATCTTCCCCGCCTCCTGGACCGCCACGTAGTCCAGGACGTCGACGTCGAAGGTGCGGAGGTCCACTTCCACCTCGGCCACGTGGGCGGCCCAGGCGTAGGCGCCGTAGGCGTCCCCGCGGTAGCTCTCCTCGTCCCACTCGATCCCCGGCGGCGGCTCGTAGCGGCCCTCGCCCACCGGCTCGCCCTCGGGGTTCTCCCGGTGCCAGGCGGCGATCGCCTCCTTCACCACCTTCCCGCGAGCCTCCTGCAGGAGCCCGACCTGGTGGCGCAGGTCGTCGCACGCCTTCTCGATCAGCCGCCCCACGACCATGGTGGTCCGCGAGGCCACCGTGGGGCCGCTGTTCGGCACGCGGTGCGTGTCGGGCTCGGTGAAGACGACGTCATCGGGGTCGAGTCCCAGCCGGGCGGCGGCGATCTGGGTGAGCACGGTGAGCGAGCCCTGGCCCATCTCGACCGTGGCGCTCCGGACCTCGATCCGGCCGTCGGGCAGGCCCGCCACGTGGACGCGGGAGGCGAGGTGCACCTCGCCCGCCCCCGTGAAGCCGGCGCCGTGGTAGTAGGTGGCCAGGCCGAGGCCGCGGCGGCGGGTCGGGTGCGCCG
>CAYMQZ010000435.1:0-1856 GCA_964392705.1 uncultured Gemmatimonadota bacterium
GATCGCGGCCAGCCCGAAGAGGGCCAGGCCCAGGACCGGGAGCGCGACGGCGGCCGCCGTCAGCACGGTACGTCTCGCCGATCGGTTCGTCACGCACATACCGGCCAATCATATCGGCGCCGCGACCCCGAGGTCCAACCGGCCCCTCCGCCTCCGTCCGTTTCCTCCACCGATCTCGTTACTCCAGCGCCTCCGGGCCGCCGGCACCGCTTCGGATCTTCATCACTTCCAGGACCGGGTGCACCGAGACGATCCCGTCGCCCTTCTTTCCGGTGCGGGCGGCCCCGGCGATCAGGCCCACCAGTTCCTCCCGCCGCTCCGCGGCGCAGAGGATGCGCAGCAGCACCTTGTCCATGTAGGCCCCGCCCTCCTCGGCGAGCGAGAGACGCGTTCGCGAGGGGTCGACGCCGGCTCCCACGCCGTGGACGTGGTTCACCGTCGCGCGGGGGACGTCCGCCTCCTCGAGGGCGTGCAGGACGCGGGACAGGCGGTCGATGCGCAGCACCGCCCGGATCTCCACGATCGCCGATTCCGTCATCGCACCGACCCCTCCTCCGGGTCGCGGCGGCCGTCGCGCCGCCCACGCAGCGTATCGACGACGAGGTAGGCGAAGATCCCGGCCAGTCCCAGCATCCCCAGCGTCTGTGTGACCATGAGCCCCGACATCGGCAGCATGCGGCCGCCCGTCATCGCGCCCTCCCCGCCCATCATGCCGCCCTCCCCCGGCCCTCCACCCATCATGCCCCCCATCGTGGGGATCGAGACCAGCCAAACGAGCACCCACAGGACGCCGAGAGCGCCCAGCACCCACAACACCGTCCGCAACGGTCCGCTCACCACGGCTCACCTCCTCTTCGGCCGAGGGATCGATTCACTCGATTCACGAGTCTACGCGCCAGCGGGCTTCGTCCTCGCCTGCCGCTCCGCCTGCCGCTCCCGCCACAGCGAGTAGGTGACCGGCACGACCAGCAGCGCGAGGGCCGTCGCCGACACCATGCCCCCGATCATCGGGGCGGCGATCCGCTGCATGATCTCCGAGCCCGTCCCGTGGCCCCACATGATCGGCACGAGGCCGAGCGTGATCGCGGCCACGGTCATCATCACGGGGCGGAGCCTGAGCCCCGCCCCCGCCTCCACGGCCGCCCGGATCGCCGTCCCGTCCACCTCGTGACCCGCCGAGCGCAGCGTGTCGTGGGCGTGGTCCAGGTAGACCAGCATCACGACCCCGATCTCGGCCGCCACGCCGGCCAGGGCGATGAAGCCCACGGCCACCGCCACGCTCATCTCGTACCCGAGGATCCACATGAGCCACACGCCCCCCACCGCGGCGAAGGGGAGCGAGAGCATGACGATCAGGCTCTCGGTGGCACTTCGGAAGTTCAGGTAGAGGAGGAAGAAGATGATGAGCAGCGTGACCGGCACGACCAGGTTCAGCCTCTCACGGACCCGCTGCATGTACTCGTACTGGCCCGACCAGACGATCCGGTAGCCGGGTGGGAGCTCCAGCTCGCGCTCCAGGAGCGCCCTCGCCTCCTCCACGAAGGAGCCGATGTCGCGGCCGCGCACGTCCACGTACACGATCCCGTTGAGCTCGGCGTTCTCGCTCTTGATCATCGGGGGGCCTTCGGCGAAGCGGACCTCGGCGAGCTCCCCGAGGGGCACCTGGGCGATGCCGCCGTTCCTCGTGCGGCTCTCCATGCCCGCGCTCCCCATCGCGCCGCCCCCCATCGCACCGCTTCCCCCCATGGCCGCCCCATCCATGCCCCCGACCGCACCGCGGCTCACGGGCAGGAGCACGGACCGGATCTTCGCGAGGTCGTTCCGGAGCTCCGGGGCGTAGCGGACGTGGATCGTGT
>CAYMQZ010000436.1:0-1835 GCA_964392705.1 uncultured Gemmatimonadota bacterium
GGCGACTCGGGCGTCGTCCTCTACCGCAACGAGCGCCAGGCGACCTTCAGCGACGCCACGGGCGCGGCGGGGCTCGCCGGCGCCGGCCCGACCACGGTCGTGCGACTCGGCGATTACGACAACGACGGGCTGCCGGACCTGCTGCTGGCCGGGCCGGGCGATGGGGCCGGCGCGCTCCCCTTGCGTCTCTATCGGAACCAGGGCGACGGGCTGTTCACGGCCGACGGGCGTTCCGAGGCGGGGATCCGCGCGGCCATTTCGGGCGGCGGCCCGGGCCGCGGGCCGGACGTCCGCGACGTGAGGGACGCGGCGTTCCTGGACTTCGACAACGACGGACACCTGGACCTCGTCGTGGCGACCGGCGCCGGAGTCGTCCTCCTGCGGGGCCGGGGCGAGGGGAGGTTCGCCGGCGCCTCGGAGAAGCTGCCGGAGTCGACGGCGGCCGGGCGGCCGGAGGGGGGGGGAGCCGCCGACGTCGAGGTCTTCGACTACAACGAGGACGGCGACCTGGACCTGTTGGTGGGCGTGGCGGACGGAGGGCTGCGCCTGCTCCGGAACGACGGCGGGAACGTGAACCACCACGTGCAGGTCCGGCTGGTCGGACGCGGGGCGGGCAGCGGGAAGGTGAACCGCCTCGGGATCGGCTCCACGGTCGAGCTGCGCGCCGGGGACCTGTACCAGAGCCGCATCGCGACGGAGCCGGTCGTGCACTTCGGGCTCGGAAGCCGGCTCAAGGCGGACGTTATCCGGGTGGTGTGGACGAACGGCGTGCCCCAGGACCTCTACTTCCCCGGCACGGACCAGGACCTGATCGAGTCGCAGACGCTCAAGGGCTCGTGCGCGTTCGTGTACGGCTGGGACGGCGAGAAGCACGTCTTCGTGACCGACGCGATGTGGAAGAGCGCGATCGGCATGCCGCTGGGCATCATGGCGGGACCGGCGGCGGACGGACGGTCCCGTTCGGGACGGCCTCGCCCCGCCGGCGCCGCGGTCGCCGAGAGCCGCGTCTACGCGCCGCCCCGCGCGAGCCAGGAGTACCTCCGGATCCCGGGCGAGCTGCTCCAGCCGGTGAACGGGCGATACCGCCTGCAGCTCACCGAGGAGCTGTGGGAGGTGGCGTACGTGGACGAGGTGAAGCTGCTCGCCGTCGACCACCCCGACGGGGTGGAGGTGTACGTCGACGAGCGGTTCCTGCCGCCGGCCCCGCCGCGGCTCCGGCTGTTCGCGGTCGAGCGGGCCGACCGTCGCCCGCCGAGCGCCGCGACGGACGGAGCGGGGAACGACCTGCTCCCGGAGCTACGGGCGCGGGACTCGGCCTACGCCGGGAACCTGGTGGCCGGCCCCTACCAGGGGGTCGTGCGACCGCACGAGCTGATCCTGGACCTGGGCCCCGAGGTCGCCACCGCCGAGCGCCCGCTGTTGTTCCTCCGGGGCTGGATCTTTCCGACGGACGCCAGCATCAACGTGGCGGTGGCGCAGTCGGAGGTGGTCGAGGTGATGCCGCCGGTCCTCGAGGTGCCGGACGGACGGGGCGGATGGAAGATGGCCGTGCCCGACCTCTCGTTCCCGGCGGGGAAGGACAAGACCGTGGTCGTGGAGCTGGCGGGCCTCCTCGATCCCGCGGATCCGAGGGTCCGCATCCGTACGAACATGCAGATTTACTGGGACCACGCCTTCGCCGTCCCGGAGCCATCCGCGGCGCTCGACGTGAGCGGCCGGCCGGAGGACGTGGCGACGCGGACCCGGGAGGCCGCGGTCGACCGACGCGGCGACGCGGAGGCGAGCTCGCCGCGTCTCGTCCCCCTCCCCCCCGCGGGCGCCGACCTCCACTACCG
>CAYMQZ010000437.1:0-1828 GCA_964392705.1 uncultured Gemmatimonadota bacterium
CCCTGGTTGAACCAGATCGCGTCGACCACGCCCTCGACCACGCTGTCGAGGTCCGCGTCGTCGAACACGATGAACGGCGACTTCCCGCCCAACTCGAGCGAGAGCTTCACCCCCGTTCCGGCCGTGGCCTCGCGGATGATCCTCCCGACCTCGGTGGAGCCCGTGAAGGCGATCTTGTCGACGTCGGGATGGCGGACGATGAGCTCGCCGGCGCGGCCGTCGCCGGTCACGATGTTCACGACGCCCGGCGGCAGTCCCACGGCCCCGCACAGCTCGGCGAAGCGGAGCGCGGTGAGCGGCGTGAACTCGGCCGGCTTGAGCACCACCGTGTTCCCCATCGCCAGGGCCGGGGCGATCTTCCACGCGAGCATCAGGAGCGGGAAGTTCCAGGGGATGATCTGGCCGCACACCCCGAGCGGCGCCTGGTCGGGAACCACCTCGTCCATGAGCTGCGCCCAGCCCGCGTGATGGTAGAAGTGGCGGGCGACCAGCGGCACGTCGATGTCGCGGGACTCGCGGATCGGCTTCCCGTTGTCCATCGACTCGAGCACCGCGAACAGGCGTGCCTGCTTCTGGATCCGGCGCGCGATGGCGTACAGGTAGCGGGCCCGGCCGTGCGGTCCCAGCTCCGTCCACGGCTCGAGCGCCTCCCGGGCCGCCCGGACCGCCGCCTCGACGTCGGCCGCGCCGCCCTGGGCCACCTCGGCCAGCGGCGACCCGTCGGCCGGGTTGAAGGTCTCGAAGTACTCGCCCTCCTCCGGCTCGACCCAGCGCCCGCCGATGAAATGGCCGAAGCGGCGCCCGCGCTCCTCCAGCCACTCCTCGACGCGCGAGGGCGACTCGGGCGCCGGCCCGTACTCCAGCGTCTCGAACAGCTCCGCGATCCTCGGCATCAGCGCCCCTCCCCTCGTCGTCCCCTCGTCCGCGACCGGTTCACGCCACCGGGTGGCGGTAGTATGCCGAGTACCGCCCCGTCACGTGGTGCTCGAGCTGCCGCTCGATGTCGGCCAGCACCGAGCTGGCCCCGATCCGGAACAGCGACGGATCCAGCCACGCATCGCCCAGCTCCTCCTTCACCAGGATGAGCCAGGTCAGCACCTCCTTCGCGGTCCCGATCCCGCCGGCGGGCTTGAGCCCCACCCGCGCCCCCGAGAGCTCGCGGTAGCGCCGGATCTGGCGGGCCATCACCAACCCGTCCTCCAGGGTGGCGTTCACCTTCTCCTTGCCCGTGGAGGTCTTGATGAAGTCGGCCCCGGCCATCATGCACACCATCGCGGCCCGCGCCACGACCCGGCGGGTGCCCAGCTCGCCCGTGGCCAGGATCGTCTTCAGGTGCGCCTCGCCGCAGGCCTCCCGGAACGCCCTCACCTCCTCGTACAGCGCCTCCCAGTCTCCGGTCAGGGCGTGGCGACGCGTGATCACGATGTCGATCTCGCCCGCGCCCGCCTCCACGCTCCGCCGGATCTCGTCCACCCGGTGCTCGAACGGCGTGAGCCCCGCGGGAAAGCCCGCCGCCACCGAGGCGACCGGGATCCCGGATCCCTCCAGCGCCTCGACGGCGACCGGGACGAGGGTCGGGTAGACGCACACCGCGCCCACCCGGACCGGAAGCCCGGACGCGCCCAGCGCCTCCAGGAGGTCCGGGCGCACGGGGTTCCGCGCCTTGGCGCACAGGCGCCGCACGCGACCCGGCGTGTCGTCGCCGGAGAGGGTGGTCAGGTCCAGGAAGGTGATCCCGCGCAAGAGCCAGGCGGCCTGCCACTCCTTCTTCACGCTGCGGCGCACCCCCAGGGTCGCGGCGCGCCGCTCCACGGCGCTCAGGTTCACC
>CAYMQZ010000438.1:0-1827 GCA_964392705.1 uncultured Gemmatimonadota bacterium
TGATCGTGGAGCTTCCGGGCGTGGAACTCGTTTGCAATCGAGGGAATCGTTGTGGGGTGAGGATGCGCCGAAGATGTGGGGGTGCAGCAGTGGTGGTGGACGGTATCGAAATCGGTAGCTATGGCTCGTTTGTCTCTATCGACGATGTCATTCGTCCTTATGAGATCGGCGGTGTGGAGATCTACAAGGGACCCGCCTCCACGCCGGCCGAATTCACGGGGCTGGAAGGCAACTGCGGGGTCGTCGTGATCTGGACGAGGGGCCGATAGCCCCCTCGACCGCTAGGATCGCGCCGGCGCGTCGATCCCGCGCTCCCGGAGCGCCGCCGCGACGCTCTCGATGATCCCGTCGTAGCCGGTGCAGCGGCACAGGTTGCCCGCCATGAGCTCGCGGAGCGAATGGGTCTCCAGAACTTCCGGGTTCTCGAGGATCCAGGTCGCCGTCATCACGACGCCCGGCGTGCAGGCGCCGCACTGGGTGGCGCCGCCGGCCAGGAACGGCTCGAGCTCCTCCGGGTCCAGCGACTCCACCGTCCGCACCTCGGAGCCCCGGACCTGGTAGGCCGGGATCAGGCAGCTGTCGGCGGGGATCCCGTCCACCCACACCGTGCAGGCGCCGCACTCGCCCTCGGCGCAGCCCTCCTTCGTGCCGGGGAGCCCGAGCCGGTAGCGGAGCAGGTCGAGCAGGCGCTCCGCGGGCGAGACCTCGACCGACACGATCTCGCCGTTCAGGGTGAAGGAGATCGGGATCCGCCGGCCCGAGGTCGGGCGCCCGCCAGCCGGCGCCGCCCGGCCCGGGGTCGCGCGCGCGGACGGAGCCGTCTCCCGGCTCGGGGTCCCCTCCCGGCTCGAGCCGGCGCTCGGGCTCACGCGGACCTCCGCGCCGGTTCTTCATCCTCCAGCAGCTCGAGCAGGTATTCGGGGGTCATCGGGACGCGCCGCGGATCGGCGCCGGTGGCGGCCGCGATCGCGTTCCCGATCGCGGGCGCGGGTCCCTCGATCGGGAGCTCCGCCAGACCCTTGGCGCCATAGCCGCCGTGGGGGTAGGGCTCCTCGAAGAACTCCACGCGCAGGGGCGGCAGGTCGGCGCTCGTCGGGATGATGTAGTTCGTGAGCTGCACGTTCTGCATCGCCCCGTCCCGCCAGGCGAAGTCCTCCTGCAGCGCCCAGCCGATCCCCTGGGCCACGCCTCCCTGCACCTGTCCGCGGGCGAGCGTCTCGTTCACGATCTTCCCCGCCTCCTGGATGGCCACGTAGTCCAGGACGTCGACGTCGAAGGTGCGGAAGTCCACCTCCACCTCGGCCACGTGCGCGGCCCAGGCGTAGGCGCCGTAGGCGTCGCCCCGGTAGCTCTCCTCGTCCCACTCGATCCCCGGCGGCGGCTCGTAGCGGCCCTCACCCACGGGCTCGCCCTCCGGGTTCTCCCGGTGCCAGGCGGCGATCGCGTCCTTCACCACCTTCCCGCGCGCCTCCTGCAGGAGCCCGACCTGGTGACGCAGGTCGTCGCATGCCTTCTCGATCAGCCGGCCCACCACCATGGTGGTCCGCGATGCCACGGTCGGACCGCTGTTCGGCACACGGTGCGTGTCCGGCTCGGTGAAGACGACGTCATCGGGATCCAGCCCCAGTCGCGCCGCGGCGATCTGGGTGAGCACGGTGAGCGAGCCCTGGCCCATCTCGACCGTCGCGCTCCGCACCTCGATCCGTCCGTCCGGGAGCCCGGCCACGTGGACCCGGGAGGCGAGGTGCACCTCGCCCGCCCCGGTGAAGCCCGCGCCGTGGTAGTAGGTGGCCAGGCCGAGGCCGCGGCGGCGGGTCGGGTGCGCCG
>CAYMQZ010000439.1:0-1817 GCA_964392705.1 uncultured Gemmatimonadota bacterium
TCGAATCCTCGTGGGCGCACTGGACCAGGAACGAGAACATCCCTCCCTAGGATCTGCTACGGCGCCGTTCTGGATCGACCGCTCGACCTCGTAGAGGCGGAGCCGGCCGGCGGGCGGAGTTGTGGGCGTCTCGGCCCGACTAACGGTTCTGGACCTCGGCGAGGAACTCGCGGATCACCCGCACGTTGGCCTCCGGCTGATCGACCATCGTGAGGTGGGCGGCGCCCTCGATCACCTCCAGCCGGGCGTTCGGGAGTCGGCCGACCATGTCGCGGGCCGACTCGATCGACATCTCGTCGTGATCCCCCACGGTGACGAGCACCGGAATCTCGATCCCGCCCAGCCGGTCGCGCGCGTCCCAGTCCTTCAGGCGTCCCGTGGCGGTGAACTCCGATGGTCCCCACATCGTGTTGTAGACGGGGTAGCCGAACTGCGCGAAGGTGCTGTCGAGGACGGGTGGCCAGGGGTCGCTCCGACTCAGGTAGAGCCGGTAGAACTGCATCACCGCCTCCTGGTACTCGGGCGCGTCGGTCCTGCCCGCCTCCTCGTGGAGGCGGATGACCTCGCAGGTCGAGTCGGGCAGCGTGGCGACCCGCTCCTGCGCGTCGGCGAGCCACTGCTCGATGCTCGGCGTCATGCTCGCCAGGATCGCGCTCTCCACGCCGGGGGGATCGGTGAGCAGGTATTCGATCGCCAGCATCGCGCCCCAGGAGTGCCCGAGGAGATGGATCCGCTCGAGCCCCAGCGCATCGCGCACCCGCCGCAGCTCCTCCACGAAGCGCGGGATGCGCCAGAGGGAGTCGGCGGTCGGCCGCGCCGAGCGTCCGCTTCCGAGTTGATCGTAGAATACGACCGGGCGGTCGGCGGAAAGGGGTCCCAGCGGGTCCAGATAGTGGCTGGTCGCCCCGGGCCCGCCGTGCAGGAGGAGCAGGGGCGTGGCGGTCTCGGTCCCCTCGGCGGCCTCCACCCGGTAGTAGACCTCCCCACCGGGGACCTCGATCCTCCCCTCGCCGGCCTCGAGGGCCGGGCCTCGCCGGGGAGCGCCTTCACACCCCACCGCCGAGGCGAGTAGCAGGACTCCCAGGCCGGCGAGGACCCCGACGGGGCGCGCCGTGATCGCGCGTTCGCTCATCTGTGAAGGCTAAGAGCCGGAGGTTGCGACGACCATCGGGGACATGTGCGCGTGGACCTCCCGCCAGCCCTCGTCCGTCTGGACCCAGATCTCGGTCACGCGCCACGCGCCCTCCTCGGCGGCTTCGCCGGGCAGGACGACCGTGCCCGTGATGTAGAAGGTCGCGACTCCCACGGCTCCGTCCCCGTGAACATCGACCCGGAGGTCCTCGATCGTCCACTCGGTCTCGAAGCCCTCCTCGGCCATGCCGGAGAAGTCGGCGAGCTGGGCCTCTCTCGTCGCGTAGCGGCTGCGCTCGCCCTGGTCGATGAAGAAGAGCGTGTACTGGGCCGCGTGGTGACCCGCCGCGGTCTCCATATCGCCGGCGTTGATGGCGGCGTAGTGCGCCCGCACGGCGGCTTCGACCTCGTCGGCCACCTGGGCTCGCAGGTCGCCGGACGAGCCGAAGACGAGCAGGGAGAGGACGAGGACGACGATGGAGGGGCCGGTCTGGCGTCTCATCGGTGTGGCTCCTTCCGGGAGTGGGGTGCTCGTTCCTGGCGCTCCTCCGAGCACGGGGGATGGTGGTGCTTCGTGTGGCGGCTGCGTCGGACAACCACTCCAATATAACACAACGGTGACCCACCCCTGAGGCTGCGGCCGGGAGAGCGGGAGAGCGGAAGAGGGGGGCGTTCGTTGCGTCTGA
>CAYMQZ010000440.1:0-1801 GCA_964392705.1 uncultured Gemmatimonadota bacterium
GTGACCGATTCGCCTCCGTCGTCCACCGTCTCCAGCGCGAACGGCACCTCGTCGCCGCATCCGGGCTCGCCGTTCCGGATGTCGCCCAGGATCACCGCGCTCTCGCCCCGGTTGGCCTGGTTCCCCTTGTCCACGTTGAGGCGCACGTCCCCGTCCTCGACGACGGGAACGGGCTCGACGGCGGAGGCCCCGGCCTTCAGGAGGACCGCGGTGCCCACTCCCACCGTGCAATCCTCGCCGATTTCCGAGGCGAACTCGAGCGTGAAGGTGGCACGGTAGGTCGCTCCGGGCCGCAGGCCCTCGAGCCGGCGCTCGAAGAACATGAACAGGTCGTCGCTGATGTTCAGCCCGGAGTGGAACAGGGCGTTCCCCTGGTCGGTCAGGGGTGCGGGCAGGGGGCGATGGTCGGCGACGAAACCCACGTCCTCCTCGCGTCCGACCGGGTAGTCGGTGAAGCCGGCCTGGAAGCCTCGGTCGCTCTCCGCGAACTGGAACTCGGCGACCACGACTCGGTCCTCGGGGCCGGTGGCGTCGCAGGCCCCGACGAGGATCGGGAGGAACAGCGCGGCGCCCACGCGGTGCGGGGCAGGTGCGTTGCGAAGCGGCATGTCGGACCTCGGGACTCCTGGCTCTCCGTCGTCGCTCTACAGACGGGCGTTGGTCGCCTTCCCACCGCTCATCCGTTGCAACGTCCGCGCCGGCGCGATGGCTGCAAAGCCGGAGCGTGGCGACCCGATCCGGGACGTGGCCGGGACCGATCCGGGCGCGCTCACGAGATCGGCGGGCGCCGGCGGTGGAAGTCGGTGGCCCCCTGGTACGCGTGGGCGAGCGTCAGGGCCGCGTCGTCCCGGTACAGGTTCCCCACGAAGGTGATGCTTCCCGGCGAGCGCCGCGGCGACGCAGGGGGCGCGTCCTCCACAGGATGGAAGGCATTGGGGACCGTGACCGAGGGGTGGCCGGTGAGGTTCGTGATCCGCAGGCTAGCGCCGCGAAAGCTGGGGGAGACGAAGACGTCGATCCCGTCCAGCGTCCGGGCCACCGCCGCCATGAGCCGGGTCCGCGCCCGGTTCGCGTTGATGTAGTCGACCGCCGGGATGAAGCGGGCGTGCCGGAAGACGTTCGGCCAGGCGCGCCGCTCCTGGCGCACCATGGCGTCCGTGCCGCCGCTGCGGCTCAGCTCCTCGAAGGCGGCCGCCGCTTCCGCGTTCAGGATGAGCAGCAAGGGGCCCGAGGGGGGGTCGTCCGGCAGCGAGAGCGGAACGAGCTCGACTCCCAGGTCCCGGAGCACCTCGAGCGTCGCGAGGTCGGCCTCGCGGTTCCGGTACTCGTCCTCCTCGTTCTCCGGCGGTTCGAACGCCTCCTCCACGTAGCCCACCCTCAGCTCCCGGACGTCGGCGGTCGGGTCCCAGTGGAAGGGAGCGTCCACCGTGGTCGGATCGCGAGGGTCTCGTCCGTGGATCGCGGCGAAGACCAGAGCACAGTCCTCGGCGCTCCGGCACATGGGGCCCAGCTTGTCCATGGACCAGGAGAGCGCCATGGCGCCGTGCCGGCTCACCCGGCCGAAGGTGGGCCGGTGGCCGGTGACCCCGTTCCGGGTCGAGGGAGAGACGATCGAGCCCAGCGTCTCCGAGCCGATCGCGAAGCCCACGAGCCCCGCGGCCACGGCCGCCCCGGGGCCGGCGCTCGAGCCGCTCGAGCCCTGCTCGAGGTTCCAGGGGTTCTTCGTCTTCCCGCCGAACCACACGTCGCCCCAGGCCAGGGCGCCCAGGGTGAGCTTGGCCACCAGCACGGCCCCCGCCTC
>CAYMQZ010000441.1:0-1796 GCA_964392705.1 uncultured Gemmatimonadota bacterium
GCGTAGTACCTGGCCGCGTTCTCGAGGTCGCCCGCCTCGTCGTAGAGCCGGGCCAGGCGCTGGAGGGTCCGCGCCTTCTGCCAGGGGTCGTCGAACCGCATGCGGTTCAGCCATGGCTCCTCGACGTAGCGGCGGTAGTAGACGATCGCCGAGTCCGGCCGAGAGAGCGCCTCGTGGGCGCGCGCGATGTTCGGCAGCGCACAGATCTCGCAGGGGCCGGTCTGGTCGCTCCGGCGAAACGCCTCGAGGGCCTCGGCGGCGCGCCCCTCCGCGAGGGCCAGCTCGCCCTCGGCGGAGCTCAGCCAGATCTGCTGCAGCCAGTCGCGCACCTCCGCCGGAACCTCGGCCCGGTACTCCTCCAGCAGCTCCCGCGCCCGGCTCGTGCGCTCCGCCCGGGCGAAGAACCAGGCGAGCGAAAGGTAGGGTCGATTCAGCCGGTGGAGCTCGTTCAGCGGGTGGCGGGCCAGCGCAGCGTCCACGAGCTCCAGCGCCGGACCGGCTCGATCCAGCGCGGCCAGCTCGGCGCCGGCCATGTCCACCGCGTTCGACACGTACTGACCCGGGAGCCCTCGCTCCTCCTGGACCGCCATCGCATCCCGCATGTGACTGCGAGCGTCCGCCAGTCGCCCCCTCGTGACGTCGAGGGCCCACAGGTCCCAGCTCGTCCGCCAGCGCCAGAAGGCGCTCGCCGACGTTCGTTGCCTCAAGGCGCGCAATCGCTCTTCCGCACCCTCGTAGTCGCCCTCGGCGGCCGCCAGCCTGGCGGCGAAGTCCTCCCCGCTCGGATTCTCCGGAAACCGCTCCTCGAACGCCGCGAGGATTGCGCGTGCCTCGTCGCGCCGACCCGCCGCGAACAACGTCGCGGCGAGGTTCGTGTAGGAGAGGGAGTTGCCGGAGTCCGCCTCGATCGCGCGGCGGTACTGCTCGATCGCGCGGTCGCGGTCCCGCAGGAACGCGTACATGACGCCCAGGTTGTGCTGCGCGTAGGGGTCCGTCGGGTCCACCTCGACCAGGTTGCGCAGGGCGTTGCGGGCCGCCGCGATGTCCCCGGTAGCGTTGACGTGGTAGAGGGCCTCGGCGTGGTACCGCTCCCGCTCGGTGAGCCGGTCCCGATGACGGTAGGCGGCCGAGAGCGCCTCGATCTCGCGGGCGCGGTCCTCATCCCGGTTGCCCAGGATCGCCGCGACCTTCCGGTGTGCCATTGCGAAGGCCGAGTCCCCGGCGATCGCCTCCTCCAGCAGCGCGATTCCCCGCTCCTCGTCGCCCTCGATGTCGATCGCGTGGAGAGCCTGGGAGTACTTCTGGAGCGCCGCGAGCGAGCCCGTCGTGACCCGCTCGAGCGGCGGCTCGGCGGAGAGCCGACGCAGGGATTCCCCGATGCGTTCCCGCATCCGGCCCGAGAGCCGATCGATCGCTTCGATGATCCGGCTCGAGTCCTTCGCCGTCTCGCGCGCCGGGACCAGCACCTCTCCCGTGCCCGGCCGCAGGAGCTGAGCCGAGAGCACGTAACCTCCGCCCGCGCTGTTCACCTCGCCCGTCACGATCGCCGGGATCCCCTCGCGAATCGCCATCTCGCGCGCCAGCTCCTCGTCCAGCCGGGCGTCGCGTTCGCGGCCCATGCGCTCGAGGACGGAGGTCACCTCCGTGGGCTGGACCACGTTCACCACCTGCGACTGGCCGAAGTCGATCCGCAACGTCTCGGTCGCGGTGCGGGCCAGCTCCTCCTCGCCGCCCCGGCTCTCGAAGTCGGCGATCAGGATGCGCGCTCGCTCGTCCAGCACACCCTTCGCGACCAG
>CAYMQZ010000442.1:0-1791 GCA_964392705.1 uncultured Gemmatimonadota bacterium
AAGAAGCAGGGTGGCGTACAGCTGCTCCGCACGGTCTTGCAACTCTCGAAGCTGGGAGGCTTGGTAATGGACTCGGAAACCCGTGCCAACCCGACGACACTGGACCAAGTCTGGGAGGAGTATGCTGCCAGCCTCAACGCCGGTGACATGGAGCGATGGCTGGCCTTGTGGACGGAGGACGGGATACAGATGCCCCCCGGTGAAGCTCCCGTCGTTGGAAAGGTCCGGATACGGGAGAGAAATCGAGCTGTAGCGGACCAGTTCACGTGCGACATGCAGGTGTTCAACGAGGAGGGTGAGTCTGCCGGAGATTGGGCGTATTGCCGCGGCACGTACAGGGCCAGCTTGACTCCCAAGACGGGCGGCGATGTGATGTTCGTCGATGGGAAATTCATGTCGATTCTGGTCAGGCAGGCCGACGGTTCATGGAAGATTCACCGCGACATCTTCAACTCGAACGTACCTCCCGGCGAGAAGCAGTAAGGAAACAGCGCTCTATGCGAGGGCCGGCGTGAAGCTCACCGACGCGGACCTTGACGGCGTCCCCGTGGACGTCGTGTGCCCACCGCCGGTCGCCCGCTCGCTCGCGGCCGAACCGTCGCGCTCCCACATCCGTCGGTCGCTGCTCGCCGTGGCCGCGGGACTCATCTGCGCCGCGGGCCTGGGCGGGCAGGAGCCGACGGCCCAGGCCAGCCGCGACTCACAGGTCGCGCCCGGCGACACCGGCCCGGCCCGGCAGTCGAGGGTGGCAGGGGGCGGCTGGCTCGCCGAGCTGCAGGCGGAGGTCTTCCTCCACCGCTCCCGCCTCGAGCTCGAGCTCGAGACGAAGGACGGTCGCACGTTCCCCATCTCGGTCTCGCCGGCGGCCGTCGTGGAGCTACGGCGTCCGCCGGCCTCCGACTCGGTCACGGCCGCGGTGCGGGTGGCCCTGCTGGACCGCGAGGGGGTGACGCTCCGGACCGAGGAGCGGCGCGAGGCGACCCTCGGCCCCGGGCTCTCCGTCGTCGAGTTCCCGCTCTCCGACCCCTCTTCCGATGCCGTCGCCGCCCGTCTCCGGGTCGAGAGCGACGAAGGGGCTTTCGAGCGGACGGTGGCGCTCGCCTTCCGACGCGTGAGCGGGCGCGTCACCGACCTCGAGGCCCGGCCGACGGAGGCGCCGGCCTACGGGACCCGCTGGCCGCCGCGCGGCGAAGCGGCGCGGACGTGAGCCTGCTCGAGTTCATAGGCGACCCGGCGTACTATCCGTCGATCGAGCCCGGTGACGTGAAGTTCTTCATCGACGACCTCCCCCTCGAGACGTGGAGCGTGAGTAGACGATGGTCGTCGATGGCCGGCTACGGCGCGCCCCAGGCGCGACGCCCCTATTGGACCGTGGAGGCCGGGCTCCCGGGATCGCTCGGCCCGGGCCGGCAGGTCCTCCGGGTGGTCGTGACGGCGGAGGCGCCCGACGGCCGGACTGAGCGCGGGGAGGCCTCCTTCCACGAGCTTGTCGTCTGGTAGGGCGGCCCGCCCGGGACCCGCGGGCGTCCCGGCCCGCCACGGTTCGACTGGCCAAAGCGGCGGTGAGCCCGCCCCGAGCTCTCCAGCGGACCCTGCGCGAGAGGAGCCCGGGGGCCGGCCTCGGGGCCAGGTTCGCTCAACTGGATGAGCGAGGCGCGCTTCGCCACGGTGGAGAGACGAGCGCAAGACCTACGCTTCGGTTCCGTAGGTCGTTTCGTGGGTTGACCTCGGCATCCTGCCGTTTTCTGGGAAGGAGTCCGGGCAGGCCGCACGCTCCGTCCCTGATGTCAC
>CAYMQZ010000443.1:0-1783 GCA_964392705.1 uncultured Gemmatimonadota bacterium
GGCGTCGCCCTTGCGGAACATGGCTCCCGACGAGAACGCTGGACAGGGAGCGTTCCCCCATCGAGGCCGGGAGGGAGGCCAGCCGTGCCCTTCGAGAGCGTGAATCCGACGACCGGGGAGCGAATCCGCTCCTACCCGTCCCTGGACGCGGCCGGGGTCGAGGCGGCCCTGGAACGCGCGGCCGCGGCGTTCGAGACATGGCGGAACGTGTCCTTCGACGAGCGGTCGGCCCGCATGCGACACGCGGCCCGCATCCTGGAGGACGAGGCCCCGGAGCTGGGCGCCATCATGACGCGCGAGATGGGGAAGCCGATCGGGGCGGGCGAGGCGGAGGCCGAGAAGTGCGCCTGGGCCTGCCGCTTCTACGCCGATCACGCCGCGAGCTTTCTCGCCGATGAGACGGTCGGCACCGACGCCGAGCACAGCTTCGTGCGCTACGAGCCGCTCGGGCCCGTGCTCGCGATCATGCCGTGGAACTTCCCGTTCTGGCAGGTCTTCCGCTTCGCCGCGCCGGCGCTCATGGCCGGTAACGTGGGGCTCCTCAAGCACGCCCCCAACGTGCCCGCCTGCGCCCTGGCGATCGAGGACGTCTTCCGGCGCGCGGGCTTCCCCGACGGCGTCTTCCAGAACCTGTTCGTCGAGGTGGAGCGGGTGGACGAGCTGATCCGGGACCCGCGCGTGCGGGCGGCGACGGTGACGGGGAGCCGCCGGGCCGGAAGCGCCGTGGCCGCGACGGCCGGAGGCGAGATCAAGAAGTCCGTGCTCGAGCTGGGGGGCAGCGATCCGCTCCTCGTGCTGCCGAGCGCCGATCTGGAGCGGGCGGCCGCGACCGCGGTCAAGGCGCGGACCATCAACAGCGGCCAGTCCTGCATCGCCGCCAAGCGGATCATCGTGCACGAGGAGGTGGCCGAGCCGTTCGCGGAGCGCTTCGTGGAGGGCATGCGGGACCTGGTGGTGGGCGATCCCACCGAGCCCGAGAGCGACGTGGGCCCGATCGCCCGCGAGGACCTGCTGGAGACCCTGGCCGACCAGGTGGATCGCTCCGTGGAGGCCGGCGCCGAGGTCCGGCTGGGAGGCGAGCGGCTGGACCGGAAGGGCTTCTTCTACCCTCCCACCGTCCTGGCCCGGATTCCCGAGGGCTGCCCCGCCTACGAGGAGGAGCTGTTCGGCCCCGTCGCCTCGCTGTTCCAGGTACCGGACCTGGAGGCGGCGATCGGGCTGGCCAACGACACTCCCTACGGCCTCGGGGCCGCGGCCTGGACTCGCGATGCCGACGAGCGGGACCGGCTGGTCCGCGAGCTCGAAGCGGGCGTCGTGTTCGTGAACGGGCTCGTGGCCTCGGACCCGCGACTCCCGTTCGGCGGGGTGAAGGAGTCGGGCTATGGCCGCGAGCTGGGCGTCCACGGGATCCGGGAGTTCGTGAACGTGAAGACCGTCTGGGTGGAAGCGGGGGCCTGAAGGGGATCCGGGGATCCGGTGCCTCTGCGCGCCCCGGCGGGCTGCCGCCTCGCGGCCCGTCAAGGTCCGACGCAGCCAATCCGTCGTGGCCTCCCACCCGACCCGTCGCGGCCCCGGCCTGACCCGTCGTCGCCCCGGCCCGACCCGTTGTGCCCCCACCCCGTCCCTCCAACCTTTCCGAAGCATTCCTCATCCTATTCCCGCGAACCGGACGAACGGCCGGAGTGAGCGAGTCGAAGCGCGAGCGTCGCGAGGAGGACGACCTGACGAGCAGCCCGGCCCGACAGGAGGACGGCTCGCAGGATTCCGACCTGGCGGACGTCGC
>CAYMQZ010000444.1:0-1776 GCA_964392705.1 uncultured Gemmatimonadota bacterium
CAGGTTCCGGCGGCATCCGGATCCCGCACGGTGGTCGCCGTGACGAACCCTTGCTGGGCCAGCAACTCGGCGCCCGGCCCGAAGCGCCGCCACTCCTCCTCGAGGAGCCGGAGCAGGGAGTCCGGCTTGCCTCGAGAGGCGCGGATCCAGCCCGCGACCCGCTCTTGCACGGCCCGAGGATGCGCGGGATTCTGCGCCTCCAGCCGACGCAGCGCCCGGGTCACCGCCTCCGGTTCCCTGAGGCTGCGAGCGTAGACAAGAAGGCCGGCCAGCTCCTCGGGGGTGGGACGCTCCTTCCTCCCGATCTGATGTTCCAGCTCCCGGAGGCGTTCGCGGTGAAAGGTCTCCTGGCTTTTGTCATCGGCGGTCAGCCAGCCTTCCAGCGCGACCCTCCAGTGCCAGCCTTCGGGATGATCCGGATACAACTCCGTCGCCCGCCGGGCCAGCGCCAACGCCTCTACCGGTGCCTCGTTGTGGGCGACCCACATGGCCTGCCGCAGGCTGGCGAAGGTCGGCCGTCCCCGCTCGTCGCGGGCCCACAGCTCCCAGGGGCGCCCGCCGTCGGTTTCGAGAATCCGCCCGTCCAGGCTCTCGACCGTGAACCTCGCGTGGACGGCCGTGGCCGGAAGCTGGAGGGCTCCGCGAAACGACGCTCTCCGCTCCCGGACCAGCACGGCCGAGAAGGGCTCGCCCAGCGTCTCCCTCGGCGGCCCCATGTCGGCCGTCCGGTAGCGACCCCGGAGCCGGACCCGTTCCTCACCGGCCAGGCGCGAGGCCGCCCGGAACTCGACGGCGATCGGGGTGCCGGTTCCCAGCGAGGAGGTCGAGAAGCGGAGGGTGCTGGCGTCCGCCGTCGCCTGACGCGAGCCGACCAGCAGGGTGACCGCCGTGGCCGCGGCGATGGCCAGCACCGCGATCAACGAGCGTGCCGCACGACCGTCTCTCCGCGGCTCGAGGCCCGCGGCGTCGACCGGCAGGATTCGCCGCTCTCCCGTCGCTCGCCTGCGTTCTACTTCCTCGAAGAGGCCGGCCGGAGGCCGGGGCAATCGCAGCTCGTGGAGCCGCCGGCCGACCTCGACCACGAAGCCCACCTCCGAGCGGCAGCGGTCGCACGCGTGGAGATGCTCCTCCACCTCGGCGGCGCGCTCCGCGGCCAGCTCGTCTTCCGCGTAGCGAACCAGCAGCCCGTAGGGGGGATGACGGTTCATGGCCGCTCTCCGCGCGCCATCCGTCGCAGGTTCTTCATCGCGCGGGCGAGGCGACCCCGGGAGGCCTCGGGGGAGATGCCGAGCAGCTCGCCGATCTCGGCGTGGGAAAGACCCTCCAGTTGCTTGAGCACGAGCACCACTCGCTGACGCTGGGGAAGCCGGGAGACGAATCGGTCGACCGAGAGCCGGGCCAGGATGGCCGAGGGGTCGTCCCGGCTCACCAGCGCCCGGATCGTGGAGAGCGCCACCTCCTTGCGGCTTTGCCGCCAGCGCAGCCGCGTGAGGGCCGCTCGGAGGGTGACCTTGCGGAGCCAATACCGGAGCGGCGCGCGTTCCTCGTACGTCGCCAGCGCCTCGGGCAGCGCCACGAAGATCTCCTGCAGCACGTCGCGCGCGTCGGCCGCCGAGTCGGTGAGCATGTAGGCGAGCTGGTACAGCTCGTCGGCGTACTCCTCGTAGAGGGTCTGAAGGGCTTTCGGCTCGCCCGCTCGGGCCCGGTCCAACCAGTCCGGCTGTCTCAGCTCGTCGTTCACCGGCCCGACTCCGGGAGGGGGCGCGTTACATGGGG
>CAYMQZ010000445.1:0-1769 GCA_964392705.1 uncultured Gemmatimonadota bacterium
TGGCCGAGGACGACAAGGTGGGACTCTGGGCCAACTACTCGGGCACCCAGGACGGTCCGCTGGGGCCGTTTCCCGCGAGCGGCAAGCGGGTGGATCTGGATTTCGCGGGCGTCCTCCGCTTCGAGGAGGGGCTCATCGCCGAGATCTGGGTCGTATGGGACAACCTGTCCATGCTCACCGAGCTGGGACACCTGGCGCCCCCGGAGCCGGACGCATGACGACCGATTTCAGCGACCCGAGCACGGCCGCCGCGACCGCGGCCGAGGAGTACGTGGCGCGCCTCCTGGGTCTGCTGGGCGACCGGGATCCTTTCGAGGTCCAGGAGGAGCTGCTGCCGGCGCTCCGGGAGGCGGTCACCGGACTGAGCGGGGAGGCGCTCCGAAGGCCGGAGGCGCCCGGCAAGTGGTCGGTTCTCGAGGTCGTCCGTCACCTGGCCGACACGGAGCTCGTGTACCGCTACCGGATGCGGATGAGCGTGGCGCAGCCCGGAAGCCCGATCCCCGCTTACGATCAGGACCGCTGGGCCGCGGACCTCCGCTACAAGGAGGAGCGCCTGGAAGAAGCGCTCGACGAGCTGGAAGCGCTTCGCACGGCCAACCTCGCCTGGCTCCGCGGGCTGTCCGAGGAGGAGCTGGACCGCGTCGGCATCCACGAGGAGCGCGGACCGGAGAGCGTCCGCCGGATCGTGGAGCTGCTGGCCGCCCACGATCTCGTGCACCGAAGGCAGATCGAGCGGATCAAGGACGCGGTTCTCTGAACGGTGGGGACCACGCCTACACGGGGTCGCGCGTCCGAAGGCCGCGGGGTCACGTGATGTCGCCGACGTCGACCGAGCGACAGGGACCCGAGCCGCTGCGTCGACTGCTGGCGTGGGCGGAGGACGAGGAATCGGTGCGGGCGATCGTGCTGACGGGCTCGCGGGCCGCCTCGCCCTCGGGCGTCGACGCCTTGTCCGACCACGACATCGTCCTCTTCCTGACCGATGGCTCGGACCTCGCCCGCCGCGACGGCTGGCTCGAACGCTTCGGATCGCTCCTGGTCATGCTCAGGGAGCGGAGCGAGCATCTCGGTCAGAGCGTCCCCACCCGGCTCGTGCAGTATCGGGAGGGAGCCCGGATCGACGTCACGCTTTCCTCCGTGGACGTGCTCGCGCGCACCGCCGGAGACGAAGAGCTTCCGCCGTGGCTGAATGACGGCTACGAGGTACTTCTGGACAAGGACGGTCTCGCGGCGAGGCTCGGGACGCCCTCCGGAACGGCGTACATTCCGGAGCGTCCCGACGCGTCGCGGTATCGGGAGCTGGTCGAGGAGTTCTGGTGGGAGACGCTGTACGTCGCGAAGTTCCTCGCCAGGGACGAGCTGTTGCCCGCACGGTACAGCTTCGACTGCGTGATCCGCTTCCGGTGCCTGGTCCGCATGCTTGAATGGTACGTCCAGGTCGATCGCGGGTGGGCTCAGCCGGTCGGGCTCAACGGGCGAGGCCTGCCCGCTCTGTTGCCCGCCGAGGAGCGGCGCGCGCTCGAGGCGACCTTCGCCGGAGCCGACCCGGCGGCGAGCTGGGAGGCGTTGTTCGAGACGACCGCGCTCTTCCGCCGTGCGGCCCGTCGGGTGGCCGCGAACCTGGGGTTCGCGTATCCGAGCCCGCTCGACCGCGCTGTCGAGCGCCTTCTCCGACAGGTTCGTGCGACGGGGAAGATGGTCGAGGACGGACCCCCGCCCGGGCCGTAGGATCGTGACGGCCTCCTTCCGATCGCCGCGACGTCGCTGGC
>CAYMQZ010000446.1:0-1767 GCA_964392705.1 uncultured Gemmatimonadota bacterium
GCCGCCAGCAGGGCGTTCGCCGGGTGCACGCCGGCGGTCCTGGCCACCGCGACGGCAGCGAGCAGCAGGTCGCCCACCTCCTCCTCGATCCGGGCCGGATCGGCCGGCGGCCGTTCGGGCCCCGCCGCCGCCGGTGGGGAGGCGCCGAGGAGCTCGGCCAGCTCGCGCCTCTCCTCTTCCAGCTTGGCGAGCGGCCCCGCGGGACTGGGCCACTCGAACCGGAGTGCGGCCGCGCGGTCGAGCGTGCGGAGCGCGCGGCTCAGCGGCTCGAGAGCACGCGGGATGCCGGCGAACGGGTCGGGACCGGGGGCCGGTCCGCTCGCTACGGCCGCCCCATCGGTGCGGTCGTCGCCGCCGTCGAGGTCGCGGTCGCCACCGGTGGCCGCGCCGGCGCGCTCCAGCGCCTTCAGGACCTCCCAGTCGGGCGGCTCCTCGGCGTCCCCGTAGATGTGGGGATGTCGCGCCTCCATCTTCGCCTCCAGACCCTCGACGACGTGGCGCGTCGTGAACGCGTCCCGCTCCTCGGCCAGCACCATCTGGAACGCCACGTTGAGGAGGAGATCGCCCAGCTCGACCCGGAGCGCCGCGTCGTCCTCCGCGGCGATCGCGTCGGCAACTTCATGGGCCTCTTCGAGTAGATAGGGTCTCAGGCTGCGGGGGTCCTGCCGGGCGTCCCACGGGCAGCGCTCCCGCAGGAAGCGCACGAGCGCCAGGGCGTGGCCCAGGAGAGGGTCGTCCGGGGTCGCGCGGGCGGCGTGAAGCGGCCGATCGCCGGGGTGCGAAGGATCGTGCAAGTTCCGTTGCTCCCGTTACTTGAGGGGCGTATACTAGGCGGGCCTCGGAAGGGGTGTCAATGGAGGAGAGGCGGGAGCAGGGGGGCTCGACCGAGGCCACCGCCCGGGCGTGGCTCGAGGTGGACCTGTCGGCGCTGCGGAGGAACGCCGAGGCGCTGCGCGCCCGGCTGAGCCCGCGGGCCCGCCTGCTCCCGATGGTGAAGGCGGACGCCTACGGCCTGGGTGCCGCCCGGGTGGCCCGGGCCCTGAGCGGCGAGGGCGTCTGGGGGTTCGGGGTGGCCACCGTCGAGGAGGGCGCGGAGCTGCGACGCGCCGGGATCGGGGACCGGATCGTCGTGTTCACCCCGTGCGCGCCGATCGACGCCCCCCGCGCGCTGGAGTGGGGGCTGGAGCCCGTGGCCACGAGCCTCGGCGCCCTGCGCGAATACGCGGGCGCCGGGGCGGCCGGCGGTGCGACGCTGCGGGCGCACCTGGAGGTGGACACGGGCATGGGCCGCTTCGGCTTGCCGGTCGAGCGGGTCGCGGAGTGGGCCGGGGAGGTTCGGGAGCTGCTGGAGGGCGGCCGGCTCGAGCTGGCCAGCACCTTCACCCACTTCCATTCGTCCGAGAGCGATCCGGCCGCCACGCGCGTCCAGTGGGAGCGGTTCGAGGCGGCGGTCCGGGCGCTCCGCGAGTCGGGGGTCGAGCCGGGGCTGCTGCACGCGGCGAACAGCGCGGCCGTGTTGCGGCACCCGGAGGCGCACGCCGATCTCGTGCGCCCCGGCCTCTTCCTGTTCGGGGGCGAGGCCGTGCCAGCGGACCGCGATCCGGGGGAGGCCGGCGCCCCGCCGCGCCCGGAACTGGTCGTGCGGGTCCGCGCGAGGGTCCTGGACGTGCGCGACCTGCCGGCGGGGGCCACCGTGAGTTACGGAGCCACGTTCCGGACGAGCCGGCCGTCACGGATGGCCACCCTGGGGATCGGCTACGCGGATGG
>CAYMQZ010000447.1:0-1760 GCA_964392705.1 uncultured Gemmatimonadota bacterium
GGCCGCTCGAGCCCGGGGAGGAGGTGACGCTCGACTACGCGACCTTCTGCAACGGTCTGATGCCGGCCTTCCAGTGCGAGTGCGGGTCACCCGCCTGCCGCGGCACGATCCGGGGAGGCGACCACCTGCGCGACTTCGTGGCCCGCTACGGCGACCACGTATCCGATTACGTCCGCCGTAAGCGTCGGGAGGCCGGCCTCGCCTAGCGCACCCGCCCGGCCGCACTAGCGCCGAGCGCCGAGGAAACGGAATGAGGCCGAAGCGAGACGGGCCCAGGGAAGCGGAGACCACGGACCGGGACCGCCCGGACCGGTCGGGCGAGGTGTTCCGGCTCCTCTCCGCGGCCGGTCGTTCGCTGGGCCAGACGATGCGCCCCGTCTGGCTTCCGCGCTACACGCGGGAGGAGGCGCGGGGCGACCTGGTGGCCGGCCTCACGGTCGGCATCGTGCTGATTCCCCAGGCCATGGCGTACGCGGTCCTGGCGGGCGTGCCCCCGATCTACGGCCTGTACGCCTCGCTGCTTCCCCTCCTCGTGTATCCGTTCATCGGCACCTCCCGTCACCTGGCCGTGGGCGTGAACGCGGTCTCCATGGTGATCGTGGCCGCGGGCGTCTCGCGCCTAGCGGAGCCGGAGACGGGCGAGTACGTGGGGCTCGTCCTCCTCCTGACGCTGGTGGTGGGCATCGTCATGCTCGCGATGGGAGCCCTCCGCCTCGGCTTCCTGGCCGAGCTCCTCTCCCGCCCGGTGATCACGGGGTTCACCGCCGCGGCGGGCCTGCTGATCGTGGCCAGCCAGCTGGGGGGTCTGCTCGGGATCGAGCTCGCGACGTCCGACCGCGTATGGGCGATGGTGCTGGAGGCCCTCCGGGAGCTGGACGCGGCCCGGCCGAGCGCCCTGGCGATCGGCGCGGCGGGGATCGCCTCGATCCTCGCGCTCCGGGCCTGGCGGCCCTCCGTGCCGGCGGAGCTCCTCGTTCTCGTGGCGGCCACGGGGGCGAGCGCCGTGTGGGACTTCGCCGCGCACGGGATCGAGGTGGTGGGCAGGATCCCCCGGGGCCTGCCCTTGCCGGCCGCGCCGCCCGTCCGGCTCTCGGCGCTGGCGGAGCTGTGGCCCACGGTGATATCGCTGGCGCTCGTCCAGTTTCTCGGCACCGTTTCGATCGGTCGAGCCTTCGCGGCCCGGCACGGGTACGGTATCGATCCGAATCGCGAGCTCCTGGCCATCGGCACCGGCAACCTCCTGGGCAGCTTCTTCCGGAGCCTTCCGGTATCGGGCAGCTTCTCCCGCACCGCGGTCAACGAGCGGGCCGGCGCGCGCTCCCCGCTCGCCAACGTCGGGGCGGTCCTCGTCGTGGTCCTCACGCTGGTCTTCTTCACGCCGCTGTTCCGGCAGCTCCCGGTTCCGGCCCTGGCCGCGATCATCGTGGTGGCCGGGGCCAGCTTGATCGACTGGAAGGAGCTTCGGTTCTTCTTCCGGGCCAAGCGGAGCGAGGGATGGGTGGCCGGGCTCACGTTCGGGGCGACGCTCCTGCTGGGGGTCGAGGAGGGGATCCTGATCGGGGTCGCCGTGGCGATCCTGGTCGTCCTCTCCTGGCTCAGCCGGCCGAACGTGGCCGAGCTCGGGATCGTGCCGGGCACCCAGTCGTTCCGCAGCAAGGAGAGCTTCGGAGACTCCCGCGGGATCCAGGGCGTGCTCGTCCTGCGCGTGGACGCCGGCCTCTCCTTCTTCAACGCCCGGTTCCTGAAGGACTACCTGCTCG
>CAYMQZ010000448.1:0-1755 GCA_964392705.1 uncultured Gemmatimonadota bacterium
GTCGGCTCGTGGGTGAGGCGAACGGCCGACTCGGCCTTGTTCTGGTGCTGGCCGCCGGGACCTCCGGCGCGGAAGGTTTCGACGCGACATTCGGCGAGAAGCGCCTCGTCGCTCTCGGGCGGCTCGTAAGCGTTCGGTCCTTCCACATCGCCCATCACGTTCCCGAGGATGAGGTTTCGTCGAGGCCGTGGACAGGGGTCGCCGGTGGCGCGCGTCCCACCGCTCGACGATACTCGTCGGAAACCCGCACCCTCGGGAGGAGCCCGTGTCCCCGAACCTCGTTGCGAAGCGCAGGCGCCGAAGCCCCGGACGGCCAGGCGACGATCGACCATCCCGACTTCTGCATCGAGGATCCGCTGCCCTATCTGGAGGGACTGTGACTGTATCTGGGGGAACCGTGACCGTGAAACGCTTCGCCATGGCCGCGTTGCTCGTCGTCCTACCCGTGGAGGGAGTGGGGCTTCAGGACTTCGGATCCGAGCGCCCCACGCTCACCGATCGCTACCGCGAGGTCGCCGGGCGGCTCATCGGCGCCGCCCTTACCGATCAGGAGGGCTGGGAGAAGCTGGAGCATCTGAGCTTGCGGATCGGGCATCGCCTGAGCGGCTCCCCGCAGCTCGAGGCGGCGATCCTCTGGGCGAGCGAGCGCATGCGCGCGGAAGGGCTTGAGAACGTTCGGCTGCAGCCGGTCACGGTTCCGCATTGGGTCCGCGGGCGCGAGGAGGCCCGGCTGCTGGCGCCGGTCGAGAAGGAGCTCGAGATCCTGGGCCTCGGGAACAGCGTCGGAACCCCGCCCGAGGGAATCGAGGCATCGGTCGTCGTGGCGAGGTCGTTCGAGGAACTCCGGGAGCTCGGCCGCGACGAGGTGGAGGGCCGGATCGTGCTCTACGCGGTCGAGTGGGAAGGCTACGGCCGGACGGTCCGCTACCGGGTGAACGGTCCCTCGGAGGCCGCGCGGCTGGGCGCCGTCGCCGCGCTCGTCCGCTCGGCCACCGGCCGAAGCCTCTACACGCCCCATACGGGGAGCCTGGTCTACGCCGAGGATGCTCCCCGCATCCCGGCGGCCGCCGTGACGGTCGAGGACGCGCTGTGGACGCGCCGGCTCGCCGAGGCGGGCGAGACGCCGCGCGTCAGGCTCTCGATGGAGGCCGAGATGCTTCCTGAAGCGCGCTCGCACAACGTGATCGCCGAGATCGTCGGGAGCGAGCGGCCCGAAGAGGTCGTCGTCATGGGCGGCCACTACGACTCCTGGGACGTGGGGCAGGGGGTGCACGACGACGGAGCGGCGTGCGTGGCCGCGTGGCACGCGCTCACGCTCATCCATCGCCTCGGCCTCCGCCCGCGACGCACCCTCCGGGTGGTGCTGTGGACGAACGAGGAGAACGGCCTTCGCGGGGCCCAGGCCTACCGCGACTCGCTGGGGGACGCGGTCTCGAGCCACGTGGCGGCGATCGAGATGGACGGCGGCGTCGAGCGGCCGGTGGGGTTCGGCGTCAGCCTGGGCGCGCGCCCCGGCGGGACGCCGGCCCCGGACGCCGGCGAGCCGGACCCCGCCCTGGAAGCCGCGATGGCGACCCTCCGCGAGATCTCCCGCCTGCTCGAGGGGATCGAAGGTGGAAGGATCACGCCCGGCGGAGGGGGCGCGGACATCGGGCCGCTCATGCGGGAGGGGGTCCCGGGCCTCGGCTTCCGCACCGTGGGAGAGCACTACTTCGACTGGCATCACACGAACGCCGACACGATCGACAAGGTCGA
>CAYMQZ010000449.1:0-1745 GCA_964392705.1 uncultured Gemmatimonadota bacterium
CGGCGGCAGCGGCGGGGCTACGAGCCCCCGGAGGGCGTCCGGATCCTCCACCCGCGTCTCCCCCAGTTCCGGATCGTGGCGGGCGGGATCGAGGAGCTCCGGCTGACGGACACGCTGTTCATCCCCCTCGACCTGCCCGACCTCGAGCGCTACCGGCGCGCCCGGCCGGAGCACGCCGAGTGGGTGCCGAATCCCGAGATCCGGGTCGAGGTCGGACCGGTCACGGCGCACCAGGGCCGGGTCTGGTTCGGCCTCACCTTCTACGACGGCGAGGGCATGGACGGGGTGGGAGGCATCGGCCGGTTCGACCCCGCCACCCGCGAGGCGGAGATGATCTACCCGGACGCTCTCGCCGACTGGTCCGTCTCGGCGATCGCCGTGGCCGGCGGCGAGATCATCCTCGGGCTGGCGCGCTACCCCGAGGGAGCGACGACGGGCGGTGGGATCGCCCGCTACGACATCGCCCGCGGCACGCTGCGTACACAGGAGGTCCCCGGCGTGATCGGGGCGCTCGCGGTACGGGGCGAGACGACCTACGCCCTCTCGACCAAGGGCCTGTTCGCCATCGAGGGGGAGGAGGCCGTGCGCTTTCGCCTCTACCCGGGCCTGGACGGGGAGCCGGTCGTCCGCCGGTCACGCGTCCGGGTCCCTCCGTGACCAGGATCCGATGTAGCGGGAACCCGGCGGCCTGCACCATCGTACTACGTACATAACCACGAATACAATACGTAGCCAGGAGGCGACTTCGTGCCCAAGAAGAAGCTCACCCTCTCGATCGACGAGCGCGTGATTCGTCGGGCCAAGCGCTTCTCGAGGCGGCATGGGACCAGCGTCTCGCGGCTGGTGTCCGAATTCCTCTCCTCCCTCGGCAGGGAGGAGGGAGAGACGACGCCCGCGGTGTCTCGGCTGCGAGGCCTCCTGCCGTCCGACGTCTCGCTCGAGGACCATCACCGGCACCTCGAGGAAAAGTACGGGCGGTGAAGGTCCTTCTCGACGTCAACGTGATTCTCGACGTCCTGGCGGATCGAGAGCCCTTCGCCGACGACGCCGCGGCCGTCCTGTCCGCGCTCGAGTCGAAGGCCGCCGTCGGCCTCATCGCCGCGCACACCGTCACCACGCTCCACTACCTGCTGAGCCGCGAGCTGGGGTCGAAGAAGGCCTCCCGGGCCCTCGGCGATCTCCTGCGCCTGGTCGGTGTGGTCCCTGTCGACGAGGACCGGGTTCTCCACGCGCTGGCCATGGGCTGGGACGACTTCGAGGATGCCGTACAGGCCGCGTGCGCCGAGAAGGCGGAAGTCGACTACCTGATCACCCGAAACGAGCCCGACTTCCGGGCCTCTTCCGTCAGGGTGCTTTCCCCTGGCGCTTTCCTGGCCCTTCTTTCCTGAGCCGGCGGCAAGTCCTCGAAATCGCCCCGCTGCCTACCCCTCCCACTCCCGGATCGCCGCCCGCTCCTCGGTCTCCCACGCCAGTCGCAGCGCGGCCAGCGCCACCTCCCGGTGGGTCTCCGGCTCGCGGGGAGGCCCCAGAGGTTGCCCCCAGCCGAAGGGGACCACCAGGCTACGGGGCGGCTTCACCTTCTCGGCCACCTCGCGCAGCAGCATCAGACACACGGTGGCGATCCCCCTCCCCTCCAGCTCCCGGGCCACCAGCCCCACGGACTGGTTGCAGGTGGGTCAGGCCGGGCAGAGGAGCGCGACGTCCACCTCCTCCCCCTGCATCAGCTCGCCGATCTCGGGGGCGGT
>CAYMQZ010000450.1:0-1745 GCA_964392705.1 uncultured Gemmatimonadota bacterium
CGACGATGAAGATGGTCCGGATGGTCGGGATCGCGATGGCCACCAGGATGAGCGCCGGAGCCAGCGTCCAGCCGATCTCCAGTCCCGTATGGCCGTGCACGGGCTCGGGGCGGCCCTGCGTCTCCCCCTTCTCGCGGAACCGTACGATCGCGTAGAGGAGCACGCCCTCGACCACCACGAAGACCCCGACGGCCCACCAGACGATGCCGCGGAAGAGGTCGTCCAGACGCTGGGCGAAGTCGGAGGCGGGGTGCAGGGCGGACTGCGGATACTCGCCGGCACACGCCTGGAGTGCCAGGACGCCGGCCAGGAGGAGGGCGGTCCGGATCGGTCGAACGTTCAAGGATCTATATGCGAAAACGTCGCCGGGTTCGTAGTCGAGGGGCGCCCCGGTCGGGAGCCCGCGGGACAGTAGGCGGCGGCCCGGGGAGCGTCAACCCGCATGGCGTCCGCTTCCGAGGGTGGCCCCGATCAGTGCCGGAAGAGCCGTCTCCCCGTGTGCACCATGGCGATCCCGTGCTCGTCGGCCGCCTCGACGACTTCGGCATCGCGGATCGAGCCGCCCGGCTGGACCACGGCCCGCACGCCCGCCTCGGCCGCCGCGTCGATCCCGTCCCGGAAGGGGAAGAAGGCGTCCGAGGCGAGCGCGGTGCCCGCGATGTCGTGCCCGGCCTCGCCCGCCTTCCACACGGCCAACCGCACCGCGTCCACGCGGCTCATCTGGCCGGCGCCGATCCCGATCGTGGCCCCGTCGCGCGCCAGGAGGATGGCGTTCGACTTCACGGCCTGCACGGCGGACCAGGCGAACGCCAGCGCCTCCCACTCTTCGGCCGTCGGCATCCGCCGCGTGGGCACCTCGACATCCTGGCGACGATCCAGTTCGCGGGCCGGCTCCGGCGAGCTCTGGAGCAGGAGGCCGCCCCGCACGCCGCGCGCCTCGAGGCCGGGCCACAGATGTCCCGGCACCTCGGGGAGCCGGTCCCCTTCGGCCGGCCCCAGGATCCGGAGGCTCTTCTTCTTCCGCAGGATGCGGAGCGCCTCGGCCGCGTAGCCCGGGGCCACCACGCACTCGACGAAGTGCTCGGCCACGGCCTCCGCGACGGTCTCTGTCATCGGCTGGTTGAACGCGATGATCGAGCCGAACGCCGACACGGGATCGCAGGCCAGGGCTCTCCGGTACGCGTCCAGCAGCGATCGCCCGACCGCGAGCCCGCAGGGCGTGGTGTGCTTCACGATGGCGCAGGCCACACGGTCCTCCCGGGGGAAGGACGCGATCGCGGTCAGCGCCCCGTCCACGTCGAGCAGGTTGTTGTAGGAGAGGGCCTTCCCGCCGAGTTGCTGGAGCGCCGGGATGCCCCACGGCTCGCCGGCCGCCTCGCGGTAGAAGGCCGCCTCCTGGTCGGGGTTCTCGCCGTAGCGGAGCGTCTGGACCCGCACCAAGGAGGACAGCAGCTCGTCGGGAAGGGTAGGCTCGCCGTCCTCCGGGCGTCGGAGGTCCCGTCGCTCCAGATACGTGGCGATCGCCGCGTCGTAGGCCGCCGTGTGGAGGAACACCTTGGCCGCGAGGGCCCGCCGCAGCTCCTCCCCCTCGCCCGCCTCGATCGCCTCCAGCACGCGGTCGTAGTCGGCCGGGTCGCAGACGGGCCATACCGAGGCGTGGTTCTTGGCTGCCGAGCGGAGGAGCGTGGGCCCGCCGATGTCGATCTGCTCGAGCGCCTCGGCGAGCGTCACCTCGGGCCGGGCCA
>CAYMQZ010000451.1:0-1735 GCA_964392705.1 uncultured Gemmatimonadota bacterium
TCGCTGGGCTGGACCGCCGAGCTGGCGATTCCCTTCTCCCAGCTCCGCTTCCCCCAGGGCCAGGACCAGAGGTGGGGGCTCCAGATCGAGCGAACCGTGAAGCGGCTGAACGAGGAGCAGCGCTGGTCCTACTGGCCGAAGAACACCTCCGGCGGTCCTTCCCGCTTCGGGCACCTGGAGGGGATCGCCGCGCCGCGGACCGGGATGACGAAGCTCGAGGTCCTGCCGTACGCCGTGACGCGGATGGACGTGAACGGGTCCGCCGACGCGGAGGATCCCTTTCAGCACGAGGCGGAGGCGGACTACCGCTTCGGAGCCGATGTCAAGTATCTGCTCACCTCGAACCTCACCCTGAACGCCACGTTCAACCCCGACTTCGGACAGGCGGAGGTGGACCCCGCGGTGGTCAACCTGAGCGCCTTCGAGACCTTCTTTCCCGAGAAGCGCGAGTTCTTCATCGAGGGGCAGGGCACCTTCGGGTTCGGGAACTTCTGGTGCCAGTTCTGCAGCAACACCTCCTCGCTCGGGATGCTGTTCACGCGGCGCATCGGGCGCTCGCCCCAGGGGGCCGGGCTGGCCTTCGACGCCGGCGAGCACGCGGACGTGCCGGGCGCCACGACGATCCTCGGTGCGGCGAAGCTCACCGGCCAGCTCGGGACCGGCACCTCGATCGGCGTGCTGAACGCCCTCACCGACCGGGAGCGGGCGAACGTGGCGGGCCCCGACGGGCAGCGGTTCCGTCAGGAGGTCGAGCCGCTGACCAACTACTTCGTGGGCCGCGTGAAGCAGGACCTGCTCGACGGCGACCTGCAGGTGGGCGGCATCGTGACCTCCGTGGTCCGCGACTTCGACGATCCGGCGCTGTCCGACCTGCTGAACCGGCGCGCCGAGGGCGTGGGGCTGGACGCCGAGTACTGGTGGGCCGACCGCGACTACCACCTCCTGTTCAGCAGCGCCCTCACCAGCATCTCGGGCACGCCCGACGCGATCGAGCGAGCCCAGCGCTCGAGCGCCCGCTACTTCCAGCGACCGGACCGCGAGGGCGGTGGAAACGGGCTCTTCTCGGACCGGCTCGACCCCACGCTGGAGTCCCTGCGAGGCTACGGGCTGTACACGCGGGTGGCCAAGGACGGGGGCGACTGGCGCTGGGAGTCGGCGCTCAACGTCAGGAGCCCCGGGTTCGAGAACAACGACTACGCGTTCCTCACCCGCACGGACTTCGTCTGGATGAACGCGAACGTCAGCCGGAGCTGGACCGAGCCGACGTCCTGGTACCGGCGGATCTTCACGACCCTGGGGGCGCAGCAGCAGTACAACTTCGACGGCGACCTCACCGACCGGCAGTTCCACGGCTTCTTCTCGACGGAGACCCCGTTCTGGTGGGACATCGGCGGCTTCGGGATCTTCCGTCCCTCCACGCTCGACGACCGTCTGACCCGCGGCGGGCCCGTGGTGAAGAAGCCGGCCACCGGCTTTCTGATCGCCTTCCTGACCACCGATTCCCGGAGACCGTGGATCGTGGGATTCGAGCCCTCCTACGCGTGGGACGAGGACGGAGGCTACAGTTGGGACCTCGGGGTGAGCCTGACGCTCAAGCCGCGCTCCAACGTCCTCCTGAGCTTCGCGCCCTCCCTCGGCCGCGGCCTCAACCCCGACCAGTACGTGACCGCCGTCGCGGATCCGACGGCCGAGGAGTTCTACGGCACCCGGTACGTGTTCTCCGACCTCGAGTCGA
>CAYMQZ010000452.1:0-1731 GCA_964392705.1 uncultured Gemmatimonadota bacterium
GCCCGGCCGACATCTACGGGACGGCGTGCGACGTGTTCGCTCCCTGCGCCGTGGGCGCCGTGCTGAATCCGGAGACGATCCCCCGCCTCGAATGTCGGATCGTGGCGGGCTCCGCGAACAACCAGCTCGCCTCGGCCGACGACGCGGAGCGCCTGCACGGGCGGGGCATCCTGTACGCGCCGGACTACGTCGTGAACGCGGGCGGCGCGATCGCGTTCGGGCTCATGCACCGGGGCGAGGAGGATCAGGAGGAGCTCCGCCGTCGCGTGCGCCGGATCGAGGAGAGCCTGGACGCGATCTTCGCCGAGGCCGCCGCCTCCGACGAGTCGCCGGAGCACGCCGCCCGGCGCCGGGCCGAGCGCATCCTGGAACGGGGGCGCGCCGGCCGTTGACGGCGCCGGACCCGCTCCACGACCTCGAGCTCCTGCTCCGCTCCCGCTACGGCCTCGTCACGGTCGAGACCGTCGAGGAGGATCGGCTGACCGCGCTGCTGCACCATGTGGCCGACCGGCTCGACCTCGCCCTGTTCGTCTGGACGCGCACGAGGGGGCTTCGTCGCATCGACGGACCCGCGGAACCCGCGGAGCCGGAGGCGCGACCGGGAGGCGTTGTGGGCGGAGCGGGCGGCGCGGGTGGAGGCTCCGCAGAGCTCGGCAGGAGGCGCGAGCGGCCCGGTGGGGCCGGCGGCGGATCCGGAAGCATCTACGGCACGATCGACCTCTCGGGGGCGCTGGACCACATCGAGGCGGCCCGCTTCCCCGGCCTCTACCTCCTCCAGGGGCTCGGGGCGGAGCTGCGCGAGCCGGTCCTGGCGTGGAGGCTCAAGGACGTGGCCGAGACGTTCTCCGACGTCCCCGGAGCCCTGGTCCTCGCCGGGCCGGAGCTGGACCTGCCGGAGGAGCTGCGCCCGTCGGCCGCCGCCCTGGCGCTCCCGCCGCCGACCCTGGAGGAGCTGCGCGAGCTGCTCCGGAGCACGGTGCGCGAGCTGCGGGAGCGGGGCCGCATACAGGTGGACCTGGCCTCGGAAGAAGAGACCCGGCTGCTCCGGAGCCTGCAGGGGCTCACGCTCCTCGAGGCGGAGAAGGCGCTCACGCGGGCGATCGTCGAGGACGGCTCCCTCTCCGCCGAGGACGTCCGCCAGATCGCAGAGGCGAAGCGGGAGTTGATCGAGCGCGAGGGCCTGCTCGAGTACCATCCCGCCGAGGAGACCCTGGCCGACGTGGCCGACCTGCGCGCGCTCAAGGAGTGGCTGGCCAAGCGCGAGGTCCTCTTCTCGCATCCCGAGCGAGCGGACCGCTTCAACCTCCCCTTTCCCCGCGGCATCCTGCTGCTCGGCGTCCCCGGGTGCGGCAAGAGCCTGTCCGCGAAAGCCGTGGCCGCCGAGTGGGCGCTTCCCCTGCTCCGCCTCGACCCATCGAGCCTGTACAACAAGTACGTGGGCGAGAGCGAGCGGAACTTCCGACGGGCGATCGCCCTCGCCGAGCGCCTCGCGCCCGTGGTCCTCTTCATCGACGAGATCGAGAAGGCGTTCGCCGTGGCGGAGGACGGAGACGGGGGGCTCTCGCTCCGGATCCTGGGAAACTTCCTCTCCTGGATGCAGGAGAGGAACGGAGACGTCTTCGTCGTGGCGACCGCCAACGACGTCTCCCGACTCCCGCCCGAGATGCTGCGCAAGGGACGCTTCGACGAGATCTTCTTCGTCGACCTGCCCGATCCGGAGACGCGTCGGCG
>CAYMQZ010000453.1:0-1671 GCA_964392705.1 uncultured Gemmatimonadota bacterium
AGCGCCCGGCGGAGGGCACGGACGAGCCGCACGAGCTTGTCCTCCGCGATCCCGTTTCCCCACTTGAAGCGATGGAGCCAGAATGACTCTCCGGCGACCTCGACCGCGGACTTGTGGATCGGGGTTCCCCGAACCTCGACCCCCGCCGTCTCGAGCAGATCGGACAGGGCTTCGAAGGGAAGCGGCACGCGCGGGTGCGTGTTGTGGTCCGCGACCTCGGCCAGCTCGACGAGGCGCTCCCCCCGCACGGCGTCGTGCACGTGATCACGGATCAGCCGGACCAGCTCCGGACCGCAACGGGCGTTCGCGAGCTTCACCCGGTACTCGACCCGCTTCCCCTTCTTGCCCGGCTCCTTGGTGCGATGCGAGGGATCGAGGCCCAGGGCGCTGAGCAGGGAGGTGAGCCGACGCGCCAGCCGCGGCGAGACGGTCGAGAACACGACTCGCCGCCGGTCCACGTTCACGTAGGAGTCGGAATCCACCAGTCCGGCCAGGAAGCCGCCGACCACCTCGAGGGGCGACTTGGCCACCCACTCGGGCAGCGTGAGCCGATCCGCCTTCGGCCCGGGCTCGACCTCGGCGAGGCGCGCGAAGGCCGGCACGAAGGACTGGTCGGTCGTCGTGAGCCGCCAGAGGCCCCGGTTGTCCTGATGCGGCGACACCCGCACGCCGTGCCGGGCCAGCACGCGCGCGGCGTGCCGGATGCTCTCTGGCCGTCCGTCGAAGAATCGCAGCCTGAGCGCGGTGTAGGCGTGCGTCCGGTTGTGGAAAACGTCGAGGCTCCCGTCGCCCAGGAAGTAGCCCACCAGCCAGGCAAGCTCCGCGTCGACCGTGAACCCCTCGGCTTCGACGGGCTCGGTGAACGGCCAGCTCTCCCGCGCGCTCCGGTTCGCCGTCAGCAGGATGTCGCCCGGCTCGAGCTCGTCCGCCCGCCGGTCTTCGATCCCGTCCGCGCCGAAGACGAGGAACGGGTGCCAGGCGCTGACCGACGCTTCGGCGCCGTCGCGGCAGCGGACCGTCCACTGCTTGTCGGCGGGCACGTCCCACTTCCACAGGTGCGTGACTATCTTCGGCTCGAAACGCCCTGTTTCCGGATCGACCGCGGGCGTACGGATCTCCAGGTGGGAGACGTCCATCACGCGATGGTCGCCCCGGTGCTCCTCGGTGACGTCCCGCGCCCGCACGCGGCCGTAGAGCCTCTCGATCGTCTCGACGCCGCAGAAGGTGGTGAGGACATGGGCGTCGGCCGCGACGCACCCGCCGCCTGACTGGTGAATTAAAGCCATGTCCCGCAACGTGTTATAGATTCCGTCGAGGCTGTCCTCGACGGGCAGCACGAAGCAGGCGGAGAGCTGGCCGAGCGGACGGCCGGCGTTCATCAGGGTGGGGCTGTTGGGCTCGAAGATGCCCCGCGCCATCATCTCGTAGAAGCGCTCGGCCGTGCGGGTGACCTCGGCCTCGGAGGCGCCGTGGCGGGCGTCCACCCCGGCGATCACGCGCGCCACGCGCCAGAACATGTCGCGCGGCTCCTCGATCGGCTCGCCGTCGGCGTTCTTCTTGAGGTACCGACGCGCGAGGACCGTCCTCGCGTTGTCGGTCAGGTCCGGCTCCGGCAGATGGCTCGGGGTCCCCGGGATCCTCTTCTCCGCCGCCTCCGCCGCACGCTCCGCC
>CAYMQZ010000454.1:0-1654 GCA_964392705.1 uncultured Gemmatimonadota bacterium
ACGCGGGCCAGTTCGCCGAGCTGGCGGACTTCATCGACCACTACAGCCGCAACGATGAGAAGCTTCTCGCCTACGCGAACGCCGACATCCCGGAGCCGCTCCTGCAGGGAACCTTGGTCGACAACAAGGAGGCGGTGATCGAGAGCCGGTCTCCGTTCATCCTCCCCGCGGATTTCGACGAGGTCTTCGTGCGCAAGGTCACGGCGTTCATGCGGGCGCTGACCGACGATCGCGCGCGCGACCTCTTCCACGTCATCCCGACGAGCGTGCCGAGCGGACTACCCGTGGAGGAATGAGGGGGGCGAGCCGCGGCGGCCTTCACGCGGCTCCGCGAGGGCCTGACGCCGGGTCCCCGCCGCTCCGGCCGGCCGCCGGACACCGACGCCGGCCTCCAGGGCGGCGCCTCAACGGACGGTCGATATCACCTGCGCCTCTGCGCTCGCCCTCGCCCGCTCGAGGCGCGCGCGCGTCGCCTCGAGCCGGGGATCGGAACCGATGCTGGACCCCATCCTGACGGCCAGGGACTCCTCGAGAAGCGCGGCGGCTTCGGCGGGGCGGTCCTGGGCCATGCGGGCCAGACCGAGGGTTTCGAGGGCGTCGGCCACCGCCAGATGTTCCATCAGCCCCAGGTCCCGCAGCCGGGTCGAGGCCTCCTCGGCGAGGGCGGCGGCGGTCTCGGCATCCCCCAGGGCGAGCGCGGCCTCGGCGAGGTAGCGCTGGACGCGTGGGATCAGGGCGTTCCGCTCCGGGAGCATGAGGCGGTAGATGGCCAGGGCGCGTTCCAGCGCCTGACGGGCCTCGCCGGGCCTCCCCTGACGAAGCCGTAATACGCCCAGGTTCCGGAAGGTCGTGCCGACCATGGCGTGCCCTCCGGGATAGAGCCTCTCGTAGACGAGGAAGTTCTCCTCGAGCAGCGTCTCCGCCTCCTCGTGCCGCCCGGCCCGGGCCAGCAGGAGGGCCAGCTCGCTCCGGGTCAGGGCCCCGACGGGATCCACCGGACCCAGGCGCTCCTCCAGCACTTTCAAGGACTGCCGGTACAGCCGCTCCGCCTCCTCGAACGCGCCGCGGTCGCGGCGCACGTTGGCCAGGTGGCGCTGAGCGACGGCGCGCTCGCTCTCGCCCGTCACCGCGACCGGGATGGCCAGGGCACGCCGAAGCAGCCGCTCCGCCTCCTCGAACTGGCCGCGGGTGTGGAACAGGTCCCCCAGCTCGTCCAGTGTCACGGCCACCTGCCGGCTCTGCTCCCCGAACAGGCGGCGCCGGATCTCGAGGGCCTCCCGCAGGGGCCACTCGGCCTCGTGGTAGCGGCCCTGGTGATGGAGGCTGTAGCCGAGGGCGTTCGCGGTCCGAGCGACGTCCTCGTGCGAGGCGCCGAGGAGGCTGCGCCGGATCTCCAGCGCCGGACCGAGCTGCTCGGCCGCCGCCTCGTAGCGGCCCAGCGTCCCGAGCACTTCGCCCAGCACCGTCATCAGCTCGGCCCTGAGCTCGGGCTCGTCTCCCAGCTCGGCCGCCACGCGCCGCGCACCCTCCTCGACCAGCTCCAGCGCCGTGAGCTCGCTTCCCTTCCTCACCCCGGGGGTCGCCCGCGTGAAGAGACTCGTGAGGAAGTCCTTCACCCGTTCCGTCCGGGCCGCCTCCGCGGCGATCCGCCGCG
>CAYMQZ010000455.1:0-1639 GCA_964392705.1 uncultured Gemmatimonadota bacterium
TCCTGCTCGCCCTGCTCCTGGTGGGAGGGCTGGCGGCCGCCCTCCGGGGCCGGGAACGACGGCGGAAGCAGGATCCAGGCTCCCGCGGTCGGCTATCCGGCGGCCGGCAAGCCGCGACCCTGGCGGCGCCGGGGGCGAGAACGTGATGGGCACGCGTGACGGCCGTCTGCTCGCCTTCCTTCCGGCGGCGGTGCTGCTGCTGGCCGCGGGAGGGCAGCTGGGGCTCCAGCCGGGGACCCGCCTGGCGCTGGAGGCCTCGCTGGCGGAGATGCCCGCGCGCCTGGGCCCCTACGAGGCCGCTGGAAACGAGCCCCTGTCCGAAGCCGAGCTCCGGGTCCTCGCGCCCGACGACTACCTGCTCAGGGAGTACCGCGCTTCCTCGGGCGCGCGGCTGGACCTCTTCGTGGCGTACTTCGGCAGCCAGGAGAGCGGCTCGACCATCCACTCGCCCCGGAACTGCCTGCCGGGCTCCGGCTGGGAGGCGGTCTCGCACCGGCGGGCGCGGATGCCGATGGCCTACGGCCCGGCGGAGGTGAACCGCTACCTGGTGGAGCACGACTCGGGCGCGCGTGCGCTCGTCTTCTACTGGTACCAGGGCAGAGGGCGCGTCGCGGCGAACGAGTACGCCGTCAAGTGGCACCTGGTGCGCGACGCCCTGCTGAAGCGGCGCACCGACGAGGCGCTGGTCCGGGTGGTGCTGCCGCTCGGGGCCGGCGACCCGCCGGATGAGGCGGCCGCGGCCGAGGCGGTCCGGGCGGCGAGCGAGGGGCTCGCGGGGCTGCTGCCGGCGTGACGTCCGTCCCCAGGGTTTCCGTGGTCGTTCCCCTGTTCGACGAGGCGGGGAACGTACGTCCGCTGGTCGCTGCCGTGCGGGATGCGCTCGAGGCGGGGCCCGCGTGGGAGCTGATCCTGGTGGACGACGGAAGCCAGGACGGGACGGCGGAACGGGCGCGGGAGGAGGTCCGGGGCGACGCGCGGGTGCGCCTCATCCGGCTGGCCAGGAACTACGGCCAGACCACGGCGATGCAGGCGGGCTTCGACGCCGTCCGCGGCGAGCGCGTGGTCACGATGGACGGCGACCTGCAGAACGATCCCCGAGACATCCCGCGGCTGCTGGAGACGATCGAGCGGGGCTACGACCTGGTGGCGGGATATCGCGAGGACAGGAAGGACAGGTGGCTCACCCGGAAGCTCCCCTCGTGGGCGGCCAACCGCCTCATCCGGCTCATCACGGGCGTCCGGATCCGCGACAACGGCTGCTCGCTGAAGGCGTACCGCCGGGCGCTCGTGCGGAACCTGTCGCTCTATGCCGAGCTGCACCGGTTCATCCCCGCGGTGGCCGCCGCCACGGCGAGCGCGCGGATCACCGAGGTCCCCGTCCGGCACCACCCGCGAGTCCGGGGGAAGAGCAAGTACGGGCTGTCGCGGGTCTGGAAGGTCCTGCTGGACCTCGTGACCGTGACGATGATACGGTGGTTCCGGGAACGCCCGCTCACCATGTTCGGATTCGCCTCCCTGCCCGCCCTGGCGCTGGCCGGCCTGTTCGGCGTCCGTGCCGCTCTGGCGTACGCGGCGGGACAGGGTGAGGAGTTCGTCGTCTACCCGGGCGTGATCCTGCTGTGGCTGGGGCTGGCGGCCT
>CAYMQZ010000456.1:0-1635 GCA_964392705.1 uncultured Gemmatimonadota bacterium
ATGGGCGAAGCAGGATTCGAACCTGCGACCTCCTGCTTGTAAGGCAGGCGCTCTGAACCAGGCTGAGCTATTCGCCCTCGCGACTCGCTGCCGTTTCGACCTAGCTTCACGGCATCGGCGGTGCACCCTCTCGACACGCGCCCCGACGATGCGGCGGCCGCGTCTTGCCTGAAGGCATCCTCGAGGGACCACCTCAAGCTATGATACACACCAGATGGCTGGCCGGCAGGGCCCGCGTCCCTCAGCGAGCGCGCAACCAGCCCATGGTGTTCTCGATGGGGTTTCTGCCGTCGTTTTCTGCTCTACGCGGGAAGCCGCTCACTCAGATAGCGCCCCAGGCGCTCATTCGTGTCGATGAGCAGATCGATCTCCTCTTCGAATCTCTCAGAGTACGTGATCGCCTCGTGGAGAGCCTCTGGAGGCCACCAACCAAAGTGCTCGCGAAATGCGGCGGGATCCTCGTAGACGCCATACGGACGCTACCTCCCACACTTCCGGTCCCCCTCGAACCGCGGCGCGGCGACCGAGAGGGCCGTCGCGAAACTCGAGGTGCTCGAGCTCCTTGTGCACCCACCACTCCTTCAGTTCGTGGAGCCCTCCCCTTCGGATTCGCCGGCTCGCCGCAGCAGATGGCTCCGGAGCGCCAGCCGATCAGCCCTCCGGGTCGCCCTCCTCGTCCAGGTACTGGGTCGTGAACGGACCCTGGCCCTGCACGTCCACGACGCAGCCTTCCTCGCCGGTGAAGGCCTGCATCCGGGTGCCCGCGGGAAGCGCCATGAACGTCCCGGGGGACAGCGTCTCGGCTGCCTCGCGGGTCAGCTCCTCGCCGTGCGCCAAGTAGCAGGTCCCCGAGTGCACGGTGAGCAGCTCGGTGCCCCCGTGGGTGTGGGGCCGTCCGGCCCAGTCGGGCGGCAGCTTGAATCGGACGATGTAGTGTCCGGCTTCGGCCGGATTGCCGTACAGCGTCGCGATCCGGGCTTCGGGATCGTCCGGAAACGGCTGGAACGTCACCGCATCCGGGGACGTGAGCGTGACGCCCCCCTCCTGCTGCGCCTGCGACGCGAGCGGAAGGAGCGCGACGAGAAGGACGGCGACGAGCGTGCATCGGAGAAACCGCATTTCGACCTCGCGTGCGGTGGCGGTTGCGATCGGGAAGGTGCCGATTCCGTCCTCAACCGTATCCGGGATGGCGGGTCGCGTCAACGAGGAGGTACCGTCGCCGGACTCGGGCGGAGGAGCGGACGCTTCAGCCCTCGTCGCGGCGGGATCCCACGAGGAGGCCCGCCGGGATCAGCACCACGTAGCCGAGGACGAGCAGCATGGGCGCGGCCGTGATGGAGCCCCGGTCCAGCAGCACGTAGCCGGCGATGATCGCGGCGGCGGCCGCCACGAGCAGGACGACGTTCACGGCACCCAGCCCGAACGCGCGCGGGCGGTCCGCGGCGTCGCGGGACCCGGGCCGCCCTTCCCTCGACCCCGGGCGCGTGCCCTTCGACCCCCCGCCCCGTCCCGAGGCTCCACCTTTCCGCTGGCTTCTCGTCATGGCGTCGCGAAGCTAGAGATGGCGGGTGGAGGCGTCAACGCGGAGGCGTCGACGCGGAGGCGTCAAGGCGGCGCCGGGGTTCCTCACGCCAT
>CAYMQZ010000457.1:0-1626 GCA_964392705.1 uncultured Gemmatimonadota bacterium
CGATCTGGTTCGGCGCCGACACGAACACCGTGGGCCGCGTCCAGGTTCCCTGACGTCGAGCCTCCGCGCCGGCCCGACGGTCCGCGCTCGTGCTGTCCGGTCGTGCTGGGTGAGGACGCTCGGGCGTCCGGGCTCCCGCCGGTGAGTAAGAGTGGTGGGCGACTCGCCTGGCTGGTCTTGGTCGTCGCGGCCGCCGGGTCGGGACTGGCCTTCCGGTCGGAAGTCGCCGGCGGGGCCGAAGCATTCCGCGGGTCGCGAATCGCCGACGGCTCGGCGGCGGCGGTCGGCTCGGCGGCGGGCGTCGGCCCGGCGGCGGCCGTGTACTACGCGGACGGGGCTCCGCCCGGGCACAGCGGCGGCTTCGGCGAGCCGACGTGCCAGCGCTGTCACTTCGACGCCGAGGCCCGAGAGGGAGGACGGCTCGAGGTGGCCGGGTTTCCCACGACCTGGCGGCCCGGTCGCGGGTACCCGCTGGTGGTGCGACTGCGGTCGCCCGGGATGGCGGGGGCGGGCTTCCAGCTCGCGGCCCGCTTCTGCGACGGCCGGCAGGCCGGCCACTGGCGGACGGACGGCGGGGGTGTCGGCGTCGCGGCTCCGGACAGCTCGGGCGTTCGGTACGTCGGTCACACGCGGCCCGCCCGTCCGGGGCCCGGGGGGGAGGCGGTCTGGCGCTTCACCTGGATCGCGCCGGAGGAGTCCGGAGCGCCCGTTCGCCTGCATCTCGCCGCGAACGCGGCGAACGGCGACGACTCGGAGTTCGGGGACGCCGTCTACGCCGACAGCCTGACGAGCGCGCCGGCCGACAGCGGCGGGGGGGCCGACGGGGCCGAAGTGGCCGAGGCGACCGGCCGTGGGCCGGAGAGTTGCGAAGTCGAGAGGGAGGAACGATGAGCGACACGGTGGTCGAGGCGCTGAACGAGCAGGTGAAGCACGAGCTGTACGCGGCCTACCTTTACCTCGCCATGATGAACTACTTCGAGGCGGAGAGCCTCCCGGGCTTCGCCCACTGGATGCGGTTGCAGGCCCAGGAGGAGCTCGAGCACGCGATGAAGCTGGTCGACTTCCTGAACGACCGCGGCGCGCGGGTCGAGCTCCAGGCGATCGAGCGGCCGCCGAAGTCCTTCGACTCGCCGCTGGCGGTCATGCGGGCCGCGCTGGAGCACGAGCGGGAGGTGACCGGTCTGATCGAGGAGATCTACGAGACGGCGCTCGAGCAGCGGGACTACCCGGCCCAGGTGATGCTCCAGTGGTTCGTCACGGAGCAGGTGGAGGAGGAGAAGAGCGCCTCCGACATCGTGGATCGGCTGGAGCGGGCCGGCGATTCGGGGGGCGCGCTGCTGGTGCTGGACGAGCAGCTGGGTCGGCGCTCCGGGGGAGACGAGTAGGCCGGAACGACGGCCGGCCGGGGCGGCGTGCGAGCAACTCTTTCGGGACCGCGGCCGGAGGCCGGTCCGCGGCGATTCCCTTCCTTTCGCCGATGGCGCCGGGCCGTACCGCTCCTGCTGGTCGGGCTGGCCTTCCTGACGGCCGGGAGCGGGGCGGATCCGGTGGCAAGCGACAGCTCTCCGGCGGCGAGCGACAGCCCTCCGGCCGACAGCGGCGCGCCGCCCCCAGCGCTCGGCGCGC
>CAYMQZ010000458.1:0-1626 GCA_964392705.1 uncultured Gemmatimonadota bacterium
TCAGTCCCAGGAAGCCGAACGCGGCCAGGGCCCAGAGCCAGAAGCGCTCTCGTCGGGTGTAGTCGACGTCGATGGACATTCTCTCCCTCCCGCGACGCGATGTTCGCGAATAAAGTATCGGCTCGCGTGTAATCATGGGTGACGGACACTCGAGAGGGGAGGCCGTGGAGCGTGCGCGGAACGAGCCCCGGCCGAGCGAGCGTGACCTCGTCCGGGGGGCCAGGGATGGGGACCCGGAGGCGTTCGGTTCGCTGGTCGACCGCCACATGCGCCGCGCCTACTTCTCGGCCCTGGGCCTGGTGGGGTCCCACGAGGACGCGCTGGACCTGTCCCAGGAGGCATTCGCGCGCGCGTTTCGCGCTCGGGCCGAGCTGGATCCGGAGCGGCCCTTCTATCCCTGGCTGTACCGGATCCTCCGACGACTCTGCTTCAATTTCCTCCGGGACCGGCGGAGGAGAGCCGAGAAGCTGAGGGCCGCGGCAGGATGGCTGGTCGAGGAGACGAGCGGATCCGTGTCGCAGCGGCCGGACCGAGCCGCCGAGCGCTCCCAGCTCCGGGAGCGACTCGAGGCGGCCATCGACGGCCTCTCCGCACGCGATCGCGAGGTGCTCGTGCTGAGGGAGTTCGAGGAGCGGACGTACCGGGAGATCGCGGCACTGCTGGACATCCCGATCGGGACGGTCATGTCACGCCTCTACGCGGCGCGGCGACGCCTGGCCTCGCGACTGGAGGCGGCCCCGTGAGGGGGCGGCGATCGGGACCAGGGCCGGACGAGCGCGCGGCCGGGCGGCTGGACCGGGGGCGGCAGCTCCTCACCGCGGCGCTGGACGACGAGCTCGACCCGGGGGAGCGGCGAGAGCTCGAGCGGCGCCTGGAGGACGATCCGACGCTCCGAAGGGAATGGGAGGCCATGAAGCGACTGAAGGAGGTGACCGGACGAATGCATCTCGAGGAACCGCCCGAGGAGGTGTGGGACGGCTACTGGACCGGCGTGTACCGCCGGCTGGAGCGGGGTATCGGCTGGATCCTGGTCTCGATCGGAGCCGTGCTCGTGCTGGCCTACGGTCTCTTCGAGGTCGCCGACGACCTCCTTTCCGACCCTACCGTGCCGGGGTTCGTCAAGGTCGGCGCCGTCATCCTGGCGCTCGGCCTGGTCGTCCTCCTCGTCTCGGTCGTGCGGGAGAAGCTGTTCGTGTGGAAGCGAGACCCTTACAGGGACGTGCAGCGATGATCGTGACGCCATCGCCGGCCGTGGCCGGCCACCGGATCGTGGAGACCCGGGGGCTGGTGCGAGGAAACACTATCCGGGCACGGCATCTGGGTCGGGACGTGCTCGCGCTGCTCAAGAACGTGGTGGGCGGCGAGATCGAAGAATACACGAAGATGATGGCGGAGGCCCGGGAGCAGGCCATCGATCGAATGCAGGAGGAGGCTCGGACCCTGGGTGCCAACGCGGTCGTGAGCGTCCGCTTCACGACCGCTTATGTCATGGGCTCGGCGGCCGAGATCCTGGCCTTCGGCGACGCGGTGGTCGTCGAGCCGGAGCGGTAGCCGGCGGAGCGTCCGCGGCGCCTCCCGGCTCCGGGGCTCAGAACGGAAGGTCGTAGTCCGCGTCGTCCTCGTCGG
>CAYMQZ010000459.1:0-1610 GCA_964392705.1 uncultured Gemmatimonadota bacterium
CCACCTCGAGGGGCTCGAGGAGGCGGAGGGCGTGGAGGAAGGCGAGGCCGAGGAAGCCGTAGAGGGAGAGGGCGTGGCGGAAGAAGGCGAGGAGGAGGACGAGGAGCCCGAGCTCCGCTGGAACTGGAACACGCCGGTCGTGCTCTCGGCCCACGACCCGAGCACCCTCTACATCGGAGCCAACGTGCTGCTGCGGAGCCGTGACCTGGGGGAGAGCTGGGAGCGGATCAGTCCGGACCTCACGTGGGCGATCGACCGCGACACGCTGACGATCATGGGCGTGGAGGGGTCGGAGCCGATGATGTCCCGGAACGACGGGGTCTCCTCGTACGGCAACCTGACCGCCGTCGCCGAGTCGCCGCTCGACTCCGAGCTGCTGTACGCCGGGAGCGACGACGGTCGGGTGCACGTCACCCGCGACGGGGGCGGCACCTGGAGCGACATCACGGCGAACTTCCCCGGCCTGCCGGAGCGCACCTACGTGACCCGGCTGGTGGCCTCCGGCGCGGACGCCGCGGCGGCCTACGCGGTCTTCGACGGGCACCGGAACGATGACTTCCGCCCCTACGTCTACGTCACCCGTGACCACGGGGCGAGCTGGCGGCCGATCGTCGAGGGCCTGCCGGAGGCCTCGGTGAACGCGCTCGCCGAGCACCCGCGGACGCCGCGCCTGCTGTTCGCCGGGAACGAGGTAGGCGTCTATTTCTCGATCGACGGCGGCGAGCGGTGGTCGCCGCTCGATGGAAACCTGCCGACCGTCCCCGTGGACGACCTGCTGGTGCACCCGCGCGAGAACGACCTCGTGATCGGAACCCACGGTCGCGGCATCTGGATCCTGGACGACATCGCGCCGCTCGAGCGTCTGGGCGCGGAGGTGCTCGCCTCCGACGTCCACCTCTTTCCCTCACGCCAGGCCACCTACCTGAACGAGTACGACCCTCAGGAATGGACCCCGGGAATCTGGCAGGCCGAGAACCCGCCCCGCGGAGCCGTGATCCGCTATTACCTGCGCGAGTCGCTGCCGGAGGGCGGACAGGCGGAAGGCCCGCGGGTGGTCGCCGAGGGGGAGACCGCGGGCGGGCCAGTGGCGGACGGGGAGGCGGACGGCGACTCGGCGCTCGTCCGGATCACCATCCTCGACGCCGAGGGCGCGAGCGTTCGGGAGCTCGAAGCGCCCAACGAGGCCGGGCTCCAGCAGGTGAGCTGGGACCTGCGGATCGAGCCCCCCTACGAGCCCGAGAGGGACGGAGGCGGCTTCTTCGGCAGGCCTCGCGGGCCCCGGGTGCTGCCCGGCGAGTACACGGTCCGCCTGGAGGCCGGAGGGCGCTCGCAGGAAACCGGGCTCGTGGTCGGACTGGACCCGCGCGTCGAGATCGCCCGCGAGGACCTGCTGGCCCGACAGGAGGCGCTGATGAGCGCCTATCGGCTCGCGAAGCCGATCTACGAGGCGAACCGGGCGCTCGATCGGCTGGGAACGCAGCTCGACGACGTCGAGAAGCTGCTCGAGGGGCAGGAGTCCCCGCCCGAGGGCGTCGCCGAGGAGGTGGAGGCGCTGGCCGAGGAGATCGACGAGCTCGAGGAGGAGCTGGACGAGGCGAGCTCGGGCTCCT
>CAYMQZ010000460.1:0-1600 GCA_964392705.1 uncultured Gemmatimonadota bacterium
GGAACGGCCGCGACCGGGGCGTGCCGGACATCTCGAGCGCCCAGGACTGGGACCGGGGGCCGGAGGGCGCCGACGGAGGTCCGTGATGGGAAGGGATCGGCCGGCGAGTCTCCGCGGCGCGCCCCGTCGTGGCGCCCCGGGTCCGGCCGGCGACCCCGCCGCCGGCCCGCCTCACTCCGTCGAGCCGCGACCGGAGCCATCCGTCCCCCCGCTCCTCAGACGGTCCAGGGCCCGGTCCACCGACTCCTTCGCCGTCCTCGTCATCCCGCCGCGCTCGTACTCCTCGACCACCATCTCCTCGACACGGCCGACGACCCGATCGAGCCCGCCCCGGCCGCTCGGCGGGGGCGAGAGGAGCGTGCGGTCGGCGGCCCCGAACAGGTCGATCCACTCCTCGGTGCGCCGGCCCGCTCGCACCGCCTCGTAGAAGTGGAGGCCGGCGTTCCGCCCGATCCCGAGCAGGTCCAGCAGCGCGGCCGTGAGCGAGACGGGAACCATGACCATGTCCCTCAGGCCGTCCACGAACAGCTTCCCCTGGAACACCACGGCGTCGCGGATCAGCTCCCAGCGCGAGGGCACCCGCTCGTGCCGCGGCACGTCGCTCCCAGCCATGTCGCTCCCTTCCTGGATTCCCGGTTCGTCGCTACGATACGCGGGCGCCCGGCATACCCGGCTTGCCTTCCGAGCGCGGAGGAGGCCCAGGAGATCGTGACCCCGACGCGACGCATCGCCGTCCGGCCCTACGAGAGTACGGGCTTCTCGCCGCGGCCGCTTCTAGAGGGTCGGGGATGGCCCCCGGATCCATCGCTCCGCGCGCCCCGGCTCGCGTGAACGTCCCCGACCGGAGTCCCGGCTCCCCCGCGGGCGGCGGCGGCTCCCCGTCCGAGCTGGAGGGTCGGCTCCGCGAGGAGCTGGCCCCGGACCTCGAGGTCCTGCGCCCGCTCGGGTCGGGTCGCTCCTCCCGCGTCTTCCTCGGTCGCGATCGGGCGCTGGCTCGTCTCGTGGCGATCAAGGCCCTGGACAGCCAGTCCGCCCAGAAGCCCACCGCGGCGCGCAGGTTCGAACGCGAGGCGCGGAGCATCGCGGCGCTCACGCACCCGAACGTGGTCGACATCCACCGCTTCGGACGGCTCTCCGACGCCACGCCCTACCTGGTGATGCGGTACGTGCCCGGGCGCAGCGCGGCGGAACGCCTGACGGCCGAGGGCCCGCTGCCGCCCGACGAGGCCCTCCGCATCCTCTCCCCGGTCGCCGCCGCGCTCGCGGCCGCGCACGACGAGGGCATCGTGCACCGGGACGTGCGCCCGGCGAACATGCTCCTGGAGGAGAAAACGGGCCGGGTCGTGCTGGCGGACTTCGGGATCGCGGCGCTCCTGCCGGAGGGCGACCACGACGTGACCCAGCTGACCGAACGGGGGGAGACGCTGGGCTTCCCGGAGTACCTGAGCCCCGAGCAGCTGCGCGGCGAGCCCGTGTCCGACCGGACCGACATCTACGCCCTCGGCGTCAGCGCCTGGGTCCTCCTCACCGGCCAGGGCCCGTACGGCGAGCGGAGCGCACGGGAGCTGGTGTCGGCTCACCTGAAGGAGGAGCCGCGCTC
>CAYMQZ010000461.1:0-1583 GCA_964392705.1 uncultured Gemmatimonadota bacterium
CCCAGGAGCCGCACGATCGGCGAAAGGACGAAGTTGAGGAGGATGGCCAGCGTCACGGGCAAGGCCACCGCCTTCCCCACCCGTAGCGCGGCGAGCAGTCCGAGCAGCAAGATCCCCAACGTGGCGACGGCCACCCAGCCCAGCGGACCTCGCAGGCGGTCCGTGAGGCGCGCCAGATCGGGAGCGTCCTGGTCGGCGTCCTCCGGCTCCCGCTGGTCGGCGTTCTCCGACTCCGGCGCTCGACGCACCGCCGCTTCGCTCCGTCGTACGTCCGTCATCCTGGAGTCCGGTAGGAGGCGCTGTGGGTCTGGACCATGGTACCTGCGGGGACCGGGACACCGGCCGATGGTACGCGCTACGAGTGCGGACGCCGGCGCACCAGGGCCCCCGGTCGTGCCGGGGGGCCACTGGTGTCGGCGTGGCGCGCGGCGGAGCCGGTCACATTCGTACGGCGGTGCCGACCTCCCGCCCCTCGCAGAGGACTACGAGGGCCGTCTCCTCGAGGGAGCGTCAGTTCGTCCGGGGCCACTCCTCCCTGGTGATGGCGCCGTCTCCGTTCTCATCCAGCACGTCGAACAGACCGCCCTGGACCTCGGCTTCGGTAAGCCGTCCGTCGTCGTTGGCATCGAGCTCCGCGAACTCTCCGGCCTCGAGTCGGATGCGGAGCTCGTTCTCGTCGAGGCTGGCGTTCCCATCGACATCCCAGTCGTCGAAGGGGTTGTTCCGGTTCCACCAGCGCTCGAGCTCCTGCTCCGTGACGCGGGTGTCGGTGTCGACATCGATGTCTTCGAAGGCCAGTCGGATCTCCTCCCCGGCCCTTTCCATCGCTTCGCCGGTGGCGCGGGCCGCCTCCTCGCCCGTCTCCTCGATCTCACCGGTCTCGTCGGCGAATTCCTGAGGCTCCTCCGGCCCGCAGCCGACGAAGCCGATGGCTGCGGCGAGGCCCAGCAACGCTAGCCGCTTCATGGCATCCTCCCTTGCTATGGAAACCGAACTTCCACACCTGACCGACGCACAGTCCGTACCAGGTCCCCTCTCCGGGGAGTCGAGGCGACAGCGAACCCGGCCGACCATGCCCACCCCGGGCTCGATCCGGCTCAGTCGCGTCGGGCCTGGCGCTCGAACAGCACCTTCTGCACCGCCTCGGCCAGCTCCAGGAGCCGGAGGGGCTTCCGCAAGACGGGAAGCCCGTCCAGTTGTTCCCGATGCCCCTCGAGCTCGGCATCCGGCAGGCCCGTGAGCACGATCACCGGGAGATCCGGTCGGTCAGCGCGCATCCGGCGCGCCACATCGATCCCCGTCCCCGGCCCCTCGAGCCTGATGTCGACCACGAGAACGTCGGGCGGACGGTGGCGCGCCGCCTCCAGCGCCTCCGAGGCGCGGGTAGCCGTGCGGACGCGGAAGCCGAGCCCCTCGAAGTAGGCGCCGGCCGCGCGGACCCAGGCCTCGTCCTCGACCAGGAGGATGTCTCCCGCGTTGGCAGCGCGTTCGTCCGGCTCTGGCCGCTCCCGCCGACTGCTCGGGCTCGCGTCTGCCGGATCGCCCGGGCCGTCGGTCACGGCTGGTCGGGCGCGGGGCTCGCT
>CAYMQZ010000462.1:0-1578 GCA_964392705.1 uncultured Gemmatimonadota bacterium
TGCCGGGATGGTTGAGGGTGGCCAGGATCTGCCGCTCCTGCTCGAACCGGCGCAGCCCTTCCTCGCCCGCCGCGCCCAGCGACAGGAACTTGAGGGCCACGCGATGCTCGAACAGCCGGTCGACCCGCTCGGCCAGGTAGACGACCGACATGCCGCCGCGACCGAGCTCGCCGACGATGCGATAGGCGCCGACCCTCTGGCCCTCGGAGCTCGGTCCCTCGTCGGCCCGGTCGGCCAGATCCTCCCAGATCGGCCCCTCCAGACAGCCTCCCGTGCCGAGGCGCGGATCCCGTCGCGCAGCCGCCCGGAGGAGGTCCTCGACCGCGGCCGCCAGCTCGGAGTCGCGGTCCCGAAGTCCCTCCAGATAGGCATCCAGGGCGGCCTCGGGCAGCTCCAGCGCCTCGGCGAAGTGCCGGTCGATCTCGGCGTTTCGTTCGGGCCCGGGCGACGTCGGCATCGGGCCGGGTTCAGGCGGGAATGGGGTGGCCGGGTGGTGATCCGATGACCGGGGCCGCCGTCGGCATCAGGTGGAGAGCTCCCTTTGCAGCCACGCCCTCGCTCGCCGCCAGTCTCTCTGGACGGTGCGCGGGGAGAGGCCCAGGGCGCTGGCGATCTCCTCGTGCGTCAGATCCCCGAACAGACGGCACTCGGCCACCCGCTCGAGACGCTCGTCGAACGTGGCGAGCGTCGCCAGCGCCTCGTCGATCGCGACCAGATCCTCGATCTGCCGCTCCACGCCGATGCCTTCGGGCGGCAGGGTCACGTGGGGCTTGCCGCCTCCCCGCTTCAGGGCTCCCCTCTCCCGGGCGTAGTCGACGATCACCCGCCGCATCGTCCGGGCGGCGATGGCGAAGAAATGGGCCCGACACTCCCAGGAGACGCCGGTCTCATCCACGAGCCGGCGGTAGGCTTCGTGGACGAGCGAGGTCGTGTCCAGCGTCTCTCTCGACCGGTGCTTCCGCCGCTGCCGCCGTGCGATGTCGAGCAGATCTTCGTACATGCGGGAGTACAGGAGATCGAACGCGTCCCTGTCGCCGGCGTGCGCCCGCGCGAGAAGCTTCGTCGTGTCGGGCATTCGTTCGTGAAACATGTAATCCACAGCGGCCCCGCGGCCCGTCCCCGCCAAGCCGTACGGCGGCCTCCCACTTTTCCACAAGATCGGAAGATGATGGCGATCACGCCACACTCGTCGAGCGCCCGAGGAGATGGGGGGGACGTTCGAGCGGCGCGCACGGCTTCGTCCCCTGGCCGTGCGCGGCCGATCCGTGTGGGCCGGTTGTGGCCCTGCCCCGGCTAGCGCACCGGCTCACTCGTCCGGCTCGGGCTTCCTCCGCAGCCGCTTGGTCCGCGACTTTCGCCGCTTCTCCTCGAGCCGCTTTCGCTTCTCGGCCTCCGGGACCCTCGTCGGGATCCGCGGCGGCTCCGGGCGCGCCAGCTCCGCGAGAGCGGCTCGCAGCCGGCCGAGCGCGACCTTCCGGTTGCGATGCTGGCTGCGGGATTCGCGCGCGACGACGGTGAGGCCCGTCGGCTCGTGGGTGAGGCGAACGGCCGACTCGGCCTTGTTCTGGTGCTGGCCGC
>CAYMQZ010000463.1:0-1560 GCA_964392705.1 uncultured Gemmatimonadota bacterium
CCGGCATCAAGATCACGATGCCCCCGGGCGCGCAGGTCGAGGCGGGAGCCGAGACCACGACGACGCTCGACTTCTCGGTCGAGAACTCCTTCATCGTGCAGGGGAGCGCGCAGGAGATGGCGACGATCGAGGGCTTCATCTTCACGCCCGTGATCACCGTGATCGAGGTCGAGGTCGACTCCCAGGCGGAGGCCGGCGAGGGCAGCTGACCGACCGACAGCCGGAAGGCGGTCGCCGGCTCCCCCCGGCGACCGCTTCCGCTACGTCTTTCTGTAGGTGACCATCTCGCGGCCGACCTCCCTGACGCCGCTCTCGGACACTTCGAGCGCGAACCGACAGCGGATCGTGACCCATGTCGATCCGCTGGCCCCCGGCGATCCGATCCAACCGTCCCCCGCGCTCTCCACCTCGAGCATCGAGCCGCGCCAGCCGAGGGCCCGTACGGCCGTCGTCTGGAACCGGGCGCTCCGGTCCTCGGGAGCGAGGAGGGCCTCCGGGGCGACGCCCTCCGGCAGGTCCATACGGTGTACGGAGGCGGGACCTACCGCGAGCACGAACGTCTCTCGGGAAGCGACTCCCGACCCGTCGTCTAGGCCCGCCTCGATGGCGACGAAGCGGCCGTCCGGGCTCCAGCGGGCGTTCGCGTGGTCGCGGACGAGGAAGGATGCGAGGTCCCGTCCGCCCTCGAGCGAGCGGACCGTGACGCTCCGCATCCGGCCATCCGCCCCCGCCGTCCGCCCTCGAGGCGGCGGTCCGATGACGACGCGGAACCGCCCGTCGCGCGAGGTCGACGCGGTATAGTAGTCCTCGCTCCCGTCCTTGCGGTGGACCCGCTCGACGCCGCCGCTCGCTCGACGGAACACGACCGCCGTATCCGGCGAGCCTCGGCCTATCGGATGGAAGGTGATGTTGCGGTCCGCCAGGAACTCGACGTCGTCCGGGGTCAGGATCCCGGCGGCCACGTAGTCCTCGAGCGAGGAAAGCGGACCGTGGCCCTCCCGCTCCACGGCGGCGACGATGCTGTCCGCCAGCGCGTCGATCCGAACCTCGCGGGCTCCGGAGCGTGAGGGCCCGCTCAGGATCCATCCCAGCGCGAACAGGCCGAGGACGAGGGGCGCCACGGCGGCCGCGACGGCTCCGCCGTAGCGGAACAGCAGGCGTCGACCGCCCGCCGCGTACTCGCCTCGGGTGCGCCAGCGGCTCTTCAGCCAGTGGAGGAACGGGTTCATGGCGACCCCCCGTTGCGTACCGAAGCTCCCCAGCTGACCAGGAAGTCCCGCACGAACGTCTGGGCGTCGACGGGCTCGACCGCCACATCCGCCAGTGCCATCCCCACCGTCAGCGCGAGGTGATCGTCTCCTCTACGGGACCCGGATACGCATCTCTCAAGTCCTCGAGGAGACGGAGCAGGTCGACGCGGGTCTCACCCATGGAGGGAAGATACGATCGCTCCGAGGGCGGGGGGAGCCGGTCACGTCGCGCCCGGTTCCACCCTCTCCGTCGGCCGCAGGACCAGGGTGTCCGTCTGGAGCTTGTCCCACTCGCGGACGAGGAACCCCT
>CAYMQZ010000464.1:0-1555 GCA_964392705.1 uncultured Gemmatimonadota bacterium
CCGATCGACTTCTTCTCGAACCCCGCCGCCGCCGACCCCGACTTCCACTTCGAGCTGGCGGTGCGCGGCGGCTACAACGGGATCGCCTGCCAGATCGGCTTCGCCGAGAAGCACTGGTCGAACTGGGCGGGCCGGGTGCCCCTGGTCCTCAAGGTGAGCGGGAAGACCAACGTCCCGTCCGACGACGAGGCCCACTCGCCGCTCAACGCCACCGTGGAGGACGCCGTCCGACTCGGGGCCCACGCGGTGGGCTACACGCTGTACGTCGGCTCGCCGTCGCAGTCCCGGCACGCCGAGGACCTGGCCGGCCTCCGGCAGGCCTGCGAGCGCCACGGCATGCCCCTCATCATCTGGGGCTATCCCCGGGGGCGCGCGATCGAGACGAAGGGGGGACGGGACTCGATCTACGCGGTCGACTACGCGGCCCGCGTCTGCATGGAGCTGGGCGCCGACGTCGTCAAGCTGAACGTGCCGAAGAAGAGCGACAAGGACGCGCTGATGCCCCCGAAGTACCGGGAGCTCGAGTGGGACTACGCCGAGGGCGCGCGCCGGGTCGTCCGATCGGCCGGAAGAGTCCCCGTCCTCTTCTCCGGCGGCAGCAAGGTGGGCGACGAGGACCTGCTCGAGAAGGCGCGGCTGGCGATGGAGGCGGGCGCCGCGGGCCTCATATTCGGCCGCAACATGTGGCAGCGCCCGATGGACGAGGCCCTGGAGGTGACGGAGCGGGTGAAGGCCCTGTTCGCGGAGCACGGCGCGTGAGCGCGAACGGCGGCGAGCGCGAAGGAGGCGGCGGGGGCCCGCCGGCCGGGAGCCTTCCCGCCATGCCCGACGGGATCGTGATCGCCCCGTCCATCCTGGCCGCCGACCACGCCCGGCTGGGGGAGCAGGTGCGCGAGGCCGAGGAGGCCGGGGCCCGCTGGTTTCAGGTCGACGTGATGGACGGCCACTTCGTCCCCAACATCACGGTGGGGGTTCCCGTCGTGCGCTCGCTCAGGGCCGTGACGGAGGCGTTCCTGGACGTCCACCTGATGATCGAGCGCCCGTCCGCGTTCCTGGAGGCGTTCGCGGAGGCCGGGGCGGACCTCATCACGGTGCACCAGGAGGCCTCGGTGCATCTCAACCGCGACCTGAACGAGATCCGCCGGCTCGGCTGCCGGGCCGGCGTGGCGATCAACCCGGCCACCCCGGCCGAGGCGATCAAGGAGGTCGTCCCGTTCGCCGACCTCGTGCTCGTGATGACGGTGAACCCCGGCTTCGGCGGACAGGCGTTCATCCACTCCGCCCTGCGGAAGGTGGGGGCCGTGCGGCGCATGGCGGCCGAGCTGGGCCTCCGCAGGCTGCACGTCCAGGTGGACGGCGGGGTGGACCCGGAGACGGCGCCAGGGTGCGTGGAGGCGGGCGCGACCAACCTCGTCGCCGGCTCGTCGGTCTTCCGGGGCCCGGGGAGCGTGGCCGAGAGCTTCGAGGCGCTGCGGAAGGCGATCGCGGTCCAGGTCTGAGCGCGTGAGCGAGCGCGACGCGGGGCATTGGTGGCGGGCGGTATGGACGCGGCCCC
>CAYMQZ010000465.1:0-1553 GCA_964392705.1 uncultured Gemmatimonadota bacterium
CATGCTGGCCAGCTCGGCCCACGCGTTCACGCGCCACCAGAACCAGCGCAGGATGAGCACCGCTCCAGGTCCCGTCCCCAGGATGATCATCAGGCGGAAGATCGCCCCGAGGTCGTCGGCGTAGAAGGCGGCCACGCCGGCCAGCGCCACCATCAGGACCGAGGCCAGACGGCCGAGCGCGACCAGCTTGGCGGCCGCCGCCTCCGGCTCCACGAAGCGGGCGTACAGGTCGTTCACCAGATAGCTCGCGCCCCAGTTGATCTGGGTGGACACGGTGGACATGAAGGCGGCCACGAACGAGGCGACCACGAGCCCCAGGAGGCCGGCGGGAAGATAGCGGAGCATGAGCAGCGGGTAGCCCAGCTCGGGATCCTCGAGCCCGGGGAAGATCACCAGCGCGGCCAGCCCGGCCAGGATCCAGGGCCATGCGCGGACGACGTAGTGGAGGATCGCGAACAGCCAGGCAGCCCGCTCCGCATCGCGCTCGTTCCGACACGCCGAGAGCCTCTGGACGAACTCCCCGCCCCCGTCGGAGCGCCGGAAGGCCCACCACTGGACCCCGAGGTAGGAGAGGAAGGTGACGAGGGGGAGCTGGGCCGTGCCGGGTCGGGGCACGATCTGCAGGGCCTCGCTCCGACCGGCCTGCCCCAGCGCCTCGCGGAGCGGCCCGACGCCCCCCAGGTCCGCCAGGGCGTAGCCGGCGACCAGGAGCGCGCCGGCCATCGCGAGGAGGAACTGGAAGAAGTCGGTGGCGACCACGCCCCAGAGCCCGGAGATGCCGGCGTAGACGAGCACGAAGACGCACAGCAGGACCACGGCCCAGAGGCGGGCGTCGCCGGGCAGGGCCGCCGGGAGGCCCTCGACCAGCCCCAGCGCCTCGATCACCTTGCGCATGGCCAGCATCACGAAGCCGATCGCGATGCAGTTGATCGGGACGGCGAACAGGAAGGCGCGGGCGGCGCGCAGGATGGCCGCCGGCCGCCCCCCGTAGCGGATCTCCGTCAGCTCCACATCCGTCACGACCTCGGCCCGCCGCCACAGCCGGGCGAACAGGTAGATGAGGAGCAGGTGGGAGAGCGCGAACGCCCACCACTCCCAGTTCCCGGCGATCCCGCGGCGGGCCACCAGGCCCGTCACGTAGAGGGGCGTGTCCACGCTGAACGTGGTGGCGGCCATGGAGGTCCCGGCGAGCCACCAGGGGAGCGAGCGGCCGCTCACGAAGAAGTCGACCAGCCCGCCGCTGGCGCGGCGGGCCAGCCACAGGCCCACGGCCAGGGTGAGGACCATGTAGCCGCCGACGATGACCCAGTCGAGCCCGCTCACCGCAGCCGCGCGTCCAGCCAGCGGGCCGCCGCGCGCTGCATCAGCGTCCCGGCTTCCCAGGCCCAGCATCCGGGAAGGCCGATCTGGCTCAGAACGCGGGCGTGCCCCAGGACGACGGTCCACGCCGGCCCCGGTTCGGCCGCGCCGCGAAGCGCCTCGAGCGCGCCCGCCGAGAACCGGGTCCGATCGCGCCACGCCCGGGGAGAGGCGTCCACGACCAGGACCGTCTG
>CAYMQZ010000466.1:0-1542 GCA_964392705.1 uncultured Gemmatimonadota bacterium
CCGGCGCGGGCCGGGCGCGCCAGTTCCGGGGAAACCTGAGGGGGTCCGGACAGGGCGCGTTCCGGGGCCGTCCGCCGAGGCGCCGCCCCTGGGCCCTCGCCCCCCCCCCTGCGGCGGTCTCCGTCCCGACAGAGACGACCGTGACCTCCCCGTTACGTTTTCGATACAGACGATCCCCATACTGACACGGTGTCCTTGCCACCGATCCGCCCGGCTCGCATATGGAGGTCGTTCACGGGATCGGCATGATCCTCGACAACTCCCGTAACGTCGGAGGCCGGGATGCCAGGAGTCCGGATCGCGCTCGTGGGCGTCGCGACGGCGCTGGTCGCCACGCCCGCCGTGGCGCAGGTGACGGTCACCTCGAGGGCCACGGAGATCGAGATCGGGGGACGCCTCCAGGTGCAGGGGAGGACGAGCAGCTGCTCCGGCTTCCCGATCGAGGAGGAGGCCTCCGCCTGCCAGGAGGACGTGCCGGCGGCGGACTGGTTCATCAACCGGGCGCGGATCACGCTCGAGATTCGCTACAACGACTGGATCGAGGGGAAGATCGAGCCCGACTTCGGCGATGTGGACGATGTCACCCTCAAGGACGCCTGGGGCGGGATCCGGCTGAACCCGCACGCGTTTCTGAGGATCGGGCACTTCAAGCGCCCGTTCGACGGGTTCCAGCTCACCAGCTCCGCGCAGATCCTCACGATCGAGCGCGACATCGACATTCCGGGGGTCGACCCCCTGCGGGCGGCCTCCTACGACGAGCTCACGACGGGCTTCAACCTCTCCGACCGGGACGTGGGGATCCAGCTGGACGGCGCGCTCGCCGAAGGTCGGTTCCGCTACTGGGTCGCCGCCTTCAACGGCGAGGGGCCCGAGGACAACGGGGACCGGAACACCGAGAAGCAGTTCCTGGGGCGGGGCCAGCTTTCCCTGGATGTGGGCGCCCTGCCGCTGGACGTGGCCGCGTCCGCGGCCTTCACGGACGTTCCCTTCACCCGATCCTCCGGCGAGCTGGACGGGAAGTACTTCACGGCGTTCGAGCTGTGGGCGGAGCTGGGCGCCTTCGAGCCGGGTCCGCACGTCCAGGCGGGCCTCGTCATCGGCCAGAATCCCCTCCAGGACCCGGGCGGCGGGATCCTCGACCTGGAGGCCGATGAGGAGTTCGCGGACATGCTGGCCTGGCAGGTGATCGGAACGTACCGGTTCGAAGTGCCGAACAGCTTCTTCGTCGAGGCCGTCGAGCCGCTGTTCCGCGTCACGCGCGCGGATCCGAACCGGGACCTGGAGGAGGACGAGGCCTGGGGGTTCACCCCGGGCGTGCAGGTCTTCTTCGACGGGCGCAACAAGCTGGCTCTCGACTGGGACTTCGCGAGCTTCGGGGCGGACGCGCTCCGGTCCGAGAACTCCTTCAAGGCCCAGTACCAGTTCCACTTCTGAGCCGGGAGCCGGTCCGAGCCATGGAGCCCACGAGAGCCGTTCCCCCATTCGACTGCGAGGAGCGACGATGAACCCCCGAAGGTGGACCCTGACCACGCTGTGCGCGAT
>CAYMQZ010000467.1:0-1538 GCA_964392705.1 uncultured Gemmatimonadota bacterium
TGGACCCGATGCCGCGCGTCGTCCTCGTGCCGGGCCTCGGGCTGTTCGCGGCCGGCCAGGACGTCTCGGCCGCGCGGGTGGCCGCGGACCTGGCGGAGACCACCGTTCGGGTGGTCACGGCGGCCGAGTCGATGAGCCGCTTCCGGAGCATCTCCGAGGAAGAGCTGTTCGACGTGGAGTACTGGTCCCTGGAGCAGGCGAAGCTGGGAAAGGGGCGCGAGAAGCCGCTCGCCCGCCACGTGGTGGCCGTGACGGGCGGGGCGGGCACGATCGGCCGGGCCACGGCGGCGGCGTTCCGCGGCGAGGGGGCCGAGGTGGCCCTGCTCGATCTTCCCGGGGAGCGGCTCGACGAGGCGGCGGAGGCCGTCGGCGGGCTGGCGGTCGAGTGCGACGTGACGGACGAGGGCTCGGTGCGGGAGGCGTTCGGCAGGGTCGCGCGGACCTACGGGGGGCTCGACGTGCTGGTCTCGAACGCCGGCGCCGCGTGGCAGGGCCGGATCGGCGAGGTGCCGGACGACGTCCTGCGCGAGAGCTTCGAGCTCAACTTCTTCGGGCACCAGCGCGTGGCCCGGGCGGCGGTCGAGATCCTGCGGAGCCAGGACACGGGCGGCGTCCTGCTGTTCAACACCTCGAAGCAGGCCGTGAACCCGGGTCGGAACTTCGGCCCGTACGGGCTCCCCAAGGCGGCCACCCTCTTCCTGGTCCGGCAGTACGCGCTCGACCACGGCGAGGAGGGCATCCGGGCCAACGCCGTGAACGCCGACCGCATCCGGAGCGGCATCCTGACCGAGGAGATGGTGGCCGCCAGGGCCGACGCCCGGGGCGTATCCCGCGAGGAGTACATGCGGGGCAACCTCCTGGGCCGGGAGGTGCGGGCCGAGGACGTGGCCCGGGCGTTCGTGTTCCTGGCGCTGGCGCGCAAGACGACGGGCGCCGTGCTGACGGTGGACGGCGGCAACGTCGCGGCCGCGCTCCGGTAGGGCGTCGTCCGAAGCGCCGCGCTTGACTGCGCTGTTCGCCGTCCGGCCTCTGGCCGTCGGACCATGCCGGCGTGAGCGTCACGCTGCGCACGGCCCCGGGGCGAGGAACGGGTGGCTGAGGGCCCTCGCTACTTGCGGATCACGATGGCGCCGATCATCCCGCTTCCGCCGTAGCGATTGCTCGCCTCGCTGCGGCGGAGGATCTCGATCCGGCTCACTTCGTGGATGGACAGGTCGCGCACCGTGGCGATCGGATCGTGGGCCTCCCGCTCGTTGACGATCACGGGGCAGCCCCGGTAGGTGCTCTGCGTCTCGCGCTCGGCGCAGAAGATGACCCCGCGGCCCCCTCCGCCACCGGGGAAGTCCTCGATCCGGATCTCGGCGTGCTGGCGGAGGAAGTCGTAGAGGCTCATGTCCGGCAGCGTGGCCAGATCCTCCTTGGTGATCAGCCGGGAGGTGAACGCCTTCCCCGACCCGCGCCGGGGCGGCTCCGCCTGGGCCGTCTTGATGTTCCCGACGGCGATCGTCCGGCACTCCGCCTGCTCGGCCGTGGTGCCC
>CAYMQZ010000468.1:0-1538 GCA_964392705.1 uncultured Gemmatimonadota bacterium
GGGATCTCCGTGGGAACGCCCACGGCCAGGACGATCTCGAAGACCGCCTCCCGCTCCGCCGTGGCGGTGTCCACCGGGACGCCGTCTTCGAGCCTCGCCGTCCGGTGTCTGGCCGCCAGGTTCTCGATGGAGACCGTGGGCTCGAAGGCGAGGTCGGGCGTGCACAGGACCCGGCAGGAAGGCCCCTCGCGGGCGGCCGGGGAGGGGGCTTCGGCGGAAGGCCGGGTGTCCGCGGAGGCTTGCGCGCCAGCCGACCCCCGCGCGTCCGCCGAGGCCTGCGCGTCCGCCGATGCCTGCGCGTCCGCGGAACGGGCAAGCGTTCCGGCGCCCAGGACGAGCCCGAGGGCGATCACCATCCTTCGGATCCGCGAGGCGGCGGTCTCCGCGGCCTGGGACCCCGACCGCCGCCGGTCATCCGGCTCCTGCTCCGCTTGCATCCCTGCCTTCCCCCGGTAGTTCGCGCGGTGGACGTGCTCCGCTGACGTTGGTTGACGGCCCGCTGTCGCACCGCGGGTCAAGTGTCAGGCGCGAGACCGGGCGGGGCAACAGCCGCCTCGAGATCGAGAGGCGCGGAGGTCACCGGATCGCGGGCGCCGCCTGGACCTGACGGGCCGTCGTCGCGCGTCGAGCCTGGACCCGGGCTCGGGCGTCCCGCTAGCATCCGCGGAGACATGAGCACGCCCCAGGCCGACTCCCGACCTGCCGCTCCCCTCCTCCGGGCGACGGATCTCGGGCGGCGCGATCCCGAGGCGCCGGAGCGGTGGCTGTTCCGACGCTTCTCGCTGGCGCTGCCCCCCGAGGAGATCGTGTCCCTCCAGGGCCCCACGGGGAGCGGAAAGACCCTGCTGCTCCGGGCCCTGGCCGCCCTCGACCCGCTGGACGGGGGCGAGCTGGAGCTGTTGGGCCGACCGGTCGGGGAGTGGGAGATGCCCGCCTGGAGGAGCACCGCCGTCTACGTGCACCAGTCCCCGCCCCTCCCGCCGGGAACGGTGGAGGCCGCGCTCCGGGAGCCGTTCGGCTACCGGGTCCACGGCCAGCGCTCCTTTTCCCGGGAGCGGGCCGCGGGACTGCTCCGGGAGCTGGGCAGACCGGAAGGCTTCCTGGAGCGACGAACCGAGGAGCTTTCGGGCGGAGAGCGCCAGGCGGCGGCGCTGGTGCGGGCCCTCCTCGCCCGTCCCCGGATCCTGCTGCTGGACGAGCCCACGGCGGCCCTGGACCCGGACGGCGTGGCCCGGGTCGAGGAGCTGGTGCGACGCTGGCTGAGGCATGCCGGCCGGGCCGACGGTTCGCGGGCGCCCGAGGATGTCGGCGCGGTCGAGGCAGGCTCGAGGGCCGCCGATGCTAGCCCGCCCGTTGATCCGCCCCGGGCCGTTCTCTGGGTCACCCACGACGCCGACCAGGCCCGTCGCGTGGCCGATCGGCGCCTGCGGCTGGCCGATGGGGCGTTGGTCGACGCGGCGTCGGCCAGTGGGATGCTCGGGACGGAGCGCGAATGACCCCGCTCGCCACCGCGCTCCAGGCGCAGCCCGCCTACATCA
>CAYMQZ010000469.1:0-1535 GCA_964392705.1 uncultured Gemmatimonadota bacterium
GAGCACGCGTACGACTACGGCCGCAAGATGGCCGGGAAGCTCAAGGAGCTGATCCCGCGCCAGCTCTTCGAGGTCGCCATCCAGGCCGCGATCGGACGGGACGTGATCGCGCGCGAGACGGTACGGCCCCTGCGGAAGAACGTGACCGCCAAGTGCTACGGCGGCGACGTCACCCGGAAGAGGAAGCTCCTGGAGAAGCAGAAGGAGGGGAAGCGCCGCATGAAGCAGGTGGGGACCGTCGAGGTGCCGCAGGAGGCGTTCCTGGCCGTCCTCAAGGTGGGGGAGTGAGCCGGGCCGGCCCGGGGTCTGGGCTGGTCGCGGGTCGGCCCGCCGCCCGCCGGCCCGCGACCCCGCGGGCCCGTCCGATCGCGCCGGCGCGCGGAGGTTGAGGTCGCGTGGAGAACGACCGCTACATCGTCGGAGTGGATCTCGGGGGGACCTCGATCAACGTGGGGGTCGTCCCGTTCGAGGGCGGCACCGTGCTGGGTATGCGCTCGCTGCCGACCGAGGCGCAGCGGGGCGCCAAGTTCGTGGTGGACCGGATGGTGGGGATGATCCGGGAGGCGATCCGCGACGCCCGCCACGAGGCCGAGATCCCGGAGGGCGGCATCGTCGGGGTGGGCCTGGGCTCCCCGGGGCCGCTCGACCGCGAGACGGGAACCGTGCTGGAGACCCCGAACCTCCGGTGGCGGAACTTTCCGCTCCGCGACCTGATCGCCAACGCGGTGGGCCTGGAAGCCGTGCTGGACAACGACGCGAACTGCGCCGCCCTGGGCGAGTGGTGGATGGGCGCGGCGCGCAGGGCCGACACGGTGATCGCGGTCACGGTGGGCACGGGCGTGGGCGGCGGGATCGTGCTGAACGGTAGCGTCTACCACGGCGCCTCGGACGTGGCGGGCGAGATCGGACACATGACGATCGACTCGACCGGCCGGAAGTGCAACTGCGGCAACTACGGGTGCCTCGAAGCCTACGCGTCGGGGCCGGCGATCGCGGCCCGCGCGGTGGAGGGCCTGGAGGCCGGCGCCTCCAGCATCCTGCCCGCGATGGTGGACCGGGACCTGGGTCGGATCACCGCCGAGACCGTGTACGAGGCGGTCGTCGCCGGGGACACCTACGCGACGGAGGTGATGCGCGAGACCGCGAGGTTCCTGGGCACCGGTGTGGCGAACCTGATCAACGTCTTCAACCCGGAGGTCGTCGTCGTCTCGGGCGGCGTGACGCGGGCGGGCGACCACCTGTTCGATCCGCTGCGGGCCGAGGTCCGTAAGCGCGCGTTCCGGCACGCCTCCGAGCACTGCCGGATCCTCCCCAGCGAGCTCGGGGGCATGGCGGGCGTGATCGGTGCCGCCGCCACCTTCCGGGTCGAGCGCTGCGGCGGGATCTAGCGGAACGGTCGGGAGGCCGGGACCCGCCGGCAGGCCGGGCTCGCGGCGGAGCGCACCGGGAGGGATCGAGCGGAAAGGAGGTCGGGTCGTGCGGCGCCTCGGGGTGGTCGGGACGATGGTCTGGGACACGATCTTCGCCCGGGATCC
>CAYMQZ010000470.1:0-1532 GCA_964392705.1 uncultured Gemmatimonadota bacterium
CTCTCGGCGGTCGGGGGCGGCTACCCGAACTTCATCATCGAGGACCAACCCCTGGGCGTGTTCTTCGGCGGCTTCTACGAGCGGGACGAGCAGGGGAACATCGCCTACGACGAGGACGGGCTCCCGCTCCGGGCGCGGAACGAGGCGGGCAGCTTCGCCTCGAAGATCATCGGCGACCCCAACCCCGACCTGGTCGCCTCGCTGTCCAACACGATCGATCTACGGCGGGACCTCCAGGTCAGCTTCCTGCTCGATGGCCGCTTCGGGAACGACGTGGCCAACTTCACCCGACGGATCACCGAGTTCTTCGGCGTGGACAAGGTGGTGGAGCGGGAGATCAGCGGGGACACGGTCCCGGGCACCTTCACCCTGAACCCCAACGGCCGGATCAACATCTACGAGGAGTACATGGAGGACGGGGGCTTCGTGAAGCTCCGCGAGGTGGCCGTCGGATATCGGCTGGAGCGGCCGTTCGGGCAGAGGATCGGCGTCGAGAGCCTGGAGCTTCGGGTGGCGGCGCGCAACCTGTTCACGATCACCGACTACTCGGGACTCGACCCCGAGGTCAACCTGTTCTCCGCGAACCCGGTGGCACGGGGCGTGGACTTCGCCACCACGCCCATCCCGCGGAGCTTCCACTTCGGCGTCACGTTGCGGCTGTGAGCCGGGGACCGTGGAGCGCCGCAGGAGGCCGAAGCGCGCGCGGATCCGCCCGCGGCCGGATGACGCGAACAACCGAGACTCCGGAGGTCTCGCCGTGAGAATACGACGCGTGGTGCCCGCCCTCGCGGTCGCCCTGTGGCTCTCGGGGTGCGGGCTGGACCTCGAGAACCCGAACGCCCCGACCGAGGAGGAGGTGCTCGGCTCGATCGACGGCGTGATCGCGCTGGCCGTGGGCATGCAGGGCCAGTTCGCCGCGCAGGTGGAGGAGTTCATCCAGGCCCCGGCCCTGGTGACGGACGAGTGGGGCACCAACACGCGCTCGCTGCCCTCCTACCGCACGCTGCTGGAGGGGCCGCCCGGAGCGGTCGACGCCGAGCTGGGGGTGGTCGAGGAGCCGTTCGCCGCCGCCTACCAGATCGTGAAGTCCGCGAACAACCTGATCGAGCACGCGCCCCGGGTGGGGCTGTCGCCGGCCATGGAGTCCGGCATCCTCGCCCTCGCCCGCCTGTTCAAGGCGATGGCGCTCGGGACCATCATCCAGCAGTTCGAGGAAGTCCCGCTGGCCGTGGACCAGGAGTCGCCGCCGCCCGTGCCCCGCGCGCAGGTGCTGGCCGAGGTGCTGGGCCTGCTCGAGGCGGCGCGCGGCGACCTGGCCGGCGTCTCGGAGGCGGACCTGGAGCCGTTCCGGACCCGCGTCCTGGGAACGGGCTTCGACGTGGCGCAGACCGTGGACGCCATGCTGGCCCGCCACCATCTGATCGCCGGGAACCACGAGGAGGCGATCGCGGCCGCCGAGCGCGTGGACCCGGACGTCCTCTCCGTCTTCACCTACGTCCCGCCGGACCGGAACCCGGTCGAGAACCTGATGC
>CAYMQZ010000471.1:0-1530 GCA_964392705.1 uncultured Gemmatimonadota bacterium
CCGCCACCTCCAGCAGGCCCGGCTTGTCACGGACGGCGCCCGTGAACGCGCCGCGCCGGTGCCCGAACATCTCCGATTCCAACAGCTCGCCCGGGAGCGCCGCGCAGTTCACGGCCACGAAGGCCTTCCGCGACCGGCGGCTCTCGCTGTGAATGTACTGGGCGATCAGCTCCTTTCCCGTCCCGCTGGCGCCCGTGATGAAGACGGAGGCGTCGGTCCTGGCCACCTTCTGGGCGGTCTGGACGGCCTGCCGCATCGCCTTCGACACGCCCAGGATCCTCACCTTGCTGGTCTCGACCAGCACCCCCTCGCGTCGCGCGCCGTCGGAGAGGGCGCGGGAGCGCATGAGGGTGAAAGCGGCGCGGCCGACCACCACCAGGAGCTGCGTGGCCGTGAACGGCTTGGGCAGGTACTCCCACGCCCCGGCCTGCAGGGCCCGGATGCTCGCCTCCGTCGTCGCGTGCCCCGTCATCATGATCGCCAGCGTGCTCGGGCTCCGATGGCGCAGCTCGGCCAGGATGTCGAGGCCGTGCACCTGCGGCATGTTCTGGTCGATCAGGACGATGTCGTACTGCTGGCTCTTGAGGCGGTGGATCGCCTCGTCGGCCTTGCGCTCGACCTCGCAGTCGTAGCCGTCGGCCCCGAGCACCGACTCGCAGCTCTCGAGGATGCTCGGCTCGTCGTCGACCACGAGGATCCGGATCTGGGCCCGCTCCTCGGGAGTCAGGACGTAGGACCCCTCCTCGAGCTCGATGAGCTCGTCCCGGGCCTCCGTCGCGTCGTCCAGCTCTCGCGCTTCTGCTCTCACGAGATCTCTCCAGGCGTGATGAAGTCCCCCTGGCGTGGCGCGGGCTCGACATGGAGCCGCGACCGCCCCGTCGCCCTCGTCATTCGTCTCGCCAACCGCTACGGCTACGGCAGGTCCCTCGCGCCTCGCGTTTCGCCAGACCGCCGTGCAACGTGCCCGGCGCCTCGTCGCCGCCCGTCGACCATTGCGGTCACACGACACCTCGACCGCAGCCGACACGCTGTGGCGAGCCCGAAGCACATTCTCGCCGAACATGGCGAGTCTTCGCGGCAGAACTCCCCGATATGGCCATGGGGGAGTCCGCAGAACCGCGACTCGCGAAGGGCCCCAAGTGTAAATCAGCGGGGCGTAAAGTGTCAAGAAGCGCGCCAGACGGGGATTCCGTCAGGACGAGAGGCGGGTTTCCCCTTTGACGCCGTGGCCACAACCGGGCCGGAGCGGGACGCCGCGCGGCGGGGCGGCGGTGTTGCAGGAGGTCAACGGAGGGGATGTGCGACGGGGCGAGCGCGCTCGCTCCCATGTCGTCGGCGTGGTCGTAGGGGCGGCCGCGCCGCTCGCTGCCGGCCGCGACGCTCAGCCCCCGGCCGCGACGCGTCGGGGCTCGGACGTCGCCTCGGACGTCTCCTCGGCCCCGTCGCCGGCCCTTTCCCCGTCGGGGCCCGCGGGGGGCGCCGACAGCTCCTCGACCGTGATCCGGGCGATCCGCTCGGCGGCCTTCCCGT
>CAYMQZ010000472.1:0-1524 GCA_964392705.1 uncultured Gemmatimonadota bacterium
CGCTACGAGCGCGAGGTGCTTCCGGAGCTGGAGGGCGGGCCGGTCGAGGAGGTGAGTCCGTGAGCGCCGGGGAGCGCTCCGAGCGGGAATGGCGGGAGCGGCTCACGCCCGCACAGTACCGGGTGATGCGGGAGAAGGGCACCGAGCCGGCCTTCACGGGGCGCTACCTGGGCGCCAAGACCCGGGGCGTCTACCGCTGCGCGGCCTGCGGACAGGAGCTCTTCTCCTCCGACGCCAAGTACGAGTCGGGCTCGGGCTGGCCCAGCTTCTTCGAGCCCGCCGACCCCGAGGCGGTGCGCACGGAGCTCGACACGAGCCACGGCATGCGGCGGACCGAGGTGCTGTGCGCCCGCTGCCATTCGCACCTCGGCCACGTGTTCGAGGACGGCCCCCAGCCCACGGGCCTCCGCTACTGCGTCAACTCCGTGGCGCTCGACCTGGAGCCCGAGGAGGCATAGCCACGCTTCCCCGGGGGAAGCTGCCCGGGCACGGGATGTGCCGTCGGGGGGGACGGTGGCCGCGCGTCCTGGCGCGGTGCGAGTCCCGCCGCGGGAGACCACATGACCAAGGGCAGGGATGGGCGGGCCGGGGTCCCGTCCTGGCCGTCGTTCCTCTTCGAGCTCCTTCTCTACGCGGCGCTCGTCGTCGCGTACTTCTTTCTGGTGCTCCGCTTCCTGGGCGACTGGATCGCGGACATCCACCAGCGCGAGCGGGTCCTCTACGCCGCGCTGTCCCTCGCCCTGATCGTGGGCCAGGGGGTGATCCTGGAGGCCGTGGCGTCCGTGCTGGTCCGGCTGCTCCGGGGCCTTCGCTCCTGAGTTCGCGAGACGAGCGTGGATTTCCCCGTCGCCGGGCTCGTGCTGGATCCGCTCTTTCTGGCCGCCATCGGGTTCATCGTGGGACTGCTCGGCGGATTCTTCGGAGTCGGAGGCGCCTTCCTCGCGGGGCCCGCCATGTTCGCCGTCGGCGTCCCGATGAACTTCGTGGTCGGCACGGACCTGGCCCACATCGTGGGCAAATCGATCGTGGCGGCCCGCCGGCACCGCGCGCTCGGGAACGTCGACGTCCGCCTCGGAGCGATCATGGTCCTGGGGACGGTGGCCGGCGTGGAGGCGGGCGCCCAGGTGATCGAGTTTCTGGAGCGTCGGCAGAGCCTGGACTGGCCGGTCGGGGGCACGTTCATGGCGGTGCTCGTGGTGATCTCGGCGCTCACCGCGTGGGAGAGCCGGCGGGCGCTCCGCGCTTCGCGTGGGGGAGGAGCGGGGTCCGGGGAGGATCACGTCGCCCTGGGCCTCGCGGAGCGGGTCCGGCGCCTGCGCCTGCGGCCCCGCATTTCCCTCGTCGTGTCCGGCGCGGAGATCTCCGTGTGGGCGATCCTCGGCGTCGCCTTCGTCGGGGGGCTGGCGAGCGGCTTCCTCGGGGCCGGAGGGGGTTTCATCCGGCTCCCCGCGATGATCTACCTGCTGGGAATCCCCACCCACGTGGCCGTGGGGACGGACCTGTTCGAGATCGTCATCTCGGCCG
>CAYMQZ010000473.1:0-1520 GCA_964392705.1 uncultured Gemmatimonadota bacterium
CGCTCACTGGTCCACCTTGCCTGTGCAGGGAAGTAAGTTCTCTGAGTCGGAGACGAGTCGGCGGCCGGATAGGGAGAGCCAGGTTCGCTTGCCGCGGAAGCGACCCGACGGCCCCCATGAGACCTGCTCCCCTGCCCGGCGCAGAAGGCCCCGACCGACCACAGGGTGTTGCGCCAGGGCTGTTCGCCCGGAGCGCCGTTCAGTGAGCGATCGGCGAGACCTTCGTACGCCGGCACAGGGATCTGACCCTCGACACGGAGGTGAGCCGTGCAAGGGACGGCGGAAAAGTACTTCGCGGGACTCGATTGGGCGAGTGAGAAGCACGATGTCTGTGTGATCGACGACGGGGGCGGGATCCGGACCCGCTTCTCCGTCCTTCACACGGCGGAGGGGCTGTCGGGGCTCGTGCGCCGTCTTCGCTCCTTCGGCCCCCCCGAGCGACTTCCGATCGCCCTCGAGCGTCCCTCCGGCCTGCTCGTGGACACACTGGTCGAGGCCGGCTTCCGTGTCGTTCCGATCCACCCGAACCAGGTGAAGGCCAGCCGCTCGCGCTACGCGGCCGCTCCGGGCAAGAGTGACGCCGGGGATGCTTACCTGCTGGCCGATCTCCTGCGGACCGACGGCCATCGCTTCGAGCCGCTCCAGCCTCCCTCCGATGCCTCCCGGGCGCTTCGAGCCCTGGTCCGGACCCGCGACGACCTCGTCGCCACTCGGGTGGCTCTCGCCAATCAGCTCCGATCCTTGCTCCGGAGCTTCTGGCCGGGCGCCGCGCTGATCTTCGCCGATGTGGACAGCCCCATCGCGCTCGCTTTCCTCGACCGCTATCCCACCCCCCGGAGTGCAGCCCGCCTCGGTCCCAAGCGCATGGAACGCTTCCTGAAGACGCACGCTTACTCGGGCCGCCGTACTCCCATGGCGCTGCTCGCCCGCCTCCGGAAAGCACCTCTCGGCCACGCCGGCCCGCTCGAGAGCGAAACGAAAGGCCAGCTGGTCCAATGCCTCGTCGCCACCCTCTCCCCCCTGGTGGCCGAGATCAAACGGCTGGACGGCCTCATCCGAGCCCAGCTCGATCAGCACCCCGACGGAGAGATCGTGCGGTCCTTCCCCCGCGCCGGCACTACGAACGCCGCCCAGATCCTCGCCGAGCTCGGCGAGGATCGTCGCCGCTTCCACAGCGCCCAGCAGCTCGCCGCGGAGGGAGGCGTGGCCCCTATCACCCGCGAATCGGGCAAGCACCGGGGCGTGAGCTTCCGCTACGCCTGCAACAAACGCTTGCGACGCGCCCTCACCACCTGGGCCGACAACTCCCGGCATGCTCACCCCTGGGCCGCCGACGTCTACGCTCGGGCCCGAGCCCGTGGCTGCGACCACCCCCATGCCGTTCGCATCCTCGCCCGCGCCTGGGTCCGCGTCCTCTGGCGCTGCTGGCAAAACCACACCGCCTATGACCCGATCCAGCACCGCAACGCCCGCCGCTTTTTCTCCACCAGCACCGCCCCTCAAGCGGCGGGAGCTTGACA
>CAYMQZ010000474.1:0-1515 GCA_964392705.1 uncultured Gemmatimonadota bacterium
CTAGAAGGCTGTTGAAGAAGCGGTCATTCCCCAGGGCCCCGAGCAGAGCCAGGGGCGAAGGTGCTTCTCGTAAGTACGTCGGAGCTTGGAAATAGCCGGGGCGAAGAATTGGCCGAGAAGCTGAACGGGTCGAACCACAAATTCCGGGTGCGAGAGCGCGGCCCCCTGGGCTCCCCGCCGCTCCCGACGGACGTGTCCCGCCAGGCGTTTCAGGTTCTGCACGACCGCCTTCAGCTGCAGGTGGACGTCCACTCTACCAAGGCCGCGGACGCGGGTGCGCCCCAGGCCGTGCTCGTTCTTGCCCTCGGCGAAGCCGAGCTCATTCCGGGTCCGGAGCTTCCGGCTCACCTGGTAGCCCCGCGTCCCGTAACAGTCCCGGACCCGGTTGCGCGCCTTCGCGATCCGTACCTTCTCGGCCCGCTTCCGCTTCCAGTCCAGATTCGTCGTCGACCGCTGCCAGGTCGGAATCTTTTCCTTCTCCTCGCCGGCCACGAGCGGAATATGGGGCAGGATCTCCCGGTCCAGCAGATCGGCGACGAACTTCCCGGCCCCGTAGCCCGCATCGGCCGTCAGGATCTCTGGCTTCTTGGGAAGTCCCAGTCGCTCCCGCTTCTCGAGCACCTCGTCCAGCATTTCCAGGCCGGTCTCTCGCTCCGCGGTACTGGAGGCCCGGCTCGCGCGGCGCTTCAGGATCACCCGGCTCTTCGTGTCGATCAGGTCGTGCGCCATATAGCAGAGCCGCGCCCCGCGGCTCTTTCCCTTCCGATAGAGCCGCGCATCCGGATCCGTGGTCGAGCGGTGGGTCTGATTGCTGAACCGCACCCCGTGGGCACTCCACGCGCCCTTCGGCTGCGGCTCCCGGACCTTGCGGCCGTCCCCGCTTCCGGGCGAGCCCGGTGGCTCATTCGGATCCTCGGGAGGCCGCGGGCCCCGGCGCTTCAGGCTCTTCATGCTGGCGTCGGCTTCCACCTCGGTCCCGTCCAGCGACAGATGGCGGCCCGAGACCAGGCCGGCCTCGCAGCACTGCCGCACCACTTCCTCGTGCAGCCGGTCGAACAGCCCGCTCTCCGCCCAGCGCTCGTTCTTGAGCCGCGACAGGGTGGAGTGGTCGGGGACCGGATCGTGGAAGTTCAGCCGACAGAACCACCGCATGCCGGCGTGCATGGCGAGCTCCCGGCACAGCTCCCGGATCGGCAGATCGTAGAACTCCGCCAGGATCAGCATGCGGAGCGCCAGCTCGGGGTCCACGCTGGGTCGCCCCGTCTCGGCGCTGTAGCACTCCGCCACCGCCTCGTGCACGAAACTCAGATCCAGCACCGCGTCCAGCCGGCGAAGCCAGTGGTCCGGAGGCACCAGCGCCTCCAGGTCCACCATCTGGAACAGCATTGGCTCCGCCCGATTTCGACCCTGCATCCGCCTCCCCTCCGCTCGGGGTGCTGCCCTCGCTCGATCCAACCTACCCATCGGATCGCTCGGGCACCATCCTCGGAGGGGAGTTTTTCAACAGGCTTCTAG
>CAYMQZ010000475.1:0-1509 GCA_964392705.1 uncultured Gemmatimonadota bacterium
GGTCTTCAGGGTGGGCGTCACGTTTCGCAGCTTCATGTCCTCTCCTCACCCGACGCATCGATGTAGCGCAGCCCGCTCGCCGGGCGACCGCCACTCCCCCGGCTCGGATCGCCCACCGTGGCAGGCTACACCCGATACCGCGGTACGGGCTCGAGGGCAATCGGGGCCGCGAGCGCTGCGCGCGGCCGAGGGCGGCGCAGGAGCGCACCCGGAGAGGCCGTGTAGGAGGCACTCGTGACCTCGGAGGCGGATGCCGGCCGGATGGTCAAGGGCCCCGAGCACCGCCTGGCCGTGTACGGCTCCCTGGCCCCGGGAGAGGTGAACGCCCGGCTCCTCCAGCCCCTCGAGGGCGAGTGGTTGGAGGGCGGCCACGTTCGTGGCCACCTGCACGGGACGGGCTGGGGCGCCGCCCACGGGTTCCCGGGCCTCGAGTGGGACCCGGAGGGGGAGCCCGTCCCCGTCCAGGTCTTCGCCTCGGAGGACCTGCCCGCCCATTGGGCGCGGCTGGACGCCTTCGAGGGCCCGGACTACCGCCGCATCGTGGTCCCGGTGGAGGGCCTCCCCGGCGGCTCCCGGCGCTGCAACATATACGTGATCGCGCGCTGAGCCCGGGGTCGCCGCAGCGGCGACGCGCCTACGGCTGGAGCCGGGCGACGTCCCACTTCCCGTCGGATCGCCGGTAGATGAGCCGGTCGTGCAGCCGGTTCGCCCGGCCCTGCCAGAACTCGATCCGTTCCGGACGCAGCCGGTAGCCGCCCCAGAAATCGGGAAGCGGCACCTCCTCCCCGCGAAACTTCTCCTCGTACCGCCGGAAGCGACGCTCGAGCTCCTCGCGGCTCTCGAGCTCTTCGCTCTGGCGGGACGCCCAGGCGCCGATCTGGCTGCCGCGGGGGCGCGTCCGGAAATACGCCGCCGACTCCTCCCTGCGGAGCCGCTCGACCTGCCCTTCGACCCGCACCTGTCGCTGGAGGACGTCCCAGTGGAAGACCAGCGCCGCCCACGGGTTCCTCGCCAGGTCCGACGCTTTCCGGCTCCCGTAGTTCGTGTAGAAGACGAACCCCGCCTCGTCGACGCCCTTGAGGAGCATCATGCGCGCGGACGGGCGTCCCTCGGCCGTCGCCGTGGCCACGCTCATCGACTCGGGAAACAGGAAGCCGGCCTCGCGGGCGTCGTCGAACCACGTCCGGAACAGCGCGATCGGGTCGTCACCGGCCTGGAGTTCGGAGACTCCGCGCAGGGTGCCCCGACCCAGGGTGAGGATCGCCTTGATGTGACGGAGTAGGGACATCGACGGATCGCCGCTCGGCTGATCGGGTCGTCACGAGCCGCCTTCACGCTCCGGCGGGCCCGCCCGGGACGGCGGCGAAGGTACGGAGCCGGGCGGAGCGCGACCAGCCCGGCCACGGCGTTCCGCCGTAGACGGCTCGGCGACGGGGCGGCCGGATCCGCGGGGACCCCGGCCCGCGTGGATGCGCCCGGCGTCCGGCGTGGATGCGCCCGGCGTCCGGC
>CAYMQZ010000476.1:0-1505 GCA_964392705.1 uncultured Gemmatimonadota bacterium
TCTGGGAGGAGCTGCGCGACGGTGTCCCCGATGTGCACGCCATGGACCGCCACGTGGCCGAGCTGGAGGCGATCTACGAAGAGCTGCTGAGGAACCCCAGCCGAGAGGAGAGGAGCTCATGGCGAGCCGTACGGGCGTGAAAGACGCGCAGGGCCGGACTCGAGACGCCTCGGTGGGCGACGCTTCCCGGCCCCTCGCCATCCTCGAGCGGAGGCTGGGCGCCGGTTTGTCGCGCGCGGCCCCGCTCGGTCCGGGCGCGTGGATCCTGGTGTGCCGGATCGACCCGACCCGGTCGATCCGCCCCGAAGTCGAGGTGCTGGCCGACGGCCGACCCGATCCCCTCGAAGCGACCGAGCTCTCCTTCCGGCGCGAAGCGCCCGGCCAGTCGGCGATCCGGGAGCAGGCAACCGGCGAGCCCGCGCCCGGCGAGCGGGCGACCGGGGGCCGCGTGGTGTTGGCCAAGCTCCCGTCGGGCGCCGAGGACGGCCGCTCCCGCCTCGAGGTCCGCCTCCGCTCGGGCAGGCGGCTCCTCGCCCTCGGACCCGAGGAGGTGGAGGCCGTGACCACCGACCTGCGCACGCTCCTCCGGTGGGATCTCGCGGACCTCGATCCCTACACCCGGAACGAGCTCGTCCACTTCGTGGCCTCGTGGTCGGACGCCCATGCGGCCGAGGGAGGCGCCTTCTCCCTCAGCCACCGCCTCCACCTGCTGCGCGAGGCCCTGCGGGAGCCGCTCCCGCGCCATGTCGGCGCGGAGCCCCGGGGCCTCTGCGTCGACGACCTTCTCCGCGTGGACGAGACGTCTTTCTGGGTGAAGGGGTGGATGTGTGACGCCGACGCGAGGATCACCGGTCTGTCGATGGTGTCCCCCGAGGGTCACCGCGTCGAGCTGCTCGAGCGCGTCTTCCGTTACCGCCGCCCGGACATCGAGGCGCTGTACGACGGGACGGATCCTGAGGCCCGGCACGGCTTCATCGGGCACTTCGAGGTGGCCGCCTCGAGCCGGCTGCCGCGCGGCTGGGTGGGCGAGATGCGAAACGCGCTCGGCAGGGCCCTCGAGGTGCCCGCTCCCGAGGTCGTGCGGGACCTGTCGGCCGTACGGGACACGATCCTGGGCGACCTGTCCCAGGAGAGTGGCCCGGAGGAGGGCCTGGCCCTGCGCCACGCCCATCCCGCCCTGACTCGCCTCCAGGAGCGGACGACGCGGGCCGCGCGGGTCGACACGGTGGTTCAGATGGGAAGCCCGCCGCCCGCGCCGACGACTTCCATCGTGGTGACCCTGTACCGTCGCACGGACTACCTGCAGCACCAGCTCGCCCAGTTCGCCCACGATCCCGAGCTCCGCGAGGCCGACGTCGTCTACGTCCTCGACTCGCCGGAGCAGCGGGACGCGCTGCTGCCTGAAGCGGCCCAGCTCCACGCCCTGTACGGCGTTCCCTTCCGCGTCGCCGTGATGTCGGCCAACGCGGGCTTCTCCGGGGCCAACAACGCCGGGGCGGGATTGG